>DASTMN010000021.1:0-87845 GCA_035714165.1 Rhizomicrobium sp.
CGGAAATGGAAGAACGCGTCGCGCTAGCCTCGGCACAGAGGATCTTGAAGAAGCAAAGGGGAAGCTTTCCGAAATAATTGTCCGGGGTGCGCCAGCCACTGATCGCACTCCGCTATCAATTGTACTGGAGCGGTATTTTCAGGATCGCACAGACTTCCTCCCTAGCGCTAAGCCCGCTCGGCATGCTGGTAAGCTGTTCCTAGAGTGTTGGGGGCCCCTCGTTCGTGTTCATGTGTTGGATGCAAGAAAGTTGAAGGAGTTCGTGGACTGGTCGGCAAGCCATGGCCATTCGATGTCTTACATTGCACGCAACTTCTCGGTCGTGGCGGCGGCGTTAGCTCATTCCGACCCGAAACTGGATGTTCCCATGAAGGCTGGTGCGATCCTGGACAAATGGCCTGACCTGAAAGATACGCCGAAGCGCAAGCTTTTCGAGCCGACGGATGGCGAGCTTGCCCGCCTCTTGGCTCAGCCCATGCCCGAAGGTTTACGGCGCTGGCTACTGAACTCAATGGCTACTCTAGGGCGGCCAACTGCTGTTGCCCAATTGACACCTGGCCAACGTGACCGCCGCGAAGGCTTGATTTCCCTAAATCCCGAAGGAAGGCGGCAGAACAAGAAGTTTCGCCCGACACTCCGGGAACCAAGGACCATGACCAAATGGCTAAACGAATGGGAGAAGTGCACAAACGGGGCGCCAATGAGCATGAACCAGCCATATTGCGCATACTCAAATCGAAGTAGCATCCATACTGTGCTTCGGCGGCTCTGCGCAGCGGAGAAAGCAGCCCTCCCCCGTATGGCGCTCTACAGCATCCGACACCGTGGAACGACCGTGTTGCGGACCGCGAAAGTCCCTAAGGAGCAAATTGATTACCAGCTTGGCCACGTCCAGCAGGGTGCCCGCACTACCCAGGACTATGGCCAGTATGAGGCGAGCTACCTGGCAGAGGCCGCGGCCGCGCTAGACGCCTGGATTGGCCGTGTTCTGAGGCAGTCCAACAAACTGGCAGCTAAAGCCCGTCAGGCCGCTTGAATTCTCACGGAATTCTCACAAACGAGTTTGCTGCGGTTACCAGCACTCGTAAGTGCTTGAAAAATTGGTCGGAGAGAGAGGATTCGAACCTCCGGCCCCTACGTCCCGAACGTAGTGCTCTACCAGGCTGAGCTACTCTCCGAACCAGTGCGAAAGGGCAGGCCCCTCGCCTCGGGAGGCGCCCTTATAGCGATGCCCCCCCGGCCCCGCAACCGGCCCGATAGGCGTTATGAACACATTGTCCGGGCGGGCTTTTCCCGGTTTGCGGGGGGCGGGCCTTGCCGTTATACGGGGCCACCCGCGCCGGTCTGCGGCCTGTTGGGGCGTCGCCAAGTGGTAAGGCACTGGATTTTGATTCCAGCATTCGAAGGTTCGATCCCTTCCGCCCCAGCCAGACCAGTCCTGAAACACCATTAGAAGGGCTCCCCGGCCGCTCGCGCTGGCTCGCGGCGTTCGCCGCTTTCGCAGGTCCACCGGACCTGCTCACCCGCTGCGCGGGCCGCGCCTCACCCCTTCCGCCCCAGCCAGACCAGTCCGGCGTGACGGCGAATAACCCGCCGCAAAGCACGAATCTGGCAAATCCGGTTTTCAACGGAAGGGCGTGTCTTGCCCCTTTATTTCATGTGGGTTTTCAGCGTGTTGTGGCTAACTCCCCCTTAATCACTCCCTCCCTAGAAGGGCCGCTGGAAATCAATGGCCCAGTGTAATGCTCAGGATTCTTGGTTGCGTAACGACACAGCATGATTTGCGCCTTGTTCTTCTGGCGGCGGGCGTCTGCCTCTTCGCCAGCCTGACCGTCATCCACATGCTGACACGGATGCGCGCGGCCCAGGGCCGCGCCTTCTATGCCTGGCTGGCGGCGGCGGGCTTCGTGGCCGCCTGCGGGATATGGGGCACCCATTTCATCGCGATGCTGGCGTTCCAGCCGGGCTTTTCCGTCCGCTACGACATCTACGAAACAGTGGCCTCGGCCCTGATCGCCTTCACCCTTTGCACCCTGGCATTCGGCCTGTCGGTCCGGCGGCACGGCGCCTGGCTGGGCGGCGTCGCGCTTGGGCTGGCCATCAGCCTGATGCATTTCACCGGCATGCTGGCCCTGCGGGGCCCGATGACCATGCACTGGGACTGGGCCTATGTGGCCGCCGCGGTGCTGGGCGGCATCGGCTTCGGCATGGCCGCGCTGCGCATGGTGGAAAACGGCCACAGCCTCAGGCGTCTTGGGGCCGCCGCCGGACTGTTCGTGCTGGCGATCTGCAGCATGCATTTCACGGCCATGAGCGCCGTCACCTTCTCGCTGGCGCCGGTCGCGACGGATCACGGCATCGCACTGGCGCCCGAAAGCATGGCCATCGCGGTGGCGATCGTTGCCTTCCTGGTGATCGCGCTGGGCGGTGTCTGCGCCCTGTTCGACTCCCGCTTCGCGGTCCGTGCCGAGGAAGAAGCCGCGCGCCTTCGCAGCCATGTCGCAGACCTGGAAAAGGCCCGCGCCGAACTGATTGCGGCGCGCGACGCCGCCGATGCGGGCAACCGCGCCAAGAGCGACTTCCTGGCGAATATGAGCCATGAAATCCGCACCCCCATGAACGGCATCCTGGGCATGACCGGCCTGCTGCTGGAAACTAAGTTGGATGACGAGCAGCGCGACTTCGCCGAGACGGTGCGCGAATCCGGCGAGGCCCTGCTGGCCATCGTCAACGACATCCTGGACATCTCCAAGCTGGAAGCGCGCAAGTTTGAACTGGACATGCAGGACTTCGACCTGGTCAGCACGGTGGAAAGCGCCGTCGAGGTGATGATCGGCAAGGCGCGGGAAAAAAACATAGATCTTGGCGTCTTCGTGGAACCGGCCGCGCGTGGCGGCTATCACGGCGACGCCCCGCGGTTGCGCCAGGTGATGCTCAACCTTCTCGGCAACGCCATCAAGTTCACCGACAAGGGTGGCGTAAGCCTGATCGTGCGCGTCGCGCAGGTGGTGGATCCCGCCACGGGGCTTTCGCAGCTGCGCTTCGAGGTGCAGGACTGCGGCATCGGCATTCCCGACGCCGCGTGCGAAACCCTGTTCCAGAAATTCGCGCAGGCCGACAGCTCGGTCACTCGCCGCTATGGCGGCACCGGGCTTGGCCTGGCCATCTGCAAGCAGCTTGTCGAACTGATGGGCGGGCGCATCGGCGTGCACAGCCAGGTGGGCGTCGGTTCGACCTTCTGGTTCGAGATCGCGCTGGAACGCGCCAGGTCGCAGGTGGTTGAGCCGGAAGGCACCGCCCTGCAGCTGGAGGACGCACGGGTCCTGGTGGTGGACGACATCGCCATGAATCTCGACATCATGAGCCGCCAGCTGCGCGCGATGGGCGTGCGCCATGTCGCCACCGCCGGCGGCGCCGAGGCCGCCCTGGCCGAACTGGAGAACGCCTGCCGCCGGGGCAAGCCCCATGACATCGTCTTCCTCGACCAAATGATGCCCGACATTGCCGGCGATGAACTGGCCCGGCGGATTCGCGCGCATCGCGACCTGGCCGGTCTCCGGCTGGTCAGCGTCTCGTCGGCGGGCACCCACGGCATTCCGCCGGAAAGCCTTCCCCTTTTCGACCACAGGCTGGAAAAGCCGGTCCGCCAGCACGAACTGCGCGACTGCATGAACCGTCTTTACCAGAGGGCGGCTCTCGCGGCTGCAAGCCCCAGGATTGCGGGGAAGATGCCGTCATCCATTCCCCAGGAGAAGTCCCGCATGCGTATCCTTCTGGCCGAAGACAACAAGATCAACCAGAAATACGCGACGGCGCTGCTGGGCAGCCGCTTCCATCTCACCATCGCCGAGAACGGCGCGCAGGCGGTCGAAAAGCTGCGCGCGGCGGACTTCGATGTGGTGCTGATGGATATCCAGATGCCCGAACTGGACGGCCCCGGCGCGACCCGCGTCATCCGCGCCATGCCCGCACCCAAATGCCATGTGCCCATCATCGCCATGACCGCCAACGCCCAGCCGGGCGCGCGGGAGGAATATCTGGCGGTGGGCATGGATGATTATGTGAGCAAGCCGATCAGCCCCGCCGCGCTGCTGGCGCTGCTGGAGCGTTATCAGGGTGAAAAAGCTGCCCCGTCCGCCCCGGCAGGCGAAGAGCCCGGCGAAGTCCTGCTCGACCGGGAAACGCTGGAGAATCTGTCCACGCTGATGGGACCGGCCCCGCTGCACTCTCTCCTGTTGCTGCTCGTCCAGGACGCCGACGCCGCGATGGACACGATCGCCGCCGGGCTGAACACGGACGATTTCGCCGCCGTGGCGCGCACGGCGCATGCGCTGGTGTCGTCCGCGGGCAATGTGGGCGCGATGCGGGTCAGCAAGCTGGCGCGCGCGCTGGAAATGACGGCGCAGGCGTCCGACAGGACCGGCGCCGAGGCCATTCTCGCCACGCTGCAACGGAACTGGACGCAGACGCGCGAGATGATCGGCCAGCAGGAAGACGCCTGGCGGGCCGTGGCCTGACGGGCGCCCCCTGCGGCCGGACCGGGATCAATGCAGATAGAAAGCCACCGGCCGGTGCACGCTGCCCGCTGATGCGCCCACCGGCTCGGTCTCCCCGCCGGGCATCAGGTCGGATGCCAGGTCGGAAGAATGATCCCATCGCTGCGGCAGCCGGTAGCCCTGGCGCGCCAGCCCTTCGGCCAGCAGCCGGGCGCAAGGTAAAGCCAGCCGCACCGCGGCGGGCGTCACCCAGATGTCCAGGAATGCCCGCGCCTCGTCCTCCGCATGGCGCTGAAGCGCGGCGATCATCCGCAGGAAGCGATGCTCGTCGGGACTGAGAACGGTCTGATGCAGGCAGGCAATCGCCAGCCTGCGCCGGGGCGCCACGGCGATGATCTCGAACAGCCGCGTCAGCGCGTCGATGCTGTCCGGCGGCAGGCCGGCGGCGCGCAGCCCTTCCGACCAGTCCACCGGGGTTTGCTGCCAGGCGCTGCGGGCGAACAGCCTCAAGGTCGCCACCAGCAGCAGTTCGGGTGTCCGCAGGATGTCCATCGGCATCGCGTCAGACATGGGGCCGGGCATGCGCACCTCCTGCGGCGGCTGCATCCGGGCCTACAGCAGGCGGGCAGCGCACCCACACTCCTTAGTCCCCGCACCCCATATTTGCAAGTGATTATCACATGCAAATATGGGGTGCAGGGAAATCCGGCACTTCCGCCCCTGCCCGATCCGGTCCACCTTGGATTCGCCTTTTCGAGAACCGGACATGACATCCCTCAAGCGCGCGATCGGTCCCGGCCAGATGATGCTGTACGGCGTCGGCTCCATGATGGGCGCGGGCATCTATGGACTGGTGGGCAAGGCGGCAGGTGTGCTGGGCAGCGCCATGTGGATGGCCTTCCTGGTCGCGATGGCGGCCGCGCTGCTGACCGGGCTGAGCTATGCCTCGATCGCCTCGCGCTATCCCAGGGCGGCGGGCGCGGCCTATGCCGCCCACCGCGCCTATGGCCGCCCCTGGCTGAGCTATGTGGTGGGACTGGCGGTGGTGGCGTCGGGCATCGCCTCCTCCGCCACCCAGTCCAAGGTGGTGGCGCTCAATCTCAACAGCCTGCTGGGCTGGCATACCGGCCTGTCGGTGGCGGGCGTACCGCTGGAAATCATCCTGCTGGCGGTCGGCTTCCTGATGCTGGTGGGCGGCATCGTCTATCGCGGCATTTCGGAATCGCTCTGGGCCAACACCGTCTGCACCCTGATCGAGGCGGGCGGCCTAATCCTGGTGATCGCGGTGGGCTTCCGCTTCTGGGGCGATACCGACCTGACCCAGCTTCCCGTCACCCCCGCCAATCCGGACGGGGCGCTAACCGGGGCGCTGCTGCTGCAGGGCGCGGTGCTGACCTTCTTCTCCTTCCTGGGGTTCGAGGACATGCTGAACGTGTCCGAGGAAGTGAAGAAGCCGGAGCGCAACATGCCCATCGCCATGATCGGGGCGATGCTGATCGTCTCGGTGATCTACCTGGCCGTGTCCGTCACCGCCGTTTCCATCGTGCCCTGGCAGGAACTGGCCCAGGCCCCTGCGCCGCTGCGCGCCGTGATCGAGCGGGCCGCGCCCTGGTTTCCCGCCATTGGCTTCACCTTCATCACTATCGCCGCCGTCGCCAACACCGCGCTGGTCAATACCGTGATGGGATCGCGCATGCTGTACGGCCTGTCGCGCCAAGGCCTGCTGCCCGCCGCGCTGGGCAAGGTGCATGGCCGCCGCCGCACGCCGCATGTCGCCATCCTGGTCCTGTTCGTGATCATCGCGCTGTTGCAGTTCACGGGCGACATCACCCAGCTGGCGGGCGCGACCGTTCTGCTGCTGCTGATCGTCTTCACCATCGTCAACAGCGCGCTGGTGGTGCTCAAGCGCCGAGACGGCGACATGCCGGGCCGGTTCAACGCGCCCGTCATCGTGCCGGTGCTGGGCGCGGCCGTCTGCCTGGTGATGATCGGCGGCCAGCTGGTGCAGAGCGACTGGCGCGGCCCGGCCATCGCCATCGGCATGATCGCGGCGATCCTGGTCGCCTACCTGTTCAGCCCGCAGCGCGGACAGGCGATCCCCGAAGCCTAATCCAGCGTGCGGCGGAAGCGCAGCAGGGCGATGCTGCCCACCGTGACGGTGAACAGCAGCAGCGGCCAGATATCGGGCCAGCTTTCGGAAAAGCCGTTATTCTTCAGCAGCACGCCCCGGATGATCCGCAGGAAATGGGTGGCGGGCAGCACCTCGCCAATCCATTGCGCCCAGACCGGCATGCCCATGAAGGGAAAGGCGAAGCCCGACAGCAGGATGGCGGGCAAGAGGAAGAAGGTCGTCATCTGCATCGCCTGAAGCTGGTTCTGGGCGATGGTGGAGAAAGTATAGCCCACCGCCAGGTTGGCAACGACATAGATGGCCAGCGCCCCGGCCAAGAGGCCCAGCGAGCCGATCATCGGCACATGAAAGGCAAAACGCGCCAAGAGCAGGATGATCGCGCTCTGGACCGCGCCCACCACGACATTGGGCGCGATCTTGCCGATCATGATCTCCAGCGGCGTGGCCGGCATGGCGATCAGGTTTTCATAGGTGCCGCGCTCGCGCTCGCGCGTCAGGGCCAGGCAGGTCATCAGCACCATCGTCATGGTCAGGATGATCGCCAGCAGGCCCGGCACGATATTGTACTGGGTGTTGGATTCCGGGTTGTAGAGCAGGTGCGAGACAGTGTTGAACGGCGGCGGCCCCTGCGCCCGCCCCGCCAGCGGCCCCACCAGGTCGTCGCGCAGCGCCGTACTGGCAAGCTGGTTGAAGGCCGCCAGCGCATAGGACCCGGCGGCCGGATCGGTGGCGTCGGATTCGATCAGCAGGTCCGGGCGCGCGCCGCGCACGATGTCGCGCGAGAAGTTGGGCGGAATCTCCACCACGAACACCACCTTGCCCTCCTGCAACAGGCGGCGGGCATGGGCGGGATCGTTGGTCTGCTCGACGATCTTGAAATAACTGGAATTGGACAGCGCCGCGACAATGGAGCGCGCGAAAGGGCCCGGATCGTTGATGGCGACAGCGGCGGGCAGGTCCTTGGGATTGAGGTTGATGGCGAAGCCGAACAGGAAAAGCTGCATCAGCGGCACGCCCACCACCATGCCCAGCGTCAGCCGGTCGCGGCGCATCTGCAGGAATTCCTTGACCAGCACGGCCCAGACCCGGCGCAGCGAGAAGTTCATCGCGCCTCCTCCTGCAGATGGATGAACACATCCTCCAGGCTGGGCGGGGATTCGAACACGGTCAGGCCGGGCCGGTCGCGATAGGGCGCAATGGCGGCTTCCAGCGCGGCGCGGTCGCGGCCGCTGACATGCAGGGCGGCGCCGAAGAAACCGGCATAATCCACGCCCGGCTTGTCCTGAAGTTCCTGCGCCAGATGGCGCACCGCATCGCCTTCCAGGGTGAAGGTGACAAGGCCGGATTCAGCGATCACCTCGGCCACCGAGCCGCGCGTCACCATTTTCCCGTTCAGGATATAGACGATGCGGTCGCAGCGTTCGGCTTCGTCCATGTAATGGGTGGAGACCAGCACGGTCAGCCCTTCGGCGGACAAAGCATGGATTTCCTCCCAGAAATCGCGCCGCGCCTTGGGGTCCACGCCCGCCGTCGGCTCGTCGAGCAGCAGCAGCTGGGGATCGTGCAACATGCAGGCCGCCAGCGCCATGCGCTGCTTCCAGCCACCGGACAGCTGGCCCGCAAGCTGGTCCTGCCGTTTCGTCAGCCCCAGCCGCTCCAGCGTTTCGTTCACCCGCCGCTTGGGATCGGCGATGCCATAGACGCGGGCGACGAATTCCAGATTCTCGCGGATCGAAAGATCTTCCCAGAAGCTGAACTTCTGGGTCATGTAGCCGACCTGCCGCTTGATCGCCTCGGACTGGGTGCGGAAGTCCAGCCCCAGGCAGGTACCGCTGCCTTCATCGGCATGCAACAGCCCGCACAGCATGCGGATGGTGGTGGTCTTGCCCGATCCGTTGGGGCCCAGGAATCCCCATACCTCGCCCTGCGGCACGGCGATGTCGATGTGATCTACCGCCACCTTCTTGCCGAAGCGCTTGGTGAGGCCCTTCACATCAATGGCGAGCGGCCTGCTCAAAGCGGCTTCACCGTCAGGGGCTGGCCGGGATGGATGGGCAGGCCGCCGGGGGCGCGGGCCTCCAGCTTGAACACCAGCTTTTCGCGGTTGCCGATGGAGAAGATCACCGGCGGGGTGAACTCCACCTGCGCGGCGATGAAGGTGATGGTGGCGGTGATCGGCTTGCAGCCGTCACAGTTGACCTGAACCTTCTGGCCCAGCTTCACGCCCTGAAGCTGCGACTGGGGCACGAAGAAGCGGGCATAGATGTTGCCCGGCGGCAGCACCGAAACGACCGGCGTGGCGGCGGCGACATATTCGCCGGGCCGGAAATAGATGTCCTGCACCGGGCCTTCGGTCTGGGCCGTGACCTGGCGCTGCGACAGGCCATAGGAGGCGCTTTCCACGCCCGCCGCCATCTGGCTGATCTGGGCCTGCAACTGCGCCACGCGCGCCGCCGATTGCTGGGCGGTGGTGCGGGCCAGGTCGCGCTGGGTGGGCGTTCCGGCATTGGCCTTGGCCAGGCTGTCCTGCCGCGCCAGTTCGGTGCGGGCATAGGCCAGGTTCGACTGTTCCTGGCGCAGTGCGGCACGGGCCTGGGCCAGCGCACCCTGCGCCTGGTCGCGCCCGGCCTGCTGGCTGGTATTGTCGAGTACGAACAGAAGATCGCCGCGCTTCACCACCTGACCGCGCTCCACCTTCAGCTCGGTCAGCCATCCGGCCTGCGGCGCGGCGATCATCGCGCTATCGCCTTCGCCATAGCCCAGCCAGCCCTCTTCCGGTTTTTCGCCACAGGCGCCCAGCGCCAGCAGAACGACAAGGGCAAGGCGCTTCATGGCGCGGCTCCGGATGGCATGTCTTGGGGTGCGGCCAGGCCGCGCAACAATGTCTCGATATGGGTTTCCGACAGGCCCTCGTAATCATAGGGCGCATCGTCGAACTTGGAGAAAATGGTGCGCCAGAACACCATCACCAGGAACGGCGCGACACACAGCCGTGCCGCATGGCCGGTATCCACGGCGCGGAATTGTCCCTGCGCGATGCCACGCCGAATGATGGTCTCGAACAGTGCCAGACCGCGGTCTATAATCTCGCGCCGCCAGAACTCGGCCAGTTCGGGGAAGTTGCCCGCCTCCGCCAGCAGCACGCGCGGCAACACGATGCGGTCGCTGGTGCGGGCGAAATGCCCCATCGCGCCGATCACCATCCGCAGCAGGTCGGCCGCCTTTGCCTCGCTGGCATTCACCTGCGCCAGGATTTCGGTCATTCGTTCGCCGATGGACTGGCGGGCCAGCGCCTTGAACACAGCTTCCTTGCTGTCGAAATAGAGATAGATGGTGCCCTTAGTGATGCCGGCGCGGGCGGCGATGTCGTCCATGCGGGTGCCCGCGAATCCCTTTTGCGCGAAACAGGCCAGCGCCGCCTCCAGGATTTCGGGGGCGCGGGCGTCCTTGCGGCGGGTCCAGCGGTGCGTGGCCATTCCCAATTAATAACTGACCAGTCAGTAATTACAAAGCGAAATATAACCTTGTCAAATCAGCAGTTTAGCTCTTTCAGGGGGTTTCCGGCCCGGGCCGCGCCGCCAACCGGCGCAACAGCCGGACATGGCTGACGATCGCCCCGCCCCAGGTCGCGTACTGGTGATAGGGCAGCCCGAACTCGGCCGCCGTGCGCCGCACCACCGGCCCGATCGCCGCATAATGGCTGTGGCCGATGGCGGGAAAGAGATGGTGCTCGATCTGGTGGTTCAGCCCGCCGCTGAACCAGGTCCAGGCGCGGCTGCCGGTGGCGAAATTGGCGGTGGTCTGCATCTGGTGCGCCGCCCATCCTCCAGCAAGGCGGGGCGGCGCGCCCTGCGGCGCGGGAAATGCCACCGCCTCGACCTGATGCGCCATGCTGAACACAAAGGCCAGCGAAAGCCCCAGCGTCACCTGATAGGCCAGCAGACAGAGAAGCGCATGCAGGGGCGGCAGCAGCAGGAAGGGCTGCGCCACGAAGACCGCGAGATAGGCCAGCTTGGACAGGACGAACTCCAGCTTCTCGGCCCCGGTCATGGCGGGAATGCGCTGGTGCGGATTGATGCGCAGGGTGAAGAACTGCACCCAGTCCTTCACGAACACCATCTCGATGGCGTTGATCGCATACAGGACAAAGACGAAGACATGCTGGCCGCGATAGCGCGGCTTCCAATCCTGCTGCGGCGACAGGCGCAGGAACCCGCGCGTCTCCAGATCGTCGTCCCAGCCCTGGATGTTGGTGAAACGGTGATGCAGGACATGATGCTTGAAGTTCCACAGATAGCGGCTGGCGCCTAGCACCGTGGAAGCCGCCACCGCGACCATGAGATTGGCGCGCGCGCCCGGCAGCATCGCGCCGTGATTGGCATCATGGAAAATGTTGAAACCGACGGCGCTGGCGGCCAGGCCCCAGGAGGCGGCCAGCAGCAATTCCAGCCACAGCGGCGTCACCGCCAGCATCAGCGCGAAGGAACCCAGGAACCAGACCGTGATGAAGGCCGCCTTGCGAAGCTGGCGCGGATTGCCGCGCGGCGCGCATCCCTGCAACGTCTCATGGACACGGGCGCGAACGGTCCTGAGGAAATCGCCCTCGGCATCGAAAACGATGCGCTCCGGGCCGCAGGGCCTGACCGGTATGTTCACGCGCGCCCTCTTCCCATGGCGTTCAGTTAGCCCCAATCCGCGCCCGGAAGATAGCGAAATACCGTTGCGGAGACGGTGCCGGACGGAACCCACTGGACTTGGGCCAGGCCATCCCGCACCGTCGGGCGGCTTTGAGGGGGCATAACCATGATCCGCGCGGCGTTCCTGTCCGTTCTTGCTGCACTGCAAGCAGCGCCTGTCTCGGCCCAGGCCCTGCGGCCCGACCAGGCGCGGTTCCGCGAAATCTATAAGGAGCTGGTGGAGACCAACACCACCCTGTCGGCGGGAAGCTGCACCCTGGCGGCGCAGAAGATGGCGGCGCGGCTGAAGGCGGCGGGCTTTTCCGACAGCGACCTCACCATTTTCTCGGTGCCGGAACATCCCAAGGAGGGTGGGCTGGTGGCGGTGATGACCGGCAGCAATCCGCACCTGAAGGCCGTGCTGCTGCTGGCACATCTGGACGTGGTGGAAGCCAGGGTCGAGGACTGGACCCGCGATCCTTTTACGCTGGTGGAGGAGGACGGTTATTTCTATGGGCGCGGCACCGCCGACGACAAGGCGCAGGCCGCCGTCTGGGTGGACATGCTGGCCCGCTTCAAGGCCGAAAAGTTCAGGCCCCGCCGCACCGTGAAGATGGCGCTGACCTGCGGCGAGGAAGGCGGGCCGTTCAACGGGGCGCGCTGGCTGGCCCAGAACCGGCGCGACCTGATCGATGCGGAATTCGCCATCAATGAAGGCGGCTGGGGCCGGATGGACGAACGCGGCCGCCGCATCGTGATGAACGTCAATGCGGGCGAGAAGCTGCCCATGAATGTGACGCTGGAAGTCGTCAATCCCGGCGGCCATGCCATGCGCCCGGTCAAGGACAACGCCATCACCCGGCTTTCGGCGGCGCTGGTGAAGATCGGCGCGCATGACTTCCCCGTCCGCACCACCGACGCCACGCGCCAGTTCTTCGCCCGCATGGAAAAGGTGGCGGGCGGCGAGACAGGCGCGGCTATGGCGGCCTTGGCGAAAAATCCCGGCGACACGGCAGCGGCAACCGTGATCGCCCGCGACCCTGCCTATAACGCTATGCTGCGGACCACTTGCGTCGCCACCATGCTGGAGGCAGGCCATGCCACCAACGCCCTGCCCCAGCGCGCGACGGCCAACGTCAACTGCCGCATCTTCCCCGGCGACACGCCCGACGGCGTGCGCGCCGCACTGACGGCGGTGATCGGCGACCCTGCCGTCACCGTGACGGCAAAGCCCACCCGCAGCGATGCGGTGCGGACCGCGCCGCCCCTGACCGACGCCATCCTGAAGCCGGTGGAACGCGCCGCCGCGAAAATGTGGCCCGGCGTGCCGGTGATCCCCACGCTGGAGATCGGCGCGACCGACGCGGCCTTCCTGACGCCGGTGGGCATTCCCACCTATGGCTTTACCGGCATGTTCTTCGAGCCGGACGGCAGCCGGCTGCACGGCCAGAACGAGCGGGTGCGGACGCAGGTGGTCTATGACGGCCGCGACTTCCTCACCCAGGTGGTGAAGGACTATCTGCGCTAGGGCAGAGCGAAGGCGACATAGGCCGCGCCCTGCGCCGCCTTGCGGTCGCGCTGGTTGTCGCCCTGGATCAGCACATACTGCTTGCCGCCCGCCATATAGGTGATGGGCGTGGCGTTTCCGGCAAAGGGCAGCACCGCCTGCCACAGCAGCCTGCCGCTGGCCGCGTCGAAGGCGCGGATTTTCTTGTCGTACAAGGTCGCGCCGATGAACAGCAGCCCCGTCCGGGTCAGGATCGGGCCTCCGTAATTCTCGCTGCCCGTCACCTGGCCCTGCGCCGCCAGTTCGGGATATTCGCCCAGCGGAATCGTCCAGACATAGTCGCCGGTATTGAGGTCTATCGCGTTCAGCGTGCCCCAGGGCGGCGCCACGGCGGGATAGCCGTCGGGATCGAGAAACTTTTTATAGCCGGTGAAGCGGTACTTGGCGGGCGCGGGATTGTCCGCCGCGACTTCCTTTTTATCCGACGGATCGTCGCTGCCGTCGCGCAGGTAGCGGATCAGCGCCGACAGCCCATCACCGGCGATGGTGAAGGCGGGCATCCGTCCGCGTCCGGTATGGATCACATCGGCGATCTCGTCCACCGTCATGCGATCGGTGATGCCGACCAGCGACGGGAAAGCGGGCGGCGATCCCGCGCGGTTTGCGCCATGACAGGCGGCACAGTTGGTCTGGTAGGCCGTCGCGCCCACCCCGCCCCCCGCCGTCACCGGGGCCAGTCCGCCGGTCCAGGCGATGTCGTTGGCGTTGACATAGATAATGCCCCGCGCCGGATCGGCTGCCGCGCCGCCCCATTCCGCGCCGCCGTCGAAGCCGGGGAACACCAGCGTCTGCTGCCCCAGCGCCATCGGGCCATAGACGCCCAGATTGCGGAAGGTCTTGAACTGTTCGCGCGCCCATTGGTTCGCCGCGGGCGTGCGGGTGGTCAGCATCTCCTCGGTCAGGTGCTGGCGGGCAAAGGGTGCAGGCGTCGCGGCGGCGGGCTGGGTCCTGGCCGTCACCTCGCCCGGCACATCGCTTTGCGGCACGGGCGTGTCGGTGACGGGATAGACCGGCCTGCCGGTGACGCGATCCAGCACATAGAGGAATCCCGCCTTGGTTGGCTGGGCGATGGCGTCGATCGTCTTGCCACCGCGCCGGATGGTCAGCAGCACCGGCGGCGACGGAAAATCGCGGTCCTGCACATCATGGCGCACACCCTGGAAATGCCAGATTCGCTTGCCCGTACTGGCATCCAGCGCCAGCAGCGTATTGGCGAAAAGGTTGTCGCCCGCGTGATCCGCGCCATAAAAGTCGCTGGCCGCCGAGCCTGTGGGCGCATAGACGATGCCCCGCTTTTCATCCACCACCATGCCGGCCCAGGCGTTTGCGCCGCCCGCCGTCTTCCAGGCGTCTTTCGGCCAGGTGTCGTGCCCGAATTCGCCGGGATGCGGAATGGTGTGGAAGGCCCAGCGCAGCCTGCCGGTGCGCACGTCGAAAGCCCGGATATCGCCCGGCGCGCTGGGCAGGTTTTCCGCCGTGCGGAAGCCGGTAATCAGCAGGTCCTTCCAGATCACGCCCGGCGTGGTCAGCGAGACATAGAGGCTTTTATCATCGCGTCCCAGATGGTCGCGCAGGTCGATGCGCCCCTTGTCGCCGAAACCGGCAATGGGCTTTCCGGTGGCGGGATCGAGCGCATAGAGGAAATGCATCACCGAGGCGAACAGGCGCTTTTCCCGGCCGTCACTCCACCAGGTCAGGCCGCGCTGCGCTCCCTGCCCCTTGATGCCGGAGTCGAAGCGCCAGATTTCGCGGCCGGTCGCGCCGTCCAGCGCCAGCACCTGAAGCGACGGCGTATAGGCATAGACGATGCCATCCATCGCCAGGGGATGGGTCTGGGGATCGCCCGGCCCCTCCATGCGGACCATCCATGCCTGTTTCAGGTCCGCCACATTGTCTTTGGTGATCTGGCCCAGACGGGAATAGCGGTTGCCGTTTTCGCCGCCATAAATGCGCCAGTCGGCATCCTGGGCCGAAGCGGGCAGCGCGAGCAGCACAAGCGCGAGAAGGGCGCGGCGCATCAGTGCAGCTTCAGCCGGGGGCGGATGATGTGGTTCACCCGGCCCACCGCGATCAGCGCCAGCCCCTTGATCCAGCCATGAATGGCGACCAGGTGCATGCGATAGAGGGACACATAGACAAAGCGCGCCAGCCGCCCCTCGATCGCCATGCGCCCGCCCACCAGATTGCCCATCAGCGAGCCGACGGTGGAGAAATGGCTGAGTGACACCAGCGATCCGTGATCGCGGTACACAAACGGCTTCAGCGGCCCGCCCCGCACCAGCGCGCGGATATTGCGGAAGGCCAGCGCCGCCATCTGGTGCGCGGACTGGGCGCGCGGCGGCACCGGGCGCTTCGCGCCTTCCGGCAGGAAGAAGGCGCAATCCCCGATGGCAAAGATGCGGTCGTCGCGCGTGGTCTGCAATGTGGGCCTGACGACAAGCTGGTTGGTGCGGGTGGTTTCCAGCCCGCCAATATCCTTCAAGATGTCCGGCCCCTTCACGCCCGCCGCCCAGACGCGCAGGTCGGCGCGGATCAGCTCGCCGGAGCCGGTGATCATGCCCTCCGCCGTGGCCTCCACCACCTGCTCGCCGGTCAGCACCCGCACGCCCAGCGCCTCCAGTTCCTTGTGCGCGGCTTCGGCCAGGTCTTCGGGCAGCGCGGGCAGGATGCGCGGTCCCGCCTCGATCAGCGTCACCTTCAGGCGGCTCTCGTCGAACACTTCCAGACCGTAATGGCGAAGCCCCGCCGCCGCGTTGTACAGTTCCGCCGCCAGCTCCACGCCGGTGGCGCCGCCGCCGACAATATCCACTTTCACGGTTTCCGCGCCGCCCGGATCGCTGCGCGACACCCGCAGGCAATGGTCCAGCAGCTTGGTGCGGAAGCGGTCGGCCTGCAACCGGCTGTCCAGGAAGATGCAATGCTCGGCGACACCCTTGGTGCCGAAGTCATTGCTCACCGAGCCCACCGCCAGCACCAGATAGTCGTAGCGGATGCGATGGCGGCCCATGATCTCGCGCCCGTCCTCGTCCCGGATGGGGGCGATCACGACATGGCGACTTTCCCGGTCGATGCTCTCCATTGCGCCATAGAAGAAGCGATAGCCCCAGGCATGGCCGTGGCTGCGATAGCCTACCTCGTCCAGGTTGGCGTCCAGCGAACCGGCCGCCACTTCGTGCAGCAGCGGCTTCCAGATATGGGTGCGGTTCCTTTCGACCAGGATGATGTCGAAACTCTTGCGCCCGAAGGCCGCGCCCAGCCGGGTGGCCAGTTCCAGCCCGCCCGCGCCGCCGCCCACCACGAGTATCTGCGTCTTGCGCGCGGGCGCGGCCTGGGCTTGGGTCATGCGGCGATGCATAGCATGGCAGGCGCTTTGCGGGGCGCGAATTCTGGTCCAGTCTGGGGGCGAACCCCTCGCAGGACCGATACCATGAGCGACCACCGCATCAGCCTGGACAAGGCCAACACCATCATCGCCGCCGCCTTCGCCAAGGGGCGGGAAGCGGGCATGAAGCCCCTGTCCTGCGTGGTGACCGATGCGGGCGGCCATGTCATCGCCTTCCAGCGCCAGGACGGCACCAGCTTCCTGCGTCTGGACATCGCCCGCGGCAAGGCGGCGGGCGCGCTGGCGCTGGGTGTCAATTCACGGCGGATCGGCGAGATGGCGGCGGAACGGCCCAGCTTTATCGCCTCGCTGGGCCATCTGGCCGCGAACGGCCTGGTGCCGGTGGCGGGCGGCGTGATCGTCAAGGGCGCAGACGGCCATCCCATCGGCGCGGTGGGCGTGACCGGCGACACCTCCGACAATGACGAGATCGCGGCGCTGGCGGGGATTTCGGCGGCGGGGCTTACCCCCCTCTAGGGGCCGCCCCGCGCGCCGCGCATCACGCCTCGACCTGCGGATCCACTTTCAGGCGGCGGTTCGGGTTCACGAAGAACCAGGGGAACACGCAGACAAAGGCCAGTCCCGCCGCGACATAGAAGGCGGTGGTCCAGCCATAGGTCGCCGCGAACCAGGGCGTGGCCGAGGCCGTCACCGCGCCCGCGATCTGGCCCGCCATGTTGATCAGGCCCGACACGACGCCGGTATAGGGACCGCCCACATCGGCGGCCACCGCCCAATAGCAGGCCTGGCCCAGATAGACCGCGCCCGCGCCGCCCGCCAGCACCAGGACCGCCAGCGTGGTGTCCTGTACCTGGCTGCCGATCACCAGGAAGATGCTGGTCAGGAACAGGGTGGCGGCGCCGTACAGGCTGCGGCCGACATACTGGCCCTTGTGCTTGACCAGCCAGTCGCTGATCGCACCGCCTAGGACCGAGCAGGTGGTCATGGCGATGAAGGGCAGCATGGCCAGCACCGCGCTCTGCTTCAGGTCCAGTCCGCGCGCCTCGCGCAGGTAGATGAAGAACCAGGTGTGGAAGATAAAGGCGACATAGCAGAAGGCGACATAGGACAGCGCGCACATCAGCACGTCGCTGCTGGAGAAGATGCGCGCCCAGGGCACCGCGGCCTTGCCTTCCTTGATCTTCACCGAGGGGTCGGACTGGATATAGGCCAGTTCCTGCGCGCTGACATTGGGATGCTCGGCGGGCGTGTCGCGCGCCAGCCACCACCAGAAGGCCGCCACCACCAGGCCGATCGCGGCCGAGATATAGAAGACTTCGCGCCAGCCATAGAAGGCGATGATGGCGGCGACCAGCGGCGGGGCCAGGCCCGAGCCCAGGCCGACGCCGCCGAACACCCAGCCATTGGCCTTGCCGCGCTCGTGGGTGGGAAACCAGGCGGCGATGAACTGGTTGGACGACGGATAGGCCACCGCCTCGCCCAGGCCCAGCACGAAGCGCACCGCGATCAGCATCCACAGCGCCCCGCCCATGGTGGGCGGCACGAGCGCGGTGACGACGGACAGCACGCTCCACCAGATCAGGCCATAGGTCAGGGTCTTGCGCGGGCCCAGCTTGCCCACCAGCCAGCCGGCGGGAATCTGGAAGGCGGCATAGCCCAGCAGGAAGGCGCTGAAGACCCAGCCCAGTTCGATCTTGGTGATGCCGTAATCCTCGGCGAGGTAGAGGCCGGCGATCGAGATATTGCTGCGGTCGATATAGACCACCGCGCTGATGACGAACATCAGCATGATCAGCAGATAGCGCACTCTGGTCTTCATCATGTCTCAAACCCCGCTGGCGGCGTCTTCGCGCGCCATTTCCAGACGGGAGCAAACCCTAGTTCCCGGCTTTCGTCAAAGCGGGCTTTGGGTATAGTGCGCCGGGATCATCGCACTTCGCTATTGCAATATCGGGATCGACTCATGACCAAGAAACTGGACGGCAAGATCGCGCTGGTGACCGGCGCCGCGGCGGGCATCGGCCGCGCCACCTGTGAACTGTTCGCCGCCGAAGGGGCGCGCGTGATCGCCACCGACCGCGACCTGAAGGGCCTGGACGGGCTGGACGCGGACAAGCACCAGCTTGACGTCACCGACAGCGCCGCCGTCACCGCGCTGGCGGCGCGCGTGGGGCGGGTGGATGTGCTGTTCAACTGCGCCGGTTTCGTGGAGAACGGCGCCATCCTGGATAATACCGAGGCCCAGTGGCAGAAGTCGTTCGACATAAACGTCTTCGCCATGGCCCGGATGATCACCGCCTTCATGCCCGCCATGATCGCGGGCGGCGGCGGCTCGATCATCAACGTCGCCTCGGTGGCGGGTTCGATCAAGGGCGTGCCCAACCGCTGCATCTATGGCGCCAGCAAGGCGGCGGTGATCGGCATGACCAAGGCCATCGCCGCCGATTATGTGACCAAGGGCATCCGCTGCAACACCGTCTGCCCCGGCACGGTGGATTCGCCCTCGCTGCAGCAGCGCCTGAAAGACACCGGCGACTATGAGGCGGCGCGCAAGGCCTTCACCGCCCGCCAGCCGATGGGACGGCTGGGCACGGCGGAGGAAATCGCCTCCATCGTCCTCTGGCTGGCCAGCGACGAGTCCGCCTTTGCCACCGGCCAGAACTTCATTGTGGACGGCGGCATAACCATCTGACACCGACGTCTTCATACTTGGTCGCACGGCCGACGGCGCGCGCCGCGCGCCTGCCCGATGCTCCCGTGGACGGCGGCATAACCATCTGATTTCGGCTGGGTTTCGCTGCGACATAGCGCTTGCTTGACGCCCGCGCGGCGCGGGACCACAACCTTGGGCCATGCAGGGAATGCTCCACGGCCTCAAGCATCTGGCGCTGATCGCGATGATCCTGCGCGCGATGCTGCCTGCCGGCTGGATGCCCGCCTCCGCGGTTCCGGGCGAGATCGCCTTCACCATCTGCTCGGTGGACAGCGCCGCCAAGCAGCAGCATGACGCCCCTGCCCGGACGGACAATCACGACAAGCCCTGCGCCTTTACCGGCGCGCCGCAGCTTGCCGCCGCGCCCGACGCGCCCGCCCTGGCGCTTCCGGCTGTCCATGCCGCTGTCGCCGAGACCGACCGCGCCATCGCCGCGCGTATCGCGGCGCAATTCCAGCCCCATTCCCCCCGCGCCCCGCCGCTGAACGCCTGAGTTTCGCCGCCGCGCCTGTCCGCGCTGCCACTCACGTTCACACCAGGGGAATCCCATGACCATTTTCGCGCGCCTGTGCGCCACCGTTTCCGTTTCCACGCTCGCTCTCGCTTCGGCGGCCCAGGCGCAAATCACCGCCGATACCGCAAGCCGCGCCGATACCGTGATCGTCACCGCCACCGCCGATCCGGGCGATCCGGCCATCGTCGCCCAGGCGCGCGAACGCCTGTCGCGCACGCCGGGCGCGGTTTCGGTGGTCGCGGCGGAAGCCTATGAGGACCGCCTGGCGGTCGGCCTTCCCGACCTGCTGCGCGACGTGCCGGGCGTCCTGTCCAACAAGCGCTATGGCGAGGAATCGCGCCTCTCCATCCGCGGTTCGGGCATCGACCAGTCCTATCACCAGCGTGGCGTGCTGATCGCGCAGGACGGTGTGCCCTTTGCCGATGCCGATGGCTTTTCCGACTTCCAGAAAGTGGATGCGATGGGCGCGCGCTATATCGAGGTCTACAAGGGCGGCAATGCGCTGCGCTTTGGCGGCGCCCAGCTTGGCGGCGCGGTCAACCTGGTCTCGCCCACCGGCCGCACCGCCCAGTCGCCCAACCTGCTGCGCGTGGAAGGCGGCAGCTATGGCACGCTGCGCGGCACCGGCGCGGTGGCCCGCGAATATGGCAACTGGGATGTCTATGCCTCGGTGGAAGGCCTGCGCGCCGACGGCTATCGCATCAACTCCGCCCAGGACCAGGTGCGCGGCACCCTCAATGCCGGGTATCGCTTCGGCGCGGAACAGGATGTGCGCCTGATCCTGTATGGCGCGGACATCGACCAGCAGGTGCCGGGCACGCTGAACCTGTTCGACGCGCTGAACAATCCCAAGAATGCGGGCGCGGGTGTGGTCGCCAACAAATGGGCGCGCGACCAGCAGGTGGCCCGCGCCAGCCTGCAGACCCATTGGCGCTTCGACGAAGGACTGGTGTTCGAGGGCGGCCTCTACATGACCGGCACCGCCCTGAACCATCCCATTCCCATCGTCATCAACCAGAACATCCACACCCAGGGCGCGTTCGGCCGCTTCGACTGGACCGGCACACTGGCGGGCCACAAGGCGGACCTGTTCGCGGGCGTTTCCTATCGCCAGGGCAGCAACAACAACCGCATTTACGTCAATGCGGGTGGTAATAAGGGCCCGCAGATCGGCGACGGCCATCAGGAAGCCAGCGGCACCGATGTCTTCGCCGAGGGGCGCTGGTTCGCCACCGACGAAATCGCGCTGGTGGCGGGCGGCTCCTGGGGCCATGCCACGCGCGACTATCGCGACAACCGCAACGCCGCGAACAATGCAGCCAAGGATTTCGACTGGTTCGCGCCGCGCATCGGCCTGCTCTGGCAGGACGAAGACGGTACCCAGGTTTACGCCAACATAACCCGTTCGGTGGAACCGCCGCATTACGGCGCGCTGGTCCAGTCGCCCTTCCCCGGCTTCGTGCCGGTGCAGGCCCAGAAGGCCTGGACGGGCGAGATCGGCACGCGCGGACGCCGCGACGCCTTCACCTGGGATGTCACCTTCTACCGGTCTGCGGTGCAGGACGAACTGCTGAGCTTTAACGCCGTCACTGGCTATCCCGCGGCCTTCTTCAATGCGGGCGACACCATCCATCAGGGCGTCGAGGCCAGCCTGGACTGGGATCTGGACGCGACGCTTCTGGGCGGGCCGCTGCGCCTGCGCCAGACCTATGCCTGGTCGGATTTCACCTTCGACAATGATCCGGTCTATCGCAACAATCGCATGCCGGTGGTGCCGGAGCATCAGTACCGCCTGTCGCTCCATTACGAGCATCCCTCGGGCCTGTTCGTCGAACCGGCGCTGGACTGGCGCATGAAGAGCGTGTTCGTGGATTACGCCAACCGCCTCAAGGCCCCCGGCTATGCCCTGGTCAATCTGGGGCTGGGCTGGAAGCTGGAGAACGGCACCACCCTCTTCGTGGATGCGCGCAACCTGGCCGACAAGCGCTACACCGCCGAATTCGGCGCGGTCACCGACGCCGCGCTGGCGGCCACCACCGTCTTCTATCCGGGTGAGGGCCGGTCGGTCTTCGCCGGCCTCGGCTATCGTTTCTAGGTGGCCGTGATGCGATTTGGGATTGCGGCAAGCCTCGCCCTCATCCTCGCCGCCTGCGGTCCGTCCAACAAGGCGGACCAGCAGGCGGTACAGGCTGTTCTGCACGGACTGTATGACCGGCCCGGCGCGGTTCTGGAAACCGGACCGGTGGTTGTGGAGGACGATATCGCCGTTGCGGACTGGACGCAGGGCCGGATGGGCGGACGGGCCCTGTTGCGGCGCGGGGACAAAGGCTGGCGCCTGACGCTGTGCAGCGGGGATGCGCTTCGCAGCAAGGCTGGCCTGATGGAATTGGGCGTACCTCAAGCACAGGCCGAAGCGCTGGAGCGGCAGCTTCACGCCGCCGAGGCGAAGGTCGCTCCGGAACGGCTGAAAATGATGGCCGCGTTCCGGGGCGTCATGCGGATGGAGGAACAGCCATGATCCAGCCTGGACGCAACATGCCGCATCAGGCTGCCCCGGTTCACTTCATTGCCGACCTGCCACTGCCGCGCCGGGCTATCAACGCCCTGACCAGGGGTGGCATCTTCACGCTGGAAGAGGCGGCCGCCTGGCGCGATGAAGAACTTTTGTCCCTGCCGCAATGTGGCCCCGCCGCGGTGGCAAAATTGCGGGTGCTGATGGATCATCATATTCCTGTCGAACCGGAGATTTCCCCATGCGCCTGACCCTGGAACACCTGCACCTGGCCATCGCCGCCCTGTTTCTGCTGGTAAGCGCACCGGGCGCGCATGCCGCCGGTACCACCGCCAATGTCGGCATCCGCGACGGCTGGTTCCGCGCCCTGCCGCCCTCCGTGCCGTCGGGCGGCTATTTCACCCTTCGCAACGGGAGCGGCGCGGCCGTGACCCTGACCGGGGTCGAAAGCCCCGGCTGCGGCAGTATGATGATGCACAAGAGCGGCCCAGGCGGCATGGAGCACATATCGGAGCTGACGGTTCCGGCGGGCGGCACCCAGGCCTTCGCGCCGGGCGGCTATCACCTGATGTGCATGGCGTCCCGGCTGGCGCCGGGCACGTCCGTGCCGGTGACGCTGATCTTCAAGGATGGCGGCAAGGTCACCGTGCCGTTCCAGGTGCGGAGCGCCACCGGCAAATAGCGGCATGGCATGGTGCGGCCATCGCTGCTAGGACGCCGCACCATGAGCCTTGTCGCCATCCTCTTCCTGGCCCTCAGCATGTCCGCCGACGCCTTTGCCGCGGCGCTGGGCAAGGGCGCGGCGCTGCACAGGCCCCGCCTGGCCGAGGCGCTGCGGATCGGGCTGATTTTCGGCGGCATCGAAACCCTCACCCCGTTGATCGGATGGCTGCTGGGCCGGGCCGCCAGCGGCTATGTCGAGGCGTTCGATCACTGGATCGCCTTCGGCCTGCTGCTGGGCATCGGCGGCAAGATGATCTGGGAAAGCCTGAAGCGGGACGCCGCGGCGGAAAAGCCCCAGCGCCATTCCTTTCTCCTGCTGGCCCTGACGGCGGTGGGCACCAGCATTGACGCACTGGCCGTGGGTGTGACCCTGGCGCTGGTGGACGCTAACATCCTGGTCAACGCGCTGGCCATCGGCGCGGCCACCTTCACCATGACCACCATCGGCGTGATGGCGGGCCATGCGTTGGGATCGCGGTTCGGCAAATGGGCGGAAGGGATCGGCGGCCTGATCCTGATCGTGATCGGCGCGCATATCCTGGCGCAGCACCTGTCGGCCTGACACCCCGGAGGTTCAGGACTGGCGGAAGCGGCCTTCCAGGCGGGCGATCATTTCGGCGGGTGTGAAGCCCAGCGCATCCAGCCGGCCGGACCGGGCGAACAGCGCCAGGCCCGCCAGCGAGGCCGCCAGCAGCACCACATCGCACTGGCTTTCGCGGTTGCCGGTGGGCATGCCGCCCGCGTCCGACAGCGCCTTGAGCGCCGCGATCAGGCGGCCGTTGAAAAGACGTTCGGCATCACCGCCCTGCGATCCGTTCAGCGCGCCGGAGGCGGCCGCCATGGTTTCGGCCCCGCGCAGCAGGTCCAGCGCGGCGATGCCCGCGCCCTGCAACCCGCCAGCCCCGCGCATCACCCGCGCCAGTGCCGACAGGTCGTCTGCGGCCAGCGCCAGCAGCAATTCATCCTTGTTGCGGAAATAGCCGTACAGCGCGGCGGGCGCGAAGCCCGCCTCGGCGGCGACGCCCCGCAGCGACAGGTCGCGCGCCCCGTCACGGGCGGCGACGCGGCGGGCGGCATCCAGGATGGCGACGCGGGAGGCTGCCTTGGTGCGGCGCGGCCTGGGCGTCTGGAGAGCGGCTTCCGACATGGCCGAATCATAGGTGATTCGCCGCGAATCACAGAGCGCGTCAAATGGAATCAGGCCGGGGCGCGCGATCAGCGGAAATCGGGATGGGCGTGCTTGTAGACGGTGATGGCGGTGTTGATGGACAGACTCGCCTTTTCCTTGGCCCGCTGGCTGGCCTCGATCCGCTCACGGGCACCGGCTTCCAGCGCCACATCGAAGGCCCGCGCCTCGGTGGCGGCCAGCGCCTTGCCCGCCTCCACCTCGCGGCTGAGGCAGAACTGGTAGAGATCGGACTGGGCCATGAATTCGCGGACTTCGGTCATGGCGGCGCGAAGCTGCTCGGCGCCGATCCGGCTGCCATCGACCGGCTCGGGCGCCACCGGCTCCACGCACTGGCTCTGCGCCCGCGCGCCGGTGGCGAGCAGGCATAGCAATGCCGTCTGTAACAGCGTGGCTTTCAAGCAAATCCCTTTCGATACGCCAAGTGTCGCACAGGCGAGGGAACTTGCGCCAGCCGGGGATGTGGCCCAATTTGGTACGCTACCGCGCCGCAAATCTGTCGCGAAAATGCCGATCTTGGGGAGAGCGGTTCAGTGTGCGGGCACGGCGGCGGGCGCCGCCTTCCCGTCCTGATGGCCTTCCGCGCGGAAGGCCAGCCAGCGGTCGGCATAGCGCAGCAGAAGCGCCGCAACCATCAGGCAAAGGCTGATTTCATAGAAAGCGTCGTGCCGGTGCGGGCCGGAAATGCGCGACAGGGCCATCAGGCTGTAGCAGGACCAGAAATAGATGGCGGCGGTGCCCAGAAGGGCGCGGCGCATCTTCTCGCCGATCACAGGCGCCCCACCCAGCCGCTTCAGCGGCGTGGCGGTCAGGGCCATCACCACAACCACCAGACTGCCGAAGGTTGTCATCAGCACCGCACCGGCGGACAGCTGGATCACATTGGGCAGGAAAACCGACAGCAGGTAGACGCCATAGCTGGCGCAGAAACCCCAGACCAGCTTGCGGCTGACATTGGGCAAATCCAGGCCGGGGCGGAAATGATCCAGCAGCCGCAGGAGAGGCCCCGCCACCAGCGCCGCGAAAAAGACGAAGCAGGTGTAGCGCCAGGCAAGCTGGCTGCCCAGGCGGAAACCGTTTTCGGCAAAGCCGCGCGACAGGATGGCGCCCGCCACCAGAAGCACCGCGCCCAGGGCGATGGCGCCGGTCAGGGCATGAATGGAGAGCCGCAGGCGCGGAACCTGGCGCAGGCCGAAAATGGCACTGTTGTCGAGCGCGACCATGTGCTGAAACCCCACCAATTGCGTCCTGGTGTGGCAACGCACAATGGCGCGGAAAAGTGCCCGCCTGCCCCGATATTTCTCGCAGCCTTTATCGCATCAGGGCCACGGCGAAGCCCGCGACCGGCTGGTTTGCCTCATGGCGTGGCGTGGCGGCCACAAGCCCGGCCACCGACAGGCCGCTTTGTTCCGCCAGAGCGCGCAAATAGGCTTCAGAATGCCGCCAGCGGCGCTTGGGGCCAAGCGCGAAACCTTCGCCCTCTTTGGCCTCGGTGGTGAAAAGAAAGAAACCATCCGGCGCCAGCCGGGCGCGCGCACCCGCCAGGACGGCGGCCAGGTCGCCCAGATAGACCAGGGTGTCGGCGGCGACGATCAGGTCATAGGCCGGGCCGGGCGCAGCCAGCGCCGTTTCCAGGTCGGCCACCATCAGGTCATCGTAAATCTTCTTCTCCCGCGCCCTTGCGATCATGGCGGGCGACAGGTCCACGCCGTCCAGCCGCGCCGCCAGCGGCCGGAAGGCTTCGCCCGACAGGCCGGTGCCGCAGCCCAGGTCCAGGATCGCAAGTGCCTCGCGCCCCGGCATCACCATCGCCGCCAGGTCGCGCAGGATTTGCGGCCCGGCATAGGCCAGATGGACGGTCATGCGGCGGTCGTAATCGGCGCTGAACTGGTCGAACAGGTGACGCACATAACCGGCATCGGATCGGGGCGCGGCCTTGATGGCGCGTGCGCGCGCGGCCAGCGCCTCCACCGCCGCACCGGCTTCGATCCCCTCCAGGCTTTCCAGCGCCTTGTCCGCCTCGCCCGCCCGCAGCCAGGCCTCGGCGAGCAGAAGCCGCGCCTGCGACAGCTCCGGGTCTATCCGCAGGGCCTGTTGCAGCTCGGCGATGGCGGCAGGCAGCAGTTCGGCCGCCAGCAGGGCTTCGCCAAAGGCCAGCAGGACGGGTGCGACGTCCGGATAGGCCAGGGCAAGGTCACGCGCGTCTTCCAGCGCCGTGGCGACGTCATTGCAGGCCAGCAGCGCCCGCACCAGGGTCAGGCGCGACAGCAGGCCGCCGCGCCCTTCCCGCAGCCGCGCACGCAAATCCCGCACCGCTTCATCCGCCCGGCCCTGCGCGATCAGCGCCCCGGCGGCCGCGATGGGATCGCCCTCTGTTTCAGGATGCGCCAAGCAGGCACAGGCCGTTGTTGAGCACCACCGTGCCCGGGCGTTCCTTGACCGAAGCCCGCCAGGAAATCGTGCTTCCGTCCTGCCACAGCTCCACCACCAGCGTTTCGCCCGGAAAAACCGGCTTGGAGAAGCGCACATCGAACTGGGTGATCCGTTCCGGCTGGTACTGCGCGAGCGTGGACAGGATCGCCCGGCAGGCGGTGCCATAGGAACACAGCCCATGCAGGATGGGGCGCGGAAAGCCCACCATCTTCGCGAAAGCCGGATCGCGGTGCAGCGGATTGCGGTCGCCCGACAGCGCATAGAGAAAGGCCTGGTCGGGACGGGTATCGGCCTCGGTCACCAGATCGGGTGCGCGGTCGGGCAGCACATGCAGCGGCGGTCCACCTTCCGGCGATCCACCGAAGCCGCCATCCCCGCGCGCGAAGATCGAAGTCACGATGGTGAACAGCTTGTCGCCGGACGCGGCATCGCGGCTGACCCGCTCCTGCACCAGCACCGCGCCCTTGCCTTCGCCCTTGTCCAGGATGGCCAGCATCCGCTCGTCGGACACGACTTCGCACTTGGGCGGCAGCGGCTTGTGGAAGGTGATGCGCCGCTCGCCATCCACCACCATGGCGAAATTGATGTTGGATGTCTGCGGCATGCGCTGGCGTTCGGGCGGGGCCTCGCCGCGCGCGATCACGCTGGCGAAGGTCGGCACGACTTTCAGCCCGTTATTCTCATAGACGAAAGGCAGTTCCTGCGCGTTCAGCGGATCGCGCCCCATGCCCACGCCCAGGGCATAGAGCATCACGTCCTTTTCGTCGTAGCGCGACGCCAGCCCGGTCGCGCCGGACTGCATCATGTCGTCATAGTCAATCGGCATAAGCACCTCGCCGAACCAATTTAGGCGCTGTAGGATCACATTTCCATGTCCCTGCCCGCGCCATCCTCCACACCGTCCGCACCGCCGCCGCCCGGCTATCCGCCCAGACGCGGCAATGGCTGCCTGTGGGGATGCCTGGGCCTGGTGGTGCTGCTGTGCCTGCCCATGATCCTGGCCGCCGGTTACGGAAGCTGGTTCCTCTGGACCGGCTACAAGCGCAATCCCGTCCTGCGGGTGGTGGGCGAGCTGGTCCGGCATGACGGCACCGCCCGCATGGTGCTGGGCGATAACATCGTCATCACCGGCGTGCAGGGCGGCGTCTTCTCCTGGGTCCAGGGCATCAGCCGGTCCGCCACGCTGGTCGAACTGGAAGGCAGCCGGGGCCAGGGCGTGCTGGCGGTGACATCCCATAACGAGGCGGGCGGGCCGAAGCTGGACAGCGCCATCCTTACCGGCCCGGACGGCGGCCGCCATGATTTGCTGCGCGGCGTCACGATCCGCGCGCCGGACGGCTCCATCTGAGCGTGTGGCCGTCCGTGCGGATTGCGTCTGGCCCTGCCGCCGCAACACCGCTAGCCTTCCCGCCAACAACAATAAAAACGGGAGGGAATGGATGCGGACGATCCTTGCGGCGATGGCCGTGGCGGTGCTGGCGATTCCGGCGCTGGCGCAAGACTTCCATGTGGACCCCACCTTCCTGCATCGCCACCTGCCGGACATCGCGGTGGGCAAGGCGGGACTTTCCAGCGCCACCGCCGCCTGGCGGCCGGTCTTTGGCGAGGGCGACGCCAATTCCGGCATCCTCAAGGGCGTGTCGCGCTTCGGCGAACTGAGCGTGGCCGCCGGGGGCGCCAGCACCGCCATGCGCTATCCCCGCGAGGAGAATGTCATCGTCATCCGCGAGGGCGAAGGCAGCATCCTGTATGACGGCAAGGCCAATCCGGTGAAGGCCGACGACTTTGTCTATATCCCGCCGGGCGTGGAATTTTCCGTCCGGGCCGGGCCCAGGCCGCTGAAGGCCGTCATCACCGGATTCAGGATACCGGAAGGCACGCAGATCAAGCTGCCCGCCGCCATGCCGGTCGCCAACATTTCCGAGGTCCAGTTGACGGAAGTGGCGGGCCATCCCAACTCGGCGCGCTATCGCCTGCTGATGGGCGACACCGCCAGCAAGCGCGACCGGCTGGCTGTGGCACACACCATGGTCAGCCTCTACCTGCTGGAACTGGCGCCGGGCGGCACCAATGCGCCGCACCATCACGAATTGCAGGAGGAAATCTACCTGCTGCTGGACGGCAGCGGCGAGATGGTGGCGGGCAGCGGCATGAACGGCATCGAGGGCCGGTATCCGGCCAAGCCGGGCGACGCCTATTTCTACCGCGCCAACGCCACGGTCGGTTTCTACAATGCCAAGGACAGGCCCGCGCGCATCCTGGCGCTGCGCAACACCGCGCCGCTGGGCATCGGCCTGCGCGACCGCTGAGGAGACAGCCATGCAACGCCGCGATTTCCTCCGCTATGCCGCCAGCCTTCCCGCCGCCGCGCTGTTCGCGCCGTTGAACGCGCTGGCCCAGCCCGCGCGCGGGCAGGTGAAGATCACCGCCATCCAGGCCGTCGGCCTGAAGGACCCGGGCAGCACATCGATCAAGCAGCAGTCGCTGATCCGCATCGATACCGATGCCGGGATCAGCGGCTATGGCGAGTGCGGCGCTGATGGCCCGGTCGCCCGGCGCGTCATCGCCAATTACAACGGCGCGGGCCGCCTTCCCCATCTGGGCCTGATCGGCAAGGACCCGCTGGCGATCCAGGTCCATTTCCACAACATGTTCTATGCCTATGAGCAGCGGGACCGCGCCATCCGCGTGCTGAGCGGCATCGACATGGCGCTGTGGGACCTGGCGGGCAAGATCCTGAACCTGCCGGTGTCGAAACTGCTGGGCGGCAACTTCCGCGACGAGATCGACCTTTACTCGCACTGTCCCGGCGGCGATTTCCTCGACAAGGGCGCCTGGCGCGCCCGCGCCGCCGAACTGAAGGCCGACCCGCACGGCTTCAAGGCCTTCAAGGTGGACACCCACCATGTGCTGGGCGTGCCGATGCAGCAGTATACGCCCAGCCTGGGGCCGCAGGATTTCCGCAAGATGGAGCGCGCCTATGCCCTGGCACGCGAGGCGCTGGGCGACGACACCGACATACTGGTGCACTGCCATTGCGAGTTCGATGTGCCCAGCGCCATCGGCATCGCCCGCGCCATCGAGCCGATCCGGCCGCTCTATTTCGAGGACGCGCTCCAGCCGGGCTGGTCGGAGGGGTGGAACGCCCTGCGCCGCGCCACCAAAGTGCCGCTGATGACCGGCGAGAACATGGAACTGGCGGAATGGGCCGTTCCCTTCCTGGAGAACCAGGCCGTGGACATCTTCCAGCCCGACATTATCAATTCGGGCGGCATCACCGGTACCAAGATGATCGCCGACACCGCCGCGCGCTGGCGCATTCCCATCGCCCTGCACAATGTCAGCGGCCTGTTCCTGAACCTGGCCTCGCAGCAGCTTGCCGCCGCTTTGTTCAACTGCCCGCGCATCGAATGTTCGCGCAATGCGACGAAACTCCAATGGGCCAAGACCAACCCGTTGGTGATCCAGGGCGGCAGGATGAAAGTGCTGGCCCTGCCCGGCCTGGGCGCGGAACCCGATCCCGATTTCGTCCGCGCCAACATGGCGCCGGGGGAAAGCGGCTGGGCCTGACCCCGGCTTGCCGGGTCTAGCCTTTGCGCGCGATCGCGGTTGAAGGCCAGGGCAGGCCCGGCCCGTCGGCGGCGATATCGGCCAGCGGCACGCCGTTGCGGTCGATGCAGATGCGGGCCGTGTCATAGCCCTGCTGGATGGCGGCATCGAACTTCTTCCAGTCGCGCAACTGGATGTCCGGCATGGGCGGCTCGATCAGGAAATCGCACTGTTCGCGCACCACGCGGCGCTGGGCTTCCGATCCCACCGTGCCCGACCGCATCAGAATGGAGATGATGCTGGGATTGCCGCGCATCCGCTGGCCGATCAGCCACCACCAGGGCCGTTCGCCATAGCGGGAGTCCTGGGCCTTGAGATCGATCTCGCCGGTGATGTCGCAGGCGATGATCGGCCCTTCGCCGCCATGCTCGCGCATCACATCCACCGGCAGGTTGTTCATCACCCCGCCATCCACCAGCAGGTGCCCGTGATGAGTGACCGGCGGCAGGATGCCCGGCAGCGCCACGCTGGCGCGCAGCGCCCGCCACAGCTTGCCCTCGCGATGGACATGGATGCGGCCGTTGGTGAGGTCGGACGACACCGCGAAGAACGGCAGCGGCAGTTCCTCGATACAGGCTTCGTCGAAATGCTCGCGCAACCGGGTGCTGACCTTGCGGCCGCGCACGATGGCGATCAGGGGAAGCGTGTAATCCGACAGCGGATTGTCGTCCACGAACACCGCCCGCATCCGCTCGCGCAGTTCGTGCACATCCCATTCGCGCGCCAGCCCCGCCGCGATGATCGCGCCCATCGAGGTGCCGCCCAGCTGGTCGAAGGGCACGCCCGCTTCCTGCAGGGCGCGGATGATGCCGATATGGGCGAAGCCCCGCGCGCCACCGCCCGCCAGCACCAGCCCCACGGCGCGCCCGGCGACGAACCGCGCCACCCGCGCCACGTCGCGCGCATGACCGGCGCGCAGGTGATGATGCGCCTTGAACAACCCGGCACGGGTGGAAAAATGCTCCGGCAAGACGGCGCTGGCGCCGTCGGGATGCAGCAGCAGCAGTTCGGGCAGGCCCGAAGCCCGCGCCTTGAAGGCCGGCATGTCCAGCGGCCGCTGCGGCAAGGGCCGGTCGGCGCGCGCCAGCAGGAAAATGCGGTCGGCCTGGCGCAGGCACTGGTTCGTCCAGGGGCTGTCGGGCGCATCGCCGCGATAGAAAACGATATCGTGCGCCGCCTCGAAGGTGGCGAACCAGTCCGCCGTCTGGTCGCTGGAGGCGAAATCCAGCACCGCCGCCTTGATGCCGATCCGGCCCAGCGCCTCGGCCAGCCGCCGCGCGATGGGCGCATCGTTCAGGCCCGGCTGCATCGGCACGATGGCGAAGGTCTTGGGCCGGGGCTTCTCGCTGCCGCGATTGGCGTCCTTCAGCCGCTTCACCAGCATCTGCATCAGGTTCATCATCACGCGCGGATGCCGCCCGATCAGGGCCTCGAAGCCGTCCGGGCTGATGCGCAGCAGTTCGGTGTCGCGCAGCGCCACGAGCTGGGCGCTGTGATTGGCGCTGGGCTGGATCAGCGACATCTCGCCCACCGTCTCGCCCGCGGGCACCAGCGCCACCATGCGGCGCGCGCCAGTGTCATCGGCCACGAACACGCCCAGGCTTCCGGTCACCACCAGGAACAGCGCCGCGTCATTCTCGCCGCCGCGTTCCAGCATCCAGCCGCCTGGCAGGCCGAACCAGTTGGCCTCGCTGAGCAGGTTTCGCAAAGCGGCATCGCCCACATTGTCCAGCAATGCGAAGCCGTGCAGCCTTTCCATCAGTCCTTCGGGATAGACGGTCTGCTGGCCGACGCGGAAGGAAGACAGGAACGCCATCCGCTCTCTTTACCCCAGGGCTTCCAGACTCACCAAGCGGTCCAGCCGCCATCCACATTGAGCGCCGCGCCGGTGACGAAGCGGGATGCGGGCGCGGCCAGGAACAGCAGCGGACCGGCGATATCCTCCGGCCTGCCCAACCGCCCCAGCATGGTGCGCGCCGCCAGCCTTTCGCCAAAGGCCGCCTCCACGCGCGCCGGAAAGGGGCCGGGCACCAGCGCGTTGACGCGAATGCCCTGCGGTCCCAGTTCGGCGGCGAGATGGCGGGTCAACTGCAACTGCGCCGCCTTGGCGGGACCGTAATGGAAGGGGCTTTGCCGGGCCGCATCGTCATAAAGACGCGCATCGGGCGAAACCTGGCCATACATGGAGGCGATGGTGATGACACTGGCATCACCACCTGCACGGACAGCGGCGGCCAAAGCGGGCCGCGCCGCGCGCACCGCCTCGAAACCGGCGGTGACGGCGCTGGCATAGGTGGCGGCAAAATCATCGGGCGTGAGATCGGAAAAGGACTTCACCTGCATCGCCACGGCGTTGTTCACCAGGATGTCCAGCCGGTCCAGCCCACCGAAGAAGCGCCGCACGGCCGCCATGTCGAAAGCGTCGAAGGCAGCGCGACTCACCGCATGGCCGTCGCGGCGAAGCGCCGACTCGAAATCCGCCAGCGCGGCATCGTCACGGCCATTGATAATGACATGGGCGCCCGCCGCGCACAGCGCGCGGGTCATGGCCGCGCCGAGATGGCCGCGGCTGCCCGAAATAAAGGCGGTTTTGCCGTCCAGACGGAAAAGAGGCTGCGACATGAAGGGGCGGTCCGGAACCCGCAGGCAACCTGACAGGGCATGGTAAATAAGCTATTACGGCGGCGCGGTGCCCCGTCGCTTTTTCGCTGCGCCGCAACATAAGAACTTTGCGAAGCTGCGCCGGCCTGTTGCCTTCTGGCCTGTCGCCTTATTGGAAACAGCCGACCGCCACAGTAAAGTTGCAAACAGGCTCACAATGGAAACGCATCTGGGGCTTTTCTTCGCGGCGGGTGTCCTGCCGCTTCACAAGGGAACGACTTCAACATGACCATCAAACTCTTCCGCGCCGCCATGACGGCGGGCCTGATGCTGGGCTTCGCGGCCGGCGGCGCCCTGGCGCAGTCCTCCGCGCCCAAGCTGACCGCGACCGTGGGCCAGCAGCTCAACGCCGCCCAGACCGCGGGCAAGGCCAAGGACTATCCCGGCGCGCTCGCCGCGATCGAGAAGGCCAAGGGCATCAGCAGCAAGAAGCCCTATGACGAACTCTGGATCTATCGCATCGAGATGAACACCTACATCCAGATGCAGGACATGGTGGGCGCCGCCAAGGCCGCCGAAGCCGCTGCCGACCTGGATCCCGCCGTGATCCCCGATGCCGAAAAGGCGAGCGTCTACAAGCCCGCGCTGCAGCTGGCGCTGAACCAGAAGCATTATGACAAGGCGGGCAAGTACGCCAAGCTGTTCCTGGCGACCACCCCGCCGCCCTCGGCCGCCGACCGTTCGCTGGCCACCCGCGCGCTGTTCTTCAGCGGCGATTATGCGGGCGCGACCGCGATGGCGCAGCAGAGCATCGACGCCGCCACCGCCGCCGGCCAGAAGCCCAACCGCGACGACCTGGACATCGTGATGAACGCGCAGGTCAAGCAGAACGACCAGCCCGGCGCCGAAAAGACCCTGGAAACCCTGGTCACCAACTATGGCGATGCCGATGACTGGAAGCAGATCCTGGGCGTCTCGCTGAGCACCAAGGGCATGCGCGACGTGGACTATATCTATGTCGGCCGCCTGTGGCCGCTGACCGGCGCGCCGATGGCCGCCGCCGACGCCAGCCTGTTCGGCTCCACCGCCAGCAAGCTGGGCCTGTATGGCGACGCCGTGAACGCGGTGAAGCAGGGCGGCACCGTCACGCCGGACCCGGCGCCCCGCGCCGAGGCCGACAAGAAAACCATCCCGGCGCAGATCGCGGCGGGCAAGGGCAAGGAAGGCGGCCAGTACAACGTCAAGCTGGCCCAGGCCCTGTATGGCTATGGCATGTATGCCGAGGCCGAAGCGGCGGCGAAGCTGGCCCAGACCAAGGGCGGCGCCACCGATCCGACCGAAGCGCCGATGATGATCGGCATGTCGCAGGCCGCGCAGAACAACTATGCCGACGCTGCCACCACCTTCGCCGGTATCACCGCGGCCAACCCGGCCTCGGCCCGCGTGGTGCGCCTGTGGACGGCCTATGTGAAGCAGAAGGCCGCGCCCGCGCAGTAAGGGCATGACATCGGGGCCGGGGCGCGCGATAAAAGCGCGCCCCGGCCTTTTCTTTTCCGCCTCTTTCGCAACAGGCCCCTTCGCAACAGACCCATGACGCGGACCGCATGAACCTGATCGTCGGCTTCGCGCCTTTCATCCTGTTCGCCTTCCTGTCCCGCCTGTCGGCGGACCTGGCGCTGTGGGTCGCCTTCGCCGCCGCCTTTGTCGTCACCATCCGCGATTTCGTCGAAAGCCCGTCCTTGCGCCTGCTGGATGCCGTCAGCCTGCTGCTGTTCGCGCTTCTGGCGCTGATCCGCGGTTTTTTCGATCCCAACCTTTCCCTGGCCGCCGTGCGCTTCATTGCCGAGGCCGTGCTGTTCCTGGCGCTGGCCGCGCCGCTGGCGGCGGGCCGCGCCTTTTCGGTGGACTATGCCCGGCTGGACCCGCGCGAGGCGGGATGGCCACCGGCGCTGTTCCTGGCCGTGAACCGGCGCGTGTCCGCGGTATGGGTGCTGGCCTTCGCCGCGATGGCGGCGGCCGACGCCGCCGTCACTTTCGATCCCGCGGTGCCGCTGTGGAGCAGCATCGCCGTCAGCATCGCGGCGCTGGGCGCGGCCATCACCGTCACGCTGCGTTATCCGCCGCTGGCGGCCAGGAAGCTGAATCGCTAACCTTTGCCTTTCCCCGGAGCATCCCCCCATGAAACAGGCTGTCATCGTCTCCACCGCGCGGACCGGCCTGGCCAAGTCGGTGCGCGGCGGCTTCAACCAGACACATGGCGCGGTGATGGGCGGTCATGCCGTCCGGCACGCCATCGCGCGGGCGGGGATCGAAGCGGGCACGGTAGAAGACATCTATATGGGCTGCGGCTTTCCCGAAGGCGCGACCGGCAACAACATCGCCCGCGAAAGCGCCATCTGGGCGGGATGCCCGGTTTCGACGGCGGGCGTCACCGTCAACCGCTATTGCGCATCCGGCCTCAACGCCATCGCCATGGCCGCGCAGCAGATCATCACCGACGGCACCGATGTCGCGGTGGGTGCGGGCGTGGAATCCATCTCGCTGGTGCAGATGGCCGGTGTGAACCTGCGCAACTTCACCGAGGAGCATCTGCTTTCGGTCAAGCCCGCGCTGTGGATGACCATGATCGAAACCGCCGAGATCGTGGCCGAACGCTATGGCATCAGCCGCGAGCGCCAGGACGCATACGCCCTGCAAAGCCAGCAGCGCACGGCGGCGGCGCAGGCCGCGGGAAAATATGCCGACGAGATCGTGCCGCTGGCGACGAAAATGAAGAAAGTGGACAAGGCCACGGGCGCCGAGAGCCTGGTGGATGTCACGGTGGACCGCGATGAATGCAACCGGCCCGACACCACGCTGGAAGGCCTTGCGGCCCTGAAGCCGGTTCATGCCGGCGGCCAGCAGGTGGCGGAAGGAAAATACGTCACGGCGGGCAATGCCTCGCAATTCGCCGACGGCGCATCGGCCTGTGTGGTGATGAGCGACGCGGAAGCGGCGAAGCGAAACATCAGGCCGCTGGGCATTTTCCGCGGCTTCGCCGTGGCGGGCGTGGAGCCGGATGAAATGGGCATCGGGCCGGTGATCGCGGTGCCGCGCCTTCTGGAGCGCCACGGCCTGACGGTGCAGGACATCGACCTGTGGGAGCTGAACGAGGCTTTCGCCAGCCAGACCATCTACTGCATGGACAAGCTGGGCCTGGACCCGGCCAAGACCAATGTGAATGGCGGCGCCATCTCTATCGGCCATCCCTATGGCATGACGGGTGCGCGGCTGACCGGCCACCTGCTGATCGAGGGACGGCGGCGCGGCGCGAAGCTGGGCGTGGTCACCATGTGCGTCGGCGGCGGCATGGGCGCGGCGGGACTTTTCGAGATTCTGCCGACCTGATCTAAAAAGCAGCCATGACGCGCCCTGTCCTGATTCCCGCACTGCTGGCCGGTCTTCTGGCGCTGGGCGCCTGCGCCCAGTTCAATACCGCCAAGGGACCGGCCCTGCCCGACCCCAGGACCCAGATGCCGGCGCTGGAGCAGCGCATCGCCCTGCTGGTGGTCGAACAGCGCCAGAAGCTGCAACCGGCGGCCAAGCCGCTGGCCCTGGACCCGGAACTGGCGCGGATCGCCCGCGCCCGCGCCGCCGACATGGCCAAAAAGAAATATCTCGCCCATGCCGCCCCCAACGGCGAGACCTCGGCCTCGCTGCTGATGAAGCAGGATGCCCGCTGGCAGGGCCTTCTGGGCGAGAATCTGGCGGCGCAGCACTACACGCGGGAGGGGGGCGTGGCGGTGGACGATTACGCCCAGCGCTTCCTGGACGAATGGCTCAAAAGCCCGCCGCACCGCGAAAACATGACCTTCAGCCGCTATGACCGGGCCGGGGTGGGGGCGGCGGTCAACAGCGATACGGTCTATGTCGCCCTGCTGTTCTCCACCGATATGGGCCTGCCCCGGCTGACCGACCAGCAACTGGACGCGCAGCCCGGCGTGGCGACCCCCTATGACAGCGCCGCCGCCGCCAGCAGCGCCCCGGTCCCGGAACAGCCAGATCCCCTGCGTCTGCGCGGGGCGGTGGGCGCGGGCCGGTAACTTTCAGTTAAGCCTGTCGAGCCAACTATCTGTGCCAATTACCTGTGTATGACCGGACACAGATTTCCCCACCCGCAGGTGGGTTGGTCAACATTCCTTTACACTATATGTGCCCGCCGGTACTTTCTGTAGCGGGTGCGGTGCCAGTGAGTCGAAATGCGTGCAGAACTCCCCTGGAATGTTGCCGGCATCCCGCCTGAGGCGCGGGAAGCCGCCCGCGCGGCTGCCCGGCGCGAGGGCCTGTCGGTCGGGGAATGGCTGACCCGGCGCATTTTACGCAGCTTTTCCGGGCTGGAAGACGAGTTTTCGCCCGCCCCCTATGACAATCGCGCGCCCTCCGGGGCCGCACTGGACAGCTGGGGCCTGCCCCCGTCCGCCGCCAGCCGCCGCGATACCGAGGAGATGATGGCCCGGGTGGGTCGCTCCGAGACCGAATCAAACGAGGCCTGGCGCCGCATCGAGGACCAGCTGCGGGGCCTGGGCCGCCGCCTGGACTCCTCCGAGCGCAGCCATTCGGAGAGCAACCGCGTCCTGTCGCGCACCGCGCAGGAAATGAACATCACCGCCCGCGAACAGGCCCAGGCCTTCGACCAGCTTGGCCTGAACGTGATGGCGCTGAACGAGCGGCTGGAGCGGCTGGAACGCAGCGCCGCCAATGACGGCATCAAGGAAGCGGTCAAGGCGCTGCACCAGGGCCTGTCGCGGCTGGCCGACCAGATCACCGCCACCGCCAACAATTCGGCCACCCAGGTCGGCGCCCTCACCTCCAACCTGGAACAGCTTGCCGGGCGCGTCGGCCAGGCCCGGGTGGATGCCGAGGACAATCACAGGGCGCTGGAAGCCCGGCTGGAAAACGTCCAGCAATCCATCGAAAACCGCCTGGCGGCGGCCGACCAGCGGCTGGACACGGCCGAAAAGTCCGCCCAGTTCAACACCAATGCCCTGGACCATGCGCTGGAGAAGATCGAGGCGTCGGCCAACCAGCGCGCCACCGATCAGGTGGAAAGCCAGCGCCGCCACGCCCAGTCCGAGGAAAGCCTCAACCGCCTGGAAGATTCCCTGGCGCGGCTGGAAATGCGGCTGCCCGACGGCGCGTTCGAGCGCCGCCTGGACAGCATCGAACAGTCGGTGGGCGGCATGGCGCAGCGGCTGGAGAATTACGATCCCGCCGCACGGTTCGATTCCACCATGCAGGCCCTGTCGCACCGCCTGGAAGCGCTGGAAAAGGACCATAACGACCTTCTGATCGAGATGCGGACCCGCACCCGGCAGGAGCCGCCCGCCTATGAGCCGCCCGGTTTTCAGGCGTCCGCTTTCCAGCCGGTGGCGCAGCCCGCGCCGCAGCCCATCCCGCAGCCGGTGGTACAGCAGCCCACCCCGCCTGGCCCGACCGCCGCCGCCTTCGAAGCCCCGCCCTTTGCCGCCGAGCCGCCGCCTTTCGCCGAGGACAGCTTCGCGCCCGATGCCTTCCCGGGCGCGCCGGATACCTTCCTGGGCTATGGCGCGGACGGTGCCGACGCCTTTGCCGAACCGTCCGGTTTCGCGCCCCAGGCCGATCCTTCGGCCGAACCCTTCGCGCCCGCGCCGGACTTTTCCGATGTCTTTGCCGACCAGCCCGCCGAGCCGGAAAATTTCCTCAGCGCCGCCCGCCGCTCGGCCCGCCAGGCCAGCGAAAAAGCCGAGGGCGAACGCCGCTCGCGCTTTGCCGGATTCCGCTGGGGCAGCGAAACAGCAGCGGCCCAGGGGGAAACCCAGGCCGAAACCAAATCCCGCCCGCGTTACCTGATCCCGGTTCTGGTGGCGCTGATTGCCTTGCTGGTACTGGCCGCCGGGCTGGTGCTGAGCCAGCGCATGGGCGTGGCGCCCGCGCCGGCCCCTGCCCCGGAAGCCGCCGCCGAAAAGGGGCCGACCTTCTCCGTGCCCGCGCCGCCCGACGGCACCGAGACCCAGTATGTCGTTTCGCCTTCCGGCGCCGAGGACAATTATGTCGAGGTGCCGCGCGACGAAGCCCCGCCGCCGCCGCCGCGCACCACCGCGCCCCTGCAGCAGCGCGACGTCCGCAACGCCCCGGTCAGTTCGGTGCCCGACGCCGCGCCACGCGCGCCCGCATCGGGCGACCGCGTCATCCAGATGGCCAATGCGGGCAACCCCATCGCCCTCACCATCCTGGGCCTGCGCGCGCTGGACGGCACGAACGGCACCGCCGTCAACCTGCCGGACGCCGTGAAGTTCCTCACCCAGGCCGCCGAAAAGGGCCAGGCCGTGGCGCAGTATCGCCTGGGCACCATGTATGAACGCGGCCAGGGCGTGCCCGCCGACGGCGCGCGCGCCGCCCAGTGGTACGAACGGTCCGCCAATCAGGGCAACCGCAAGGCCATGCACAACCTGGCCGTGGCCCATGCCAGTGGCGCGGCGGGCAAGAAGAACATGGCGGAAGCGGCGCGCTGGTTCGCCCGCGCCGCCGGCCTTGGCCTGTCGGATTCCCAGTTCAACCTGGCGGTGCTGTACGAACGCGGCGACGGCGTGCCGCAAAGCCTGCTGGACGCCTTCAAGTGGTATTCCATTGCCGCCGCCGCGGGCGACAGCGAATCCAAGCAGCGCATCAGCGTGTTGCAGACCCAGCTCAGCGACTCCGACCGCGCCGCCGCCACCAAGTCCGCCGCCACTTTCCATGCCGCGCCGCTGAACCGCAGCGCCAACGTGCCGCCGGAAGCCGCCGACCTGGGCGCCTGATCCAAGCCGATACGCCGGACTTTGTGTTGACCGCGTGCGCCGCCGCGCGCATGGTCGTTTGCAACCTGCGCCGCATCGCGGCCCCTAGAGTTGCCGCATGGAGATATACCTTCCCGTCGCCGAAATGTCGGTCTACTGGCTCGTGATGATCGGGCTGGGCCTGATCGTGGGCTTCCTGTCGGGCATGTTCGGCGTGGGCGGCGGCTTCCTGATGACGCCGCTGCTGGTGTTCAGCGGCATTCCCTCCACCGTCGCCGTCGCCACCACCCTCAGCCATGTCACCGCCTCCTCCATGTCGGGCGCGCTGGCCCAGTGGCGCAAGCGCGCCATCGATTTCCCCATGGCGGGCGTGATGCTGGTGGGCGGTGTGTTCGGTACGCTGGCCGGCATCTGGCTGTTCGCGCTGATGAAGAAACAGGGCCAGATGGACCTGATCGTGGCGCTGTCCTATGTGATCATGCTGGGCAGCATCGGCACCATCATGCTGCGTGAAAGCCTGGCGACTCTCAGGGCCTATCGCAGCGGCACCTCGGTCCCGGCACGGCGCGTCAACCATCCCTGGATCCACCGGCTGCCGCTGAAGATGCGCTTCCGCCAGTCGCGCCTCTATATCAGCGTGATCCCGCCCATCGCGATCGGCTTCGCGGTCGGCGTCCTCAGCGCCATCATGGGCATCGGCGGCGGCTTCATCATCGTGCCTGCCATGATCTACCTGCTGCGGATGCCCACCAATGTGGTGATGGGCACCTCGCTGGCGCAGATCATCGCCATCACCGCCATCACCACCCTGCTGCAGGCCACCAGCAACTATTCGGTGGACATCGTGCTGGCGCTGCTGCTGGTGACAGGCGGCGTGGTGGGCGCCCAGCTTGGGGTGCGGGCCGGGGCGAAGCTGCGCGGCGAGCAGCTTCGCCTGCTGCTGGCGATCCTGGTGCTGGCGGTGGGAGCGGTGCTGCTGTGGCGGCTGGTGGCCAATCCCGCCGACGTCTACAGCCTGTATATGGGGCCGGCGGCATGACGCGGCTGCTCCTGATCGCCCTGCTGACCCTTGCCGCGCCCGCCGCGGCGCAGGAGATCGTGTCCGGTATCAGCCAGGACGTGATCCAGATCACGTCGAACTATACAGGCACCGACATCGTGGTGTTCGGCGCCATCGACCGCATCGACACGCCGCAGAACCGCAACATCGTGGTGGTGGTGCGCGGTCCCGACACGCCCATGACGGTACGCCGCCGCGACCGCATCGCCGGCGTGTGGGTGAACAATGACGCCGCCCGCTTCACCGGCCTGCCCTCCTTCTATTACCTGGCCAGCACCGAACCGATCGACCGCGTCGCCCCGCCCCGCGCCCTGGCGCGCTATGGCATTGGCATCGACTATCTGCTTCCGGGGCATGTGTTCAGCCATCATGATCCCCAGCCCTTCCGGCAGGCGGCGATGCGGCATCTCAAGCAGCAGGGCCTGTATGCCGAAATGCCCGGCACCATAGACTTTCTCAGCGAGACGCTGTTCCGCACCCGCATTCCGGTGCCCGCCAATGTCACGCGCGGCCAGTACAATGTGGAAGTCTATCTGTTCCGCGACGGCGAGGTGGTGAGCGCCCAGTCCACGCCCCTGTTCGTGGACCAGACCGGGCTGGAACGGCGGCTGTTCAACATGGCGCACAATTCGCCGCTGATCTACGGCCTGGCCTGCGTCTTCATGGCCGTGCTGCTGGGCTGGATTTCCTCGGTGCTGTTCCGCCGCCCCGTCTAGGCCGGGTCATCCGCCGGGCGCGCGGCGCATGGCATAGACACGGCCATAGCCCAGCATATAGGCGTGGAACGGCCCGGCGAACAGCGTGGCGATGGGCGCCTCGCCCACATCCAGCCCACCCGTGTACGCGCCGAAGGATGGCAGCACGATTCGCAGCCCGTCGGAGACGAAGCAGCGGCGGCGCACCCGGCGGCCCCATTTGGTGACGCTGGCGCAGGGGTGCAGGTGGCCCGCCACCTCGCCCGGCTCGAAGGACTTGCCCGGCGCATGGCGGAAGACAAGGCCGCCCAGACGGAATTCATCGGTCACCATGCCGCCCAGCCACAAGGGCGGCGCGGGGTCATGGTTGCCCGCGATCCAGACCCAGTCGCTGCTCATGGCGGCCAGCGTGTCGCGCGCCGCATCGCCCAGCCGGTCGGCGGCCTGCGCATCATGGAAGGAATCGCCCAGCGCGATCACCCGCGAGGGCCGGTGGCGCGCCACGGCGCGCGCCATCCGCAGAAGCGTCGCCGCCGTGTCATAGGGCGGCAGAAGCTGGCCGGACCGGGCATAGGAACTGCCCTTTTCGAAATGCAGGTCGGCGAAAACCAGGGTGCGGTGATGCGGCAGGAAAGCCGCGCCACAGGCGTCGAGCAGCAGGCTCTCGCCATTGACGTCGATGATGACGTCGGCGCCGCTGGCCAGTTGTGCGGGCGGGCTTTCCGGTTCGGCTTCAGTCAACACGCATCGCGTCCCGTATCAGCGCGTCCTCATTCTCGCGCAGGATAGCCTCATCCGCCTCGCCCGCAACCATCTCGCGGGAGATTTCCAGCAGGGCGGGAACCGCCAACGGCGAAACCCGCTCCAGCCTGCGGGTGACGATGCGCTTTTTCACCCGCGCCAGCATGTCGCCCAGCCGGGCGATATCCAGCAACCCGCTGCCTGCATCCTGATAGGTGGCGCGCAGCAGCACATGGTCAGGTTCGTGTTCGCGCAACACGTCATAGATCAGGTCCGAGGAAAAAGTGACCTGCCGCCCGGTCTTTTCCTTGCCGGGAAAACGGCGCTGGATCAGGCCGGCGATGATGGCGCAGTTGCGGAAGGTGCGCTTGTAGAGGTTGGATTCCGCCAGCCAGGCATCCAGGTCGTCGCCCAGCATGTCCTCGTCGAACAGCGCGTCCATGTCCACGCCGGACATGTCCCGGGCCGCCCACACCGCCAGCGCATATTCGTTGGCGACAAAACCCAGCGGTTGCAGCCGCAGCCGCTCCAGCCGCCTGGTCAGCAACATGCCCAGCGTCTGGTGCGCCAGCCGCCCTTCAAACGGATAACAGACCAGATAGCGCTTGCCGCCGCGCGGAAACGTCTCCACCAGCAACTGGCCCGGCGCGGGAATGACGCTGCGCCATTCCTGGATCTTCAGCCATTCCTGCACCGGTTCGGGCAATGTGTGCCAGCGCTCCGGCGCCGACACCATCTCCCGCACGCGCTGCGCCAGGAAGGTGGAGAGCGGAAACTTGCCGCCGTTATAGCTGGGCACCTGCGCTTCGGGATCGGTGGCGCGGGTGACATGCGCGCCGGTTTCGCGCAAGCCCTCGAACCGCACGACTTCACCCGCAAAGACAAAGGTATCGCCCGGCGACAGCTGCTCGACGAAATACTCCTCGATCTGGCCCAGCTTGCGCCCGCCCGCCCCGGCGGGGCGTCCCCTGCCCTGCAGCCGCACATCCACCATCGGGTCTTCCACGATCACACCGGCATTCAGCCGGTATTCCTGGGCGATGCGGGGATGCGCCAGCCGCCACGCCCCATCGGGCGTCAGCCGCAGGCGGGCAAAACGGTCATAGCTTTTCAGCGCATAGCCGCCGGTGGCGACGAAATCCACCACCGCCAGGAAATCCTCGCGCGCCAGATGCGCGTAAGGCGAAGCGGTACGGATTTCCTCGAACAGGTCCTGGGACCGGAAGGGCGCGGCCACCGCCATACCCAGCACATGCTGGGCCAGCACATCCAGCGAACCGGCCTTCAGCCGTTCGCCGTCCAGTTCGCCCGCCAGCACCGCATCGCGCGCGGCATTGCATTCCAGAACCTCGAAACGGTTGGCGGGCACCAGCAGGGCCGAGGACGGCTCGTCCAGCCGGTGATTGGCGCGGCCGATGCGCTGCACCAGCCGGGCCGCGCCCTTGGGCGCACCGATGCAGATCACCCGGTCCACCGCGCCCCAGTCTATCCCCAGGTCCAGGGTCGAGGTGCAGACCACGGCGCGCAGCGCGCCCTTGGCCATCGCCGCTTCCACCTTGCGGCGCTGTTCTGGTGCCAGGCTGCCGTGATGCAGGGCGATGGGCAGGTTGGCCTCATTGATCGCCCACAATTCCTGGAAGGTGCGTTCGGCCTGGCTGCGCGTATTAACGAAGACCAGCGCCGTTTTCGACGCCTGGATCGCCGCCATCACATCCAGCATGGCGTGGCGCGCCAGATGGCCCGCCCAGGGCACATAGGAGTCCGAGGCGCTGATCTCGATCCGCGGCATCGCGCCGCCCTGGGCCAGCACAAGCTCCGACAGCGCCTCGCCCTCCGGCGGCTGCGGCATCAGGAAACGCCGCAGCGGCGCGGGATCGCGCACGGTGGCCGACAGGCCGACGCGGCGGTGGCCGGGCGCCAGCGTCTGCAACCGCGCCAGCCCCAGCGCCAAAAGGTCGCCGCGCTTGGAATTGTGCAGCGCGTGAAGCTCGTCCAGCACGACGGTCTGCAGGCTCCCGAACATCCGGTCGCTGCGCGGATGCGCCAGCAGCAACGACAATTGCTCCGGCGTGGTCAGCAGAATGTCCGGCGGCGCATGGCGCTGGCGCTGGCGGCGGGCCAGCGGTGTGTCGCCGGTGCGGGTTTCCACCGTGACCGGCAGGTTCATGTCCGCGATGGGCGCTTCCAGATTGCGCGCCACATCCACCGCCAGCGCCTTGAGCGGCGAGATGTAAAGCGTGTGCAGGCCGCGCGCGCGCCGTTTCGGCTTTTCGGAAAGCGCGATCAGGCTGGGCAGGAAGCCCGCCAATGTCTTGCCGCCACCCGTGGGCGCGACCAGCAGAACGCTTTCGCCCCGCGCCGCATGGCCGGCAAGCGCAAGCTGGTGCGGACGCGCCGTCCAGCCCCGCGACGCGAACCAGGCCTGAAATACCGGAGGCAGCATGGCCGGAACAAACCATGCACCGACGCCGCAAGGCGAGTCTTATTTGATGCTTTATTTCCCGGCCCTGTCGCCGAACAGGCGCTTCAGTTCCGCTTCCGGCGTGCCGTAAAAGCTTCCCGCCACCTGTTCGATGCCCGCCCGGTTCACCAGAGTCAGCTGGCCGCGCCGGGTGGTGACCAGCCCGCGCTGCTCGAAACCGTGGATCGCCACGGTCACGCCCGCGCGCCGCACGCCCAGCATCACGGCCAGGAATTCGTGGGTCAACGGCACCGCGTCAGTGGTCATGCGGTCATGCGCCATCAGCAGCCAGCGCGCCAGGCGCTGCTCCAGCTTGGCGCGGCCATTGGCCAGCGCGGTATGCGCGGTCTGGATCATGAAACCCTGCGCCGATTTCAGGAATAGGGCGCGCAGGCTTTCGCTTCTGCCGATGGCGCCGCACAGGGCATCGGCGGATATGCGATGCCCGCCGCCCGCGATCTGCATATAGGTGGAATGCTGTGCACGGCTGTCGCCCATGATGAGCGGCACGCCGGTCACGCCTTCAAATCCGATCACGCCGACCTCGATACGGTGATCTTCCGCATCCACCGCCACCACCGAGGCGACGCCCGTTTCCAGGAAATAGGCATGGGCGATGGGCTTGGTCGGCACTTCCAGGACATGCCGCTCCTTCATCGAGACCGGCTCCAGATGCGGGCCGAGCAGGTCCCAATCCTCCAGCGCGATATTCTGCAGAAGCCGGTTGCGAATCCCGGCGCGCGCGTGTGCTTCCAGCATCAGTTCAGCCCAGCCAGGATGCGGGCCGTTCCCCGATGGCGGCCCGTCTTTCCGCGCTGCGAGTCGCGCGGAACTTCGTGATCGAACTTAGCGATAACGCGCTGAAAGCAAATGGCTATTTCAGTACGGAACCGTACTGCCTCAAATGACTGAAGAAATATCATCGGGCACCTTCCGCGCCTCAGGCAATAAGTCTGTATACGGACAATACCCACCGCTGCAGCGCGGCACGGTATCGTGCGAAACAACTGTACGGAAACGAATGTACGCTGGGATGGGTTCCGTCAGCCGCGGAAGAAGCCGATGACCGCCTGCCGGGTGTGCCGGTCGCCCACCGCCGACATGTGGTCGCGCCCGGCGATGGTCACGGCAATGCCGCCGGGCAGCGCGGCGGCCAGAATGTCCGGCGAACCGGCCGTGTCGTCCTCGCTGCCACAGGCGACCAGGATCGGGCCTTTGAGCGACGCCAGTATGGCATGCGGCAGGTGCGGCGACATTCCCCGCATGCAGGCGGCCAGCGCCAGCCGGTCCTTGCCGGGCTGGTCGGCGAAGGCCCGGAACATCCGGCCACGCGCATCGGTGATGCTGTCCTTATCCGGCGTCGTCAGCGCATCGGCCAGCGCGGCGCGGGCCGCCGGATCGGTAATGCGGTCTTCCAGATAGTGCGCGCCCACGCCCGCGATCGCCAGACGCGCCACGCGATGCGGATGCGCCGCCAGCAGGCGCAGGCCGATAAACCCGCCCATCGAATAGCCCAGCACGAAGGGCGCATCCAGATCGCAGGCATCCATCACCGCAACGGCGTCATCCGCCATGCGGTCATGCCCGTAAAAGGACGCATCGTGCGGCTTGTCGCTGTGCCCGTGGCCCCGGCAATCCATCGCCACGATGGAAAAGCCTGCTTCCGTCAGGCCGCCATACCAGCCGGTGGACTTCCAGTTCTGGTTGCGGCTGGAACCGAAGCCGTGCACCAGCAGAATGGCGGGGCCTTCGCCCAGCCGTTCAAATGCGATCTTCACGCCGTCGCTGGCGGTGGCATACTCGCTCATGGGTCCGGCTTATAAAGCCTGTCCGGGGAGAGAGACATGAGAATCTGGCTGTTCACGGCCGCCCTGCTGGGCGCGGGCGCGGTGATGCTGGGGGCCTTCGCCGCGCACGGGCTGGCGGCCCGGCTGGATCCGCGCGCCCTGGCGGTGTTCGATACCGGCGCACGCTACCACTTGGCGCATGCGCTGGCCATGGCGCTGGCGGCATTGGCCATGCGCGGCGCGGCCCGGCCACTGGCACAGATCGCGGCGGCGCTGTTCGGCGGCGGCATCCTGCTGTTTTCCGGCTCGCTCTATCTGCTGGCCGTCACCGGAATCCGCGCCCTGGGCATGGTGACGCCGCTGGGCGGGCTGTGCTTCATCGGCGGCTGGGTGATGCTGGCGCTGGCGGCGCTGAAACTGCCCCGGCAGGATGCCTAATAGCGCCGCGCGATAAAATCGCTCAACGCCTTCTCGTCCTGCACCACCCCACCGTCCGGCGGCATCAGCGCCGCCAGGAAACGGTCACCCCAGTCGGCGATATCATTCCGCAGCAGCGCGCCATACAGTTCGGCATGGCGCTGGCGGCGCTCCTCCAGCGGCATGGCGATGGCGCGGGCCATCGCGGCGGCGGCGGAATCCGGATCATAGGGATTGACCAGCAGCGCCGCGCCCAGCTCATCCGCCGCGCCCGCGAAACGCGACAGCACCAGCACGCCCGGATCCTCCGGATTCTGCGCGGCGACATATTCCTTGGCCACCAGGTTCATACCGTCGCGCAGCGGCGTGACCAGCCCCACCTTGGCGACGCGATAGAAACCCGCCAGCGCCGTCCGGCTATAGGGCCGGTTGACATAGCGCATGGGCGTCCAGGAGGCATGGCTGTAACTGCCGTTGATGCGCCCGGCCAGCGCGTTCACCGCCTCGCCCATCTCGGAATATTCCTTGATCTGGCTGCGGCTCTTGGGCGTGATCTGCAGATAGGTGACCTTGCCATGCCATTCCGGATAGCCGGCGAGAAACCGCTCATAGGCTTCCAGCCGTGCCGGAATGCCCTTGGAATAATCCAGCCGGTCCACCCCGATCATCAGTTCGCCGGGAATGGACTCGCGCAGTTGCGTCACCATCTGGGTCCGCATGGCATGCGCCGCCGCACGGGTGAATTCGCGCGTTTCGATGCCGACCGGAAAAGTCCCGATCCGCATGGCGCGCGCCCCGCTGCCCAGCGCCAGGGACAGGTGCGACGGCGTGCCCAACTCCTTGGCCAGATAGCGCGCGAAATTGGCCGCATCGCCATCGGTCTGGAAACCCACCAGGTCATAGGCGCCCAGCGCCGGGATCAGCTTTTCATGGTTGGGCATGGCGGTAAGCAGTTCCGGCGGCGGCAGCGGAATATGCAGGAAGAAGCCGATGCGGTTCTGCAATCCCTTTTCCCGCAGCGCCTTGGCCAGCGGGATCAGGTGATAGTCATGCACCCAGACCACATCGTCAGGCTTGAGCATCGGCGCCAGCGCATCGGCGAACTGGTTGTTCACCCGCAGATAGCCGGACAGGTCGCGGCGCGAGAACTCCGCCAGGTCCAGGCGGTAATGGAAGATCGGCCACAGCACCCGGTTGGCGAAGCCGTTGTAATACTCCTCGAAATCCTCCTGCCCCAGGTCGGTGACGACATAGGCATTGCGGCCCTTGACGATGGTCTCGGTGCGGGGCGTGTCGCTGAGTTCTCCGCTCCAGCCCAGCCAGACGCAGTGATGCTTTTTCAGCGTGGCCTTGAGCGCGACTTCAAGGCCGCCCGGCTGAAGCCCGGCCCTGGGCACCGCGACCCGGTTGGAGATTATGAAGATGCGCGCCAATAGCGGTCCTCCCAGCTCTGGCTCAGGCGCATGGCGCTGAGAACCACACCCGCCATCGAATAGGTCTGGGGGAAATTGCCCCACAGCGCCCCGGTCTGGGGATGGATGTCCTCGGCCAGCAGGCCATAGGAATTGCGCAATCCCAGCGCATCCTCGAAACGCTCGCGCGCCTCCTCCTTGCGGCCCATCGCACAGAGCGCGTCGATCAGCCAGAAGCGGCAGACCAGGAATTCGGTTTCCGGCAGGCCGAAATCGTCCTCGGCGGCATAGCGCATGACATGGCGGCCCCGCACCAAGTCCTTTTCGATGGCGGCCACGGTGGAAACAAAACGCGGATCGTGCGGCTCCACCAGGCCCAGGTCCGGCAGCAGCAGCACGCTGGCATCCATGTCGTCCACACCCTCGGCGGCGGCGAAGGCCTGGCGCTTTTCGTTCCAGACCCGCCGCAGCAGCTCCTCGCCGATCGTGTCGGACAGGTTGTGCCAATGGGCGGCGCGGTCCATGAACCCCAGCCGCGCCGCGATGGCGGCGGTGCGCGACAGGCCCGCCCAGCACATGGCGCCGGAATGGGTATGGATGCGCTTGCGGCCGCGGAACTCCCAGATGCCCGCATCGGGTTCCAGCGCCAGCGCCGCGCATTGCCCCGCCATCTTCTCCAGCAGGCGGAACAGCCCTTCATCGCCCGGCTGCGGCAGGCGCTTGTCGAAGAACATGGGGGTGGCGGCCAGGATCACGCTGCCATAGGCATCATGCTGCACCTGATCCACGGCGGCGTTGCCGATGCGGACCGGGCCGTGCCCCTCGAACCCCTTGAGGTCGGGCGCAATCCATTCGGTGAGATCGTCGCTGGGCACAATGCCGTAACAAGGCGCCAGCGTGTCGGTATTGCCGGCGATGGACAGGATATAGGCGATATACTGTTCCATGGTGCGGGTGGCGCCGATGGCGTTCAGCGCCTTGACCACGAAATAGGCGTCGCGCAGCCAGCAATAGCGGTAATCCCAGTTGCGGCCCGAATGGGGGGCTTCCGGCAGCGAGGTGGTCAGCGCCGCCACGATGCCGCCGGTTTCCTCGAAATTGGTCAGCTTCAGCGTGATGGCGGCGCGGATGCTGGCTTCCTGCCACTCATAGGCGATGGACAGGCGGCGCACCCATTCGCGCCAATAGTCACGGGTGCGCGCCGCGAAATCGCGCACGGTGGCGGCAATGTCGCCCATGAAGGGTTCGTCCGGCCCGAACACCAGGTGCAGCGGCCGCGTCAGGGCGAACGGCGTTTCCTGCTGGATATAGGACAGCGGCGCATCGGTGGTCAGCCGGATCAGCGCCGGTTCGCCATAGGTGACATGGCTGGACCCCGCCACCCGCCGCTTCATCGGATTGCCGTAGAACTGCGTGGGCCGCACCCGGATGGTGACGCGCGGCAGGCCCGACAGCGGCTCGATCATCCGCATCAGCTGCGGCGGGCGCAGCAGGCGGTCGAAATTGCGCAGGCGCGGCGCGAAATCGGTGATCTTCACCTGCGCCCCGTCCTGGGCCGTCAGGACGGTGGTGACGATGGCGGTATTGCGGTCATACTCGGACCGGCTGGACACCTGCCGGTCCAGCACCACATCGGAAAATCCCTTCTCCTCGTCGCCCGCCACCAGGCGGCTGAAGACCGGATCGCTGTCGAAGCGCGGGAAACACCACCACACGATCCGGCCGCCGGAATCCACCAGCGCCGCCATGCGGCCATTGCCGATCACCGCCAGGTCCGGCGGGTTCTGCGCGGGTCCGGTCATCGTACCCCCGCCTCGGCCACGCGGCACAGCCATTGCCGCACGCCATGCGGCGATTCAAAGACATGCTCCACGCCGGGAAAGCGCTTACCCACCGAAAAGCCCCGCCCGCCCAGATGTGGCAGGATGCGGAAGACATCCAGGTCGGTGGTGTCGTCGCCGCCGAACAGCACCCGGCGTCCGGCAAAGGGCGGCTGGCGCAACAGGCTTGTCACCGCCGTCCCCTTGTCCACGCCCTGGGGCCGCGCCTCGAACACTGCCTTGCCGTGGATCACATTGACCTTTTCGGCTTCAAACAGCCTGGCATGCTTGTCCATCGCCGACAGCAGCACCGGCAGGGCTTCCGGCGCCAGCCGGTAATGCAGCGCCACGGCGCAGGCCTTGTCTTCCAGCAGCAGTCCCGGAACATTGTCGGCCAGGCCGGTAAAGATGCTGCGGACGGCTTCGGACAGCGGCGCCACCCGCGCCACATGCCCGTCCGCGCCGCGGATTTCCCCGCCATGCGCGCCGATGGCTGCCGCGCGCAAAGGCGTGAACAGCCTGTCTATATCCTCCAGGGAACGGCCGCTGACAAAGGCCAGCGCGCCCGACAACTGCTGCGCCAGCTTTTCAAGTGCGCGTACAAGATCGCCCGGTACCTTGACCAGGTCCGGCGTGCGCGCCAGATCCAGCAGGGTCCCGTCTATATCCAGCAGCAAGGCGGTGTTCCCACCGATAGGGGGCATCATTCCAGCATCCGTCATAGCGCCCATGTCATGAAGAAAAGGGTCATGACGTGCGTTTCATGAAATAGCGTTCGATCTATGGGATCGAAACGCATGGTCGGCTGCAAAAGTTCCCCGGCCTGTGCGGATTTTTTTATCGCACAGTGTGGCGGGTCCAGGCAAAGGCGCCGCCTTCCATGCCCGCGTCATTGTCAACGATGGTCACATTGGACGGCAGCGTGAAATCGATGCGGGCCGAATTGCCGCCGCCGAAATAGAGGCGGTCATATTTGAACACCGTATCCAGTATGCCGATCAGTTTCCTGACCCGCTTGTTCCATTTCTTGTTGCCGATGCGCTTGCGGGTGCGCTCGCCGATATAGACGTCGAAATCGTTCCGGCGATGGGTGGTCAGGTGCGCCAGGTCCATGTGCGGCAGCAGTTCGCCATCGCGAAACCAGGCCGTGCCGAAGCCCGTGCCCAGGGTGCAGACAAGCTCCAGCCCCTTGCCCTTGATCGCGGCCAGGCCCTGCACATCGGCATCGTTCAGCAGCTTGACCGGCTTGCCCAGTTTCTTCTGCATCACCATGTCGAGCGGATAGTTCGCCCAGTCTTCCGTGCCATAGGCCGGGCCGGTGATCACCCGGCCGCGCTTGACCATGCCGGGAAAGCCGATGGTGACATGATCGAACCGCCCCAGCGGCTTCACCAGCTTCACCAGCAAGGGCACGATATCGGCAGGCTTGCGCTTGGCCGGGGTAGCTATGCGCACGCGCTCCACCAGGAATTGCCCGTCCGGCCCGACAATGGCCGCCTTCAGTCCCGTGCCGCCGATGTCTATGCAGAGAATGCGCTTAGCGGCGGCCATGGGCGGTTTTCCTCCTGCGCGCCTTGCGGACCGGCGCCTTCTTGCCGTCCATCATCAGCGCCAGGGCGGTGTTGATCAAGGCGACATGGCTGAAGGCCTGGGGAAAATTGCCCAGCATGCGCTTTTCCAGCGGGTCATATTCCTCGGCATACAGGCCGATATCATTGGCCAGCCGTTTCAGTTTTCCGTACAGCCGCAGCGCCTCGCGGCGGCGGCCCATCATCACATAGGCGTCGGCCAGCCAGAAACTGCAGGCCAGGAACGCGCCCTCGCCCGGCGGCAGCCCGTCCACCCCGGTCACCGTCTCGTAACGCATCACCAGGCCTTCGCACATCAGCCGCTTTTCGATCTCGCGCACTGTCGCCTGGATGCGCCGGTCGTTGGCGGGCAGGAAACCCACCAGCGGCAGCAGCAACAGGCTGGCATCCATCGCGCTGGAGCCATAGGCCTGCACGAAACAGCCGCGCTTTTTGTCCACGCCCTTGGCGCAGATGTCCTTGTGGATGCGCCGCGCCACGGCGCGGCAATGGGCGCGTTCCTGCGGCGTGGCGTCGGGCGAGCGGGCCGCGCGATCGAACGCCACCCAGGTCATCACTTTGGAATGCACGAAATGCCGGGGCTGGCCGCGAATTTCCCAGATGCCCTCGTCCGGCAGCGACCAGATTTTTTCCAGATGCGCCATGAAGACATGGCGAAGCTCCGTCCGGCGGGACACGGGCGACAGGCCGCCGCCCCGCGCCTGGGCCATCACATCGGCCATCTCGCCATAGATATCGAGCTGAAGCTGGGTATGGGCGGCGTTGCCCACCCGCACCGGCCGCGAATTCTCATAGCCGGACAGGTGGCCCAGTTCGATCTCGTCCAGCCGCCGCTCGCCGATCACATTGTACATGGTCTGGATCTGCTCCGGCGAACCGGCGATGGCGCGCATCAGCCAATGCTCCCACATCGTCGCTTCCTCGGTGTATCCGGCATTGAGGAAGGCCAGCAGCGTGAAGGTGGCGTCGCGCAGCCAGCAGAAGCGATAGTCCCAGTTGCGGGTGCCGCCGATCTTTTCGGGCAGCGAGGTGGTGACCGCCGCCACGATGCCGCCGGTGGGCGCATAGGAAAGCCCCTTCAGCGTGATCAGCGACCGCATGATGTCGGCGCGCCACTTGCCCTTCACCCGGCACAGCGACGCCCATTGGCGCCAGTAGCCTTCCGTCTCGTCCAGCGCGATGAAGGCGTCTATCGCCAGCGGCAGCGGCTGGAAGGATTTTCCATAGGACATCACGAAGGGCACGCTGTCGCCCTTGCGGACCGTGAACTCCGCCACCGTGTGCATGTTCTCGCCCCGCAGCGGCACGGGCGTGCGGATGGCCAGCAGGTTAGGTCCCGCCACGGCGGTCAGGGTGCGGCGGTCGCGCCGCGACACCCAGGGAATGGTCGCGCCATAGTCGAACCGGATGGCCAGTTCGGTCCGCATGTCCACATGCCCCGCCAGCCCTTCCACGATCCGCACGATGCAGCTGTCGGGCGTGCCGGGCGGCATGAAATCGGTGACGCGCACCTTGCCGGTGTGGGTGGTGAAGACGGTTTCCAGGATCAGGCTGTCCCCGCGATAGCTGCGCGCGGTCTTGAAGCGGGCGGCCTGCGGCGCGATCAGCCAGCGGCCATTGCCCTTGTCACCCAGCAGCGCCGCGAAACAGGCGTCGGAATCGAAGCGCGGCAGGCACAGCCAGTCCACCGAGCCGTTATGGCAGACCAGCGCCGCCGTGCGGCAATCGCCGATGACCCCATAATCCTCGATCCGTGCCGCCATCAGAAGCCGTATCCCTCATCGTCCTCGCCCGCCGCCGCCCGGTCCACCAGCCAGAGCACCGCGCCCTGCGGTTTCAACGCGCCCGCCGGCAAGGCCCCGGCGCGAGCCTGGGCCAGCGCATCGCGCTTGGCCGCGCCGCTGACCAGGAACAGGATCAGTTCGCTGGATTCCAGCGCCGGATAGGTCAGGGTCAGACGCGGCTCGCCGCGCCCTTCCGGCACCGCCGCGACCCAGCGGCGGCGTTCCCGCAGCACCGGCTGGCCCGGCAGCAGCGAAGCCGTGTGGCCGTCATCGCCCAACCCAAGCAAGGTGAGATGGAACAGCGGCTGGCCCGGCTGCAATTCGCCCGCGCCATATTGCTGGCGCAGCGCCTCGTCATAGCGGTCGGCGCAGGATTGCGGCGTTCCGTCGGTGGGCATGGCGAAAACCTTGCGGGGGCGCACCGCCGCACCCGCCAGCAGCGTCTCGCGCACCATGCGATAGTTGGAATCGGCATGATCCGGCGGCACCCAGCGCTCGTCGCTGAAGAACAGTTCGGCGCAGTCCCAGTCCAGATTTTGTTCGGCCAGAAGCCGGTAGGTGGCGCGCGGTGTCGCGCCACCCGACAGCACCAGGCGGAAAGGATGGCGGGCGGTCCGCATGCGTCCGGCGATAATCTCCGCCGCCCGCGCCGCCAGCGCCCCGGCATCCGCCACCACTTCCATCCGGCCCGCGATATCCGTCAATTGATCCGCCTCCAGGCACGACCGTCGCGCGCCAGAAGGTCGTTGGCGGCGCTGGGCCCCTCGCTGCCCGCGTTATAGTTGGGAAAATGGCGCGGCGTGGTGCTTTCCCAGCCGCGCAGCACCGGCTCCACCAGCGCCCAGGCCGCTTCCACCTGGTCGGCGCGCTGGAACAGGGTGGCGTCGCCGATCAGGCAATCATAGATCAGCGTCTCATAGCCCACGGCGGGCGCCTGCTTGAAATAGTCCTTGTACTTGAACTCCATCGCCACGCTTTCCAGCGCCATGGCCGGGCCGGGCCGCTTGGCGTTGAAGCGCAGGCGGATGCCTTCATCCGGCTGCACCCGCATGATCAGCCAGTCGGCATCCAGCTCCTCGATCGGCGTTTCGCGGAACAGGGCATGCGGGGCGCGCTTGAAGCGGATGGCGATCTCGGTGGAGCGCACCGCCAGCCGCTTGCCGGTGCGCAGATAGAAAGGCACCCCCGCCCAGCGCCAGTTGTCGATCATCAGCCGCATGGCGACGAAGGTTTCCACCGTGGAATCGGGCGCGACATTGTCCTCGGCGCGATAGGCCCTGACCGGCACATTGGCGACCGCACCGGCGTCATACTGGCCGCGCACCACATCGCTGAGCTGGAGTTCGTGCACTGCCTTGAAGATTTCCGCCTTCTTGGCGCGCACATCCTCGGCGTCGAAGGAGACCGGCGGCTCCATCGCCGTCATGGCAACAAGCTGGAACAGGTGGTTGGGCACCATGTCGCGCAGCGCCCCGGTGCTTTCATAGAACTTGCCGCGCGTTTCCACACCCAGGCTTTCGGCCACGGTGATCTGCACATGGTCGATGCGGTCGCGGTTCCAGATCGGCTCGAACAGGCCGTTGGCGAAACGCAGCGCCATGATGTTCTGCACCGTCTCCTTTCCCAGGAAATGATCGATGCGGTAGATCTGGTCCTCGCGCAGGTATTTCAGCAGGCAGGCATTGAGCTGGCGCGCCGAGGCCAGGTCGTGGCCGAAGGGTTTTTCCACGATCAGGCGGCGGAAGCCTTTATGGTCGCCCGACACCAGCCCCGCCTCGCCCAGGCTCTTCGCGATGGTGGCGAAGAAACGGTCGGCCACCGCCATGTAGAACAGCACATTGCCGCCCAGTCCGTCCTTCGCATCATGCTCGGCCAGCAGGTCCGACAGGTTTTTATAGGTTTCCGGCTTCTCGAAATCGCCGCTGAGAAAGACCATGCAGCGCGCCACCTGCGCCCACAGTGCCTCGTTCAGCGTCTCGTTGTTTTTCGCCAGGGTCTGGACCAGGAAATCCTTCAGCGCCGCCGACCATTCCGCGCTGGTCTTCTTGTTGTGGTCCACGCCGATCAGTGAGAAATGCGGCGGCAGCAGGCCGGTACGGGCCAGGTTGTACATGGCCGGCACGATCAGCCGCTTGGTCAGGTCGCCATTGGCGCCGAAGATCACGATGGCGCAGGGCGGCGGCGGCGATTTGTGGGACAGCGCGCTCATTTGGGCCTGCTTTCGACATGGCCGCCGAATTCCTTGCGCATGGCGGACAGCAGCTTTTCACCAAAGGTATTATCGCTGCGCGAGCGGAAGCGGGCGAACAGCGCCGCGGTGATGACCGGGGCGGCCACCGCCTCGTCCACCGCCGCCTCCACCGTCCAGCGCCCTTCGCCGCTGTCATCCACCTTACCGGAAAACTCTTCCAGGGTTTCGGACTTGGCCAGGGCGATGGCGGTCAGGTCCAGCAGCCAGGATGCCACCACGCTGCCGCGCCGCCAGACCTCGGCCACATCGGCGGCATTGATATCGAAGCGTTCCTCCGGCGGCAGCTTGTCGGAATTGCGCCCGCGCATGATGTCGAAGCCTTCCGCGAAGGCCTGCATCAACCCGTATTCGATGCCGTTATGCACCATCTTGACGAAATGCCCGGCCCCCGCCGGACCGGCATGCATATAGCCTTCGGTGACGCGCGGATCGGCCGCCTCGCGGTTCGGCGTGCGGGCGATGTCGCCCGCGCCGGGACACAAGGCGCGGAAGATCGGGTCCAGCCGCGCCACCGTTTCGGTGTCGCCGCCGATCATCATGCAATAGCCGCGCTCCAGCCCCCAGACGCCGCCGGAGGTGCCCACATCGAGATAGTGGATGCCCTTTTCGCGCAATTGGCGAGCGCGGCGGATGTCGTCCTTGAACATGGTGTTGCCGCCATCGATGATGACGTCGCCCGCCGCCAGCAGGCGGCCCAGTTCAGCGATGGCGTCCTCGGTGATCCGCCCGGCGGGCAGCATCACCCAGACGGTGCGCGGCGCCTCCAGCCGGGCCACAAGGTCGGCCAGCGAGGCCGCGCCCGCCGCCTTGCCTTCCGGGGCGCTTTCCAGCGCCTTCACCGCTTCGGGGCTGGCGTCGAAACCCACCACCGCATGGCCACGGCTCATCAGCCGCCGCCCGATATTGGCCCCCATGCGGCCCAATCCGATAATCCCGATCTGCATGAAATCTCCTGAAGGCGAACGGCAATTGCTCTGTCGAATGGGCCGACTTTGGCCCTGAATCGCCGCCCGGACCACCCCGCCGGCGACAGGGGTTATTCCGCCCTGTGCCGGACCGCTTGCCGCCTCCCTTTTCCAACGTGACCGAAGGTCGCCCGGTTCCGGCGAAATGTCTGGAAAACCGGGCAAAAACCGGGGCCGTGACAGCCTCGGCCATTGATTTTACCCCCCCGGCCCTGCCAATTACCGGCGCGCATTACAGGCAGATTTATGGACCAGGATTTCCGCAAGGCGGCCCTCGCCTATCACCGCAGCCCGCGACCCGGCAAATTGTCGGTGGAAGCCACCAAGCGCATGGCGAATCAGCGCGATCTGGCGCTGGCCTATTCGCCCGGCGTGGCCTCGCCCTGCGAGGAAATCGCCCGCGATCCGTCCCTGGCCCGCGAATATACCGCGCGCGGCAATCTTGTCGCCGTCATCTCCAACGGCACCGCCGTGCTGGGCCTGGGCAATATCGGCGCGCTGGCCTCCAAGCCGGTGATGGAAGGCAAAGCGGTCCTGTTCAAGAAATTCGCCGGCATCGACGTCTTCGACCTGGAAGTGGACGCGCTGGATGTGGACCGCTTCGTGGATGTCGTCGCGTCGCTGGAGCCGACCTTCGGCGGCATCAACCTGGAAGACATCAAGGCCCCCGAATGTTTCGTGATCGAGAAGCGGCTGCGCGAGCGCATGCAGATTCCGGTCTTCCATGACGACCAGCACGGCACCGCCATCGTCTGCGCCGCCGCTATCCGCAACGGGCTGGTGCTGCAGGGCAAGACGCTGGAAGAGGTCAAGCTGGTAACCTCCGGCGCGGGCGCCGCCGCCCTGGCCTGCGTGGACCTGCTGGTGGCGATGGGCCTGCCGGTCGAGAATGTCACCCTCACCGACATCAAGGGCGTGGTGCACCAGGACCGCGGCGACGAAATGGCGCCCAACATGGCGCGCTATGCCCGCAAGACCGACGCCCGCACCCTGGGCGAGGTGCTGGCGGGCGCGGACGTGTTCCTGGGCCTGTCGGCGCCCAATGTGCTCAAGCCCGAGTGGCTGCCCCAGATGGCCGACAGGCCCATCATCATGGCGCTGGCCAATCCCAATCCCGAAATCCTGCCCGAAGCGGCCAAGGCGGCGCGTCCCGACGCCATCATCGCCACCGGCCGCAGCGACTATTCCAACCAGGTCAACAATGTCCTGTGCTTCCCCTTCATCTTCCGGGGCGCGCTGGACGTGGACGCCACCACCATCAACGAAGAGATGAAGGTCGCGGCGGTGGAAGCCATCGCCGCCCTGGCCCGCGCCGAAGCCAGCGATGTGGTGGCCCAGGCCTATGGCGGGGCCGCGCACAGCTTCGGCCCCGAATACATCATCCCCAAGCCGTTCGATCCGCGCCTGATCCTGCATATCGCGCCCGCCGTGGCCAAGGCCGCGATGGAATCCGGCGTTGCCCGCCGCCCGATCACCGATTTCGACGCCTATGAGAACGAGCTGGAAAAGTTCGTCTATCGCTCCGGCCAGCTGATGCGCCCGGTGTTCGAGATCGCCCGCGAACAGCCTCGCCGCGTCGTCTATGCCGAAGGCGAGGACGAACGCGTGCTGCGCGCCGTGCAGACGGTGCTGGACGAAGGCCTGGCCCATCCGGTGCTGGTGGGCCAGCGACAGACCATCCTGGACAAGACCCAGAAGCTGGGCCTGCGGCTGGATTTCAACAAGCAGGTGCGGATCGTCGATCCCTATGCCGACGAGGCGGTGATCGCGCCGCTGATCGAACGCTATCAGCGGCTGGTGGAACGCAAGGGCGTGGCCCCGGAAGCCGCCGCCCGCTGGGTCCGCAACCGCCACGGCGTCTGCGCCACCATGCTGCTGGAAAATGGCGATGTGGATGCCGCCCTGTGCGGCGGCCTGGGCGACTGGAGCCGCCAGCTCGCCAACATCCTGCCCATCATTCCCCGCGCCAAGGGGGTCAGCCGCGTCTATTCGCTGGCCAGCCTGATCCTGCCCAACGGCGCGCTGTTCTTCTGCGACACCCATGTCAACATCGACCCTACCGCCGAGCAGATCTCCGAGATGACCCTGCTGGCGGCCAAGACGGTGCGCGGCTTCGGGCTGGCGCCCAAGGCGGCGCTGCTGTCGCATTCCAGCTTCGGTACCTCCGACGCGCCCAGCGCCCGCAAGATGCGCCAGGCGCTGGCCCTGCTGCGGGCGCAGGAGCCGGATTTCGAGATCGACGGCGAGATGCATGCCGATGCGGCGCTGAGCGAGGCACTGCGCGCGCGACAGGTGTCCAACAGCCCCCTCACCGGCTCGGCCAACCTGCTGGTGATGCCGTCGCTGGATGCCGCCAATATCGCGCTGACCCTGCTGTCGGCCGCCACCGAGGGCCTGCTGGTCGGCCCGCTGCTGCTGGGCGTCTCCAAGCCCGTGCATGTAATGGTGCCGTCGGTGACGGCGCGCGGCATCGTCAACATGACGGCGCTGGCCGTGGCGCAGGCGGACCGCGCCAAGGCCGCTTCGTAACAAATCAGAAGGTGCGAACACCCATGGACCTGAAATTCCTGGCCCAGCAGGCCGTCACCTTCCACCAGCAGGGCAACCTGGTCCAGGCCGAGGCGCTGTATCAGCAGATCCTGGACGCCGAACCCGGCCTGTTCGGGCCCAACTACTATATGGGCCTGATCCGCATGCAGGAGGGCCGCTTCGAGGAAGCCGCCACCTATCTGGAGACGGCGCTGCGCATCACGCCCGATGAACTGGGCGCGCTGATGAATCACGGCATGGCGCTGCGCGCCGCGCGCCGCAGCGCCGAAGCGCTCCGAAGCTTCGACCGCGCGCTGGCCATCAAGCCCGACCTTGCCGAGGCCATGTTCAATCGCGGCGTCGCGCTGGGCGACCTGGAACGCTACGAGGATGCGGTGGATGCCTATGGCCGCACCCTGACCCTGCAACCGGAATTCGTCTCGGCCATCGTCAATCGCGGCGCCGCGCTCAGCGCGATGGGGCGGCACGACGACGCCATCGCCGATTATGACCGGGCGCTGAAGATGCAGCCCAGCAATACGCTGGCGCATTTCAATCGCGGCCTGACGCTGCGCAGCATGGGCCGTTCCGCCGAAGCGGTGGAAAGCCATGCCCGCGCCATCGCGCTGGAGCCCACCAATCCCGAACTGCACTACAATCACGGCATCGCCCTGCTGGACCTGAAGCGGGCGCAGGACGCGCTGACCACCTTCGACGCCATCGTGGCGTCCGGCGTGCGGGACGCCGAACTGCTCACCAATCGCGGCCTGGCCCTGCAGATGCTGGGACGGGCGGACGAAGCGCTGGCCACGCTGGAAGACGCCCTGACGCTGGATTCACAGATACCCGGCACCTGGGTCAATCGCGGCCTGGCCCTGCGCGACCTGGGGCGGCTGGACGAGGCGCTGGCCAGCTTCGACATGGTGCTGAACCTCGCGCCCGGCAGCGCCTCGGCCTGGGTCAGCCGCGGCGCGATCCTGCATGCCATGAAGCGCGGCGAGGAAGCGCTGGAAAGCTTCGACAAGGCGCTGGAAGCCGCGCCCGGCCAGGCCGACGCGCTGGCCAGCCGCGCCCATATGCTCTGGACGGTCCGGCAGGATTTCGCGGGCGCCGTGAAGGACCTGGAAAAGGCCCTGCGCCAGAACCCGGACCATCCCTATGCCCTGGGCGAACTGCTGCATATCAGGATGTATGGCGCGGACTGGACCGGCTTCGACGCCACGCGCGACCGCCTGATCGAAGGCGTGCGCGCCGGCAAGCGGATTGCGCCGCCCTTCATGTTCCAGGCGGTGGCCGACAGCCCCGCCGATCTTCAGGCCTGTTCGCGCATCTGGGCGCGGGACAAGTATCCGCAACTGCCGTCCGCGCCCCACGATCCGGCCGCGCGCAGGGACGCAGGCAAAATCCGCATCGGCTATCTGTCCGGCGAGTTCCGCGACCAGGCCACCCAGATCCTGATGGCGGGCATCTACGAAAAGCACGACCGCGAAAAGTTCGAGCTGGTGGCGATCGACAATGGCGCCGGCGACGGCAGCCCCATGCGGGCGCGGCTGGAAAAGGCGTTCGGCGAATGGCTGGACATCAGCACCCTGTCGGATGCGGACGCCGCCGCGAAGATCCGCGCCGCGAACATAGACATACTGGTCAACCTGAACGGCTATTTCGGCGCGCCGCGCATGGGGGTCTTCGCCCGCCGCGCCGCGCCCGTGCAGGTCAACTATCTGGGCTTCCCCGCCACGCTTGGCGCGCCCTATATGGACTATATCCTGGCCGATGCGGTGGTGATCCCCGACGCGGAAAAGCCCTTTTATGACGAGCAGGTGGTGCACCTGCCCGGCAGCTACCAGGCCAATGACGACAAGCGCGCCATCGCGGAGGCGAGCCTTACCCGCGCCCAGGCGGGGCTGCCGGAAAAAGGCTTCGTGTTCTGCAATTTCAACCAGAGCTACAAGCTGACGCCCGCCGTCTTCGCAAGCTGGATGCGCATCCTGAAGCAGGTGGACGGCAGCGTGCTGTGGCTGCTGGAAACCCGCCCACCCTTCGCGGACAATATCCGCAAGGCGGCCCAGGCGGCGGGCATCGCGGGCGACCGCATCGTGATCGCCCATGACCTTCCCAATGCCGAGCATCTGGCGCGCCTGAAGCTGGCCGACCTGTTCCTGGACGAGACGCCCTACAACGCCCACACCACCGCCAGCGACGCGCTGTGGGCGGGCCTGCCGCTGGTGACCTGCCGGGGCACGACCTTTCCGGGCCGGGTCGCCGCCAGCCTGCTGACCGCCGCCGGTGTGCCGGACCTGATCGCCGAAACGCCCGCCGACTATGAGAAGCTGGCGGTGATGCTGGCCCAGGATGCGGCGGCGCTGAAGGCGGTGAAGGACAGGCTGTCCAAGGCCCGCACCAGCGCGCTGTTCGACACCGCCCGCACCTGCCGCGCCATCGAGGCGGCCTATGCGCGGATGTGGCAGGCCTGGCTGGCCGGCAAGGCGCCGGAAGGCTTCGCCGTCCCGGACGCCTGAGCCGTGGATATTCAGGCCCTGGGGCGTCAAGCGTTGGCCCTGCACCAGCAGGGCCAGCTGGACGAGGCCGAGGCCCTGTACCGCCGCATCCTGGCCGCCGATCCGCGCGTCTTTCCCGCGCTATACCTGCTCGGCGTGCTGCATCTGGAAAAGGGCGATGCGGCGGGCGCCGCGGCGCTGATCGAACAGGCGCTGGCCCTCAACCCCCATGATCCCAATGCCCTGACCCATCACGCGCTGGCGCTGGGCGCGCTGGCCCGGTTCGACGAGGCGCTGCGCGCCAGCGAACGCGCCCTGGCGCGCAACCCCCATTTTCCGCCCGCCCTGGCGGCGCGCGGCGCGGCGCTGCTGGGACTGGACCGGCTGGAGGAGGCGCTGGCCAGTTATGACGCCGCGCTGGCGATCGCGCCGGGCGACGCCCAGTCGCGCATGGACCGCGCCAAGATTTTGCGGAACATGGGCCTGCGCGATGAATCCCTAGCGGACTATGAAGCGGTCCTGACCGAAGACGGCGCCAATGCTGAAGCCTGGAACGGGCGGGGCGAAATCCTGCGCCACCTCGGCCGCGCCGGCGAAGCGCAGGACAGTTTCACCCAGGCGCTGGCGCTGCGCCCCGGCTATGCTGCCGCCTTCAAGAATCGCGGCGACCTGCGCTGGAGTGACCTGCAGGACCATGCGGGGGCCGTGGCTGATCTGGAACAGGCGCTGGCACTCGATCCGGCCTTGCCCGAACTGCGCGGCGCGCTGCTGCACCTGAAGATGTTCGGCGGCGACTGGACCGATTACGAGGAAGAAGTGGCCCGGATTAACCGGGACGTGCGGATGGGAAAGGCTGCGGTGCAGCCCTTTGTCTTCCAGGCGATCACCCATTCGCCGGCCGATTCCCAGGCCTGTTCCCGCATCCATGGCCGGGATCACTACCCGCCCCGCGCAACCACGCAGCCGCACCTCCCGCATGACAGGCCGCGAATCCGCATCGGTTATGTCTCCGGCGAATTCCACGAACAGGCCGTCTCCTATCTCATGGCGGGACTGTTCGAGTGCCATGACCGCGACCGGTTCGAGATCGTTGCCTTCAACACGCGCGGCCCGCACACCGGAGCCATGCGCAAGCGGCTGGTGGCGGCCTTCGATGCGTTCATTGATATAGATCGGATGAGCGATGCCGAGGCCGCCGCCCGAATCCGGGCCGAGCGCATTGACATACTGGTGACCCTGAACGGCTATTTCGGCAATCCGCGGCTGGGCATCTTCGCCCATCGGCCGGCGCCGGTGCAGGTGAGCTATCTGGGCTTCCCCGCCACGTTGGGCCTGCCTTACATGGATTATGTACTGGCCGACCGGATCGTTCTGCCCGAACCCGAGGCGGCGTTCTATGACGAAAAGGTGGTCTGGCTGCCGGACACCTATTGGGTGAACGATTCAAGGCGCGTGATCGCCTCGCATACGCCGTCGCGGGCCGATTGCGGATTGCCCGAAGACGCTTTCGTCTTCTGCAACTTCAACAACACCTACAAGCTGACGCCCGACACCTTCGCGAGCTGGATGCGGATATTGCGGCAGGCGCCCGGCAGCGTCTTGTGGCTTTGGGATGGGGCCAACCCGGCATTTGCGGCCAACCTGCGGCGCGAAGCCGCCGCGCGGGACGTTGACCCGTCCCGCCTGATTTTCGCCGGTCCGGTCGAGGCGTCGGAGAATCTCGCGCGGCTGAAGCTGGCAGGCCTGGCGCTGGATTCCCTGCCCTATGGCGCCCATACCACCGCCGCCGATGTGTTGTGGGCGGGCACACCCATCCTGACCTGCCTGGGCAGCACCTGGCCCGGCCGCGTCGCCGCCAGCCTGTTGCACGCCATCGCAATGCCGGAACTGGTAACGGACACTGTGCAGGAATATGAGGCGCTCGCCGTTGCGCTGGCCCAGGACCCGGCACGACTGCAGCGCTTGCGGGAAAAACTGGCCGCCAACTGCCTGACGACACCCCTGTTCAACACCGCACGCTTTGCCCGCAACATGGAAGCAGCCTATGCGGAAATGATCGCCCGCTGGCGGCGCGGCGAAGCGCCCGCGCATTTCAGCGTCCCGCAATCGGCCTAGCGGATGAACTGGTCCACATAATCCGCGCCCAGCCCTACCTTGGCGTAATGGGCGCGGCACAGGTCGATCTTGCTGAACACATCCTCATAGCCCTGCACGGCGCCGTCGGGGTCCACATAGATCATCACGCCATTGACCTGGAAAAGCGTGATCATCTCCTCCACATCCTCGTCCACCACCAGCGTGTGGGTCTCGCCGGGGGCCTCATAGACATAGCCGCCTTCCTGCGCCACCCAGTCATGCTCCAGATAGCGCCAGCGGCCCTTGATGACATAGCCGTGCACCGGCTGGGGATGGCGGTGGCGCGACAGCACGCCGGACTTGCGGACCCTGAGCAGGTTCATCCAGTAGCCCCGGCTGGCGCAGAGGCACAGCGGGCGGAACCAGACATTCTCGCCCTGCGGCACCCATACCCGCTCGTCGGCGGGGATCACGGACGGGATCACCAGTTCGGGCGGCGACTCCTTGGGCTGGGGATGGCGATAGGCAATGCGGGACTGGTCGCCGCTCATGGCGCTTCTCCTATTTGGCGCTGTAGCCGCCGTCCACCGGCAGGATGGTGCCGGTGATGAAACGGGCGGCATCGGAACACAGGAAGGCCGCCGCGCCGCCGATATCGTCCGGCCTGCCCCAGCGGCCCATCGGGGTGCGGGCGACAATCGCTTCGGACCGCGCGGCATCATCCTGCGCCGCGCGGGTCAGTTCGGTTTCCACCCAGCCGGGCGCGATGGCGTTGGCGCGGATGTCCGGCGCCCAGGCCACGGCCAGCGATTTGGTCAACTGCGCCACGCCGCCCTTGGACGCCGTGTAGGCGGGCGTCAGAGGCCCGCCGAAAAAGGACCAGACCGAGGCGATGTTGACGATGGCGCCACGCGATTGCGCCAGCAGCGGCCTGGCCGCTACGCACAGCCGCATGGCGCCGGTGAGGTTGACGTCGATCACCTTCTGGAAACCGGCGATGGTGAACTCCTGCCCGTCGCGCAGGATCATCCCGGCGCAGTTCACCAGCGCGTCCAGCCGCGAGAAGCGCGCCACCAGTGCCGCCACCTGCGCGTCATCGGTGACGTCCAGCATGGCGGCGGCGAGATTGTCCCGCGCGGGCACCGCGGCCACCTCGTCGCCGGTCAATCCGGTCACGGTGACATCAAAGCCGTCAGCCAGTAGCGACTGGGCGATGCCCCAGCCGATCCCCCGCGCGCCGCCCGTGATCAAGGCCGTTTTGCTCATGGCGGCACCATAGACGAGGCCCCGCCGCGATGCCATTGTCCGCGCCATGACGGGGCTTTCCATTCTCGATCTCACGCCGGTCCGCCAGGGCAGCGACGCCGCATCGGCGCTGCGCGACACGCTGGCGCTGGCGCAGCTGGCGGATTCCAGCGGCTATCACCGCTACTGGCTGGTGGAGCATCACGCCACGGCGGGCGTGGCGGGCGCGGCGACAGCGGTGGTGATCGGCCATATCGCAGCGCACACAAAAAATATCCGCGTCGGCGCGGGCGGCATCATGCTGCCCAACCATGCGCCCCTGATCGTGGCCGAACAGTTCGGAACCCTGGCCGCCTTTCATCCGGGCCGTATTGACCTGGGGCTGGGGCGCGGCATCGCCAGCGACCCGGCCACCCTGCAGGCGCTGCGCCGCCAGCCGAACGACGCCGCCGCCTTTCCGTCCGATGTGCAGGAGCTGCTGGCCTATTTCGACGGGCGCGGGCCTGTGAAAGCGGTGCCCGGCGAAGGCGCCGATGTGCCGGTCTGGATACTCAGTTCCAGCCTGGGGGGCGCACAGCTTGCCGCCGCGATGGGGCTGCCTTACGCCTTTGCCTCGCACTTCGCGCCGGACCAGCTCGACGTGGCGCTGGCCGCCTATCGCGGCCGCTTCCAGCCCTCGGCGCGGCTGCAAAAACCACAGGTGATGCTGTCGCTGACCGCCATCGTGGCCGACACCGATGCGGAAGCACAGCTTCTGTTCTCCTCGGCCCAGCATGCCGGCGACGGCAAGCTGCCGCCGCCCGTTCCCGATTACCTGGCGTCCATCGCCGCCGAACGCGCCGCCCTCATCCAGAGGATGTTCCGCCATGCCGCGGTGGGCAGCCCCGATACCGTGGCGCGGGCGCTCGATGCCTTCCGCGAACGCTACAGGCCGGACGAAATCATCGTCACGGCGCAGATTCACGATGTGAAGGCGCGGCTGAAATCCTTCGAGATGCTGGCGAAGATCGCCGCCGCCTGAAATTGTAAAAAGGGGGGAAGTGGTGGGTGATGTAGGGATCGAACCTACGACAAGCTGATTAAGAGTCAGCTGCTCTACCAACTGAGCTAATCACCCACGCCGCCGCCGGGCGCTTGGTTTCGCCCGTGGGGAGCGGCCTAATAGCAGAGGGGGTACCCCCTGTCCATACGGATGTGCGGGAACCCTTGTGGGTGGATTTTTCCAGCCGGATCAAGGGGAAACAGGCTGCCGCCGTCCCTTACGGAGTCCAGGAAAAATGGCGCCGGGCATGGCCGAATCGGGGATGGACATCATCGGGCGCCACCACCGCCAGTCCTTCGCGCAGATAGAAGCGGCAGGCGCCGCTGTCCACTGCCGTGGTCAGACGCAACCCCTTGGGACGCATCCGTTTGGCCCGGTCCAGCAGGCACTTGCCCAGTCCCCGGTTCTGGAATGCGGGCGCAATGAAAAGTTGTTCCAGCAAGTCACCCGCCAGCGCCATAAAGCCGGCAGGAACGCCGTCCACCGTCACGACAAGCACCTCCCAGCCGCCCGCGACCTCGCGCGGCAAGCGATCACGCAGTTCCATGCGGGTGGCAGGCGACGGCACCGAAACGCCGGTGGAGGCCCAACTGTCGAACCAGATATCGGTCAGCGCCGCCATGTCGGCGGACGCACAGGGACGAATGGCAATGGTCATCAGATGATGCCGCCGGAATGGCGGGGAATCTCCACCTGCCGGTGGATATGCACGCTCATCAGCAGCCCGAAGCCGAACATCACCGTCAGCATGGCGCTGCCGCCATAGGACAGCAGCGGCATGGGAATGCCCACCACCGGGATCAGGCCCATCACCATCAGGCCGTTGATCATGATGTAGAAGAAGAAGTTGAGGGTGATGCCCATCGCCAGCAGGCGGCCGAACTGGCTGCGGGCGCTGGTCGCCATCTGCACGCCATAGAACAGCACGGTGGCGAACAGGATCAGCAGCGCCACAGTGCCGACAAAGCCGAACTCCTCGGCGAAGTTGGTGAAGATGAAATCGGTCTGCTTTTCCGGCAGGAAGTTGAGGCGGCTCTGGGTGCCTTCCAGGAAGCCCTTGCCGCTGACGCCGCCCGACCCGATGGCGATCTTGGACTGGGTGATGTTCCAGCCCGCGCCCAGCGCGTCCGCCTCCGGGTTCAGGAAGGTCTCGACCCGCGCCTTTTGATAGTCATGCAGCAGGAACTCCCAGGCCAGCGGAATCGCCGCCGCCACCGCCGCCAGGGTGGGCGCGATCCAGTACCAGGACAGGCCCGCCAGGAACAGCAGCGCGCAGCCATCCATGATGATGATCAGGGTGGTGCCCAGGTTGGGCTGCAACAGCACGAAGATGGCGGGAATGCCGATCATGGCCAGGCCGATGGCCAGCGGGCCGGGCCGGGAAACCTCTTCGAGGCTCTTGCCGTGCAGGTAGCGGGCCAGCGCCAACACCAGCCCGATCTTCATCAGTTCGGACGGCTGCAGGTCCACGCCGCCCAGGCTGATCCAGCGCTGCGCGCCCAGTCCCATATGGCCCGCCACATCCACCGCGATCAGCAGCGCCAGCGCCACGCCATAGGCGGGATAGGCCAGGCTCATCCAGATGCGGATGTCTATGCAGGCCACGGTTATCAGCACGCCCAGCCCCAGCGCGAAGCGGATCATCTGCGGCAGCGCCCAGGGGCGCAGGTGCCCGCCCGCCACCGAATAGAGCATCATGAAACCGGCACAGGCCAGAAGGGTGATCAGCAGCACCAGGCCCCAGTTGATCTCCAGCAGCTTGTCGGCGACCGACAAGGTACGCTTGGCGGCGGCATAGGGACGGAGCGCCATCAGCCGCCCTCCTTCGCAGGAACGGGCTGCACCGCGCTCTGGCGGCTGGGCGTGGCAGGCGCGATTTCCGCTGCCGTCACCGGATAGGCGGTGGGCAGGCGCGACGGATCGCGCTGCTGGCAGAACAGCAGGATGTCGCGGGCGAAGCTCACATTGGGATGGGCGGGCACCGCGCCATGCTCGATCAGGGTGACGATGGCGTATTTAGGATCGTTGACCGGCGCATAGGCGACATAGAGCGCATGGTCGCGCATCTTCCATTCCAGGTTTTCATTCCGGGTCAGGCCGCGCGCGCGTTCCTCACGGCTGAAGCGGCGCACCTGGGCGGTGCCGGTCTTGCCCGCCATCTCGAAACCCGGCTGGGTGATGCGCCAGGAATAGGCGGTGCCGCCCGGCACGTTGCAGACCATGTTGAGGCCCTGCCGCACGCTTGCCAGCACATCTTCCGACAAGCCCAGGCTGGGCGCCTGCGGCCGCGCGAAACGCCGGTCGCCCACCGAATGGACCAGGCGCGGGCTGACCGCCTTGCCGCCGGCGATGCGGGCGATCATGGTGCAGAGCTGCAAGGGCGTCACCGTGACATACCCCTGGCCGATGCCGACACTGATCGTGTCGCCCTGCTGCCAGCCCCATTTGTAGGTTTTCTGCTTCCATTCCCGGCTGGGGATCAGGCCGGTGCGCTCGCCCGGCAGTTCGATGCCGGTGGCCTCGCCCAGGCCCAGGCGGCGGGCCATTTCCTCGATCCTGTCGATACCCAGCCGGCGCGCCGTCTCCGCGAAAAAGACGTTGCAACTGTGCTGCAAGGCCCCCTGCACATCCAGCGTGCCGTGACCGCCCTTTTTCCAGCAATGGAAGGCGTTGCCGCCGAAATTGTAAACGCCGGTGCAGGTCACGCGAAAATCGGGTGTGGCGATGCCCGCCTCCACCGCCGCCAGGGCCACAGCCGGCTTGAAGGTGGAGCCGGGTGGGTAGGTGCCGCCCATCACCTTGTTCAGCAGCGGCTTGTGATCGTCGGTGGTCAGGTCGCGCCACTGTGCGCCCGTCAGGCCGACATTGAACCAGTTGGGATCGAAGCCCGGCGTGGAGGCCAGCGCGATCACATCGCCATTGTGCACATCCATCACCACGCAGGCGGCGCTTTCCTCGCCCAGCGTCTCGGCCACCTTCTGCTGCACCTGCCGGTCCAGGGTGAGATAGACATCCTCGCCCATCACCCCGGCATTCTTGCCCAGCTCACGGATGATGCGGCCAAAGGCGTTGACCTCGACGCGGGACGCCCCGGCGCTGCCGCGCACCAGGGTGTCGTATTCCTTTTCGACGCCGCGCTTGCCGATCCGCATCCCCGGCATGCTCATCAGGGGATCCTTGTCCTCCTCCTGCTCCTTGGGCGAAACGGCGGCGACATAGCCCAGCACATGCACCATCTCCTTGCCGAAGGGATAATCGCGGCTTTCGCCCACATCCGGCTGCACCCCCGGCAGATAGGGCAGATGCAGGTTCACGCGGGAGAATTCCTCCCAGGTCAGGTTCTCGGCCACCGGCACCGGCACGAACTTCTTGTTGGCGGCGATGTCGCGCAGCACCTTCCTGCGCTGCTGCGGCGTGATCAGGATGACCTTGGAAATGGTGTCCAGCGCCTTGTCCACGCCCTCGCTGGCCTGTTCGGCCACGATCAGGACGCGGTAGTTGCGGCGGTTGTTCGCCAGTTCCACGCCGAAACGGTCGATGATGCGGCCGCGCGGCGGCGCGATCAGGCGCTCGGAGACGCGGTTGTCCTCCGCCGCCACGCGGTATTCCTCGCCCTCGCGCACCTGAAGCTGGTAGAGCCGCCCGCCCAGCACCGCAAAGATGGCGGCCATGCCGCCCCCCATGCCCACCGAGCGGCGGGTGAAGGTGGCGTAACGGCTCTTGTCCTTCTTGTCGAACAACGGCATCAGATGTCGCTCCGCATGGGACCGACGATGCGGTGATGAATCGCGCCCACCAGCATGGCGGCGGGCACATAGAACAGGACGGTGACCGCCAGTTCGCTGAGGATGGGCGCCAGCAGCGGCAGCCGCCAGTACAGCGCACCGATGACGAAATAGGCGCAGGCGCAGGTGACCGAGGCGGCGGCGGCGAACCCGACCACGGCGGCCGCGCCCGACAGGCCCGCGAAGCTGTCGCGCTGGCGCGCCACCAGCACATAGGTCAGCACGAAAGACAGCGTCCAGACGCCGGGCGGGCCGCCCGACAGCAGGTCCTCAAAAAAGCCGATCACCAGCGTGGCGGCCGGTGTCATCAGGTCGGGCCGCACCAGGCACCAGAAATAGACCGGCACCAGCGCCAGCAGTGGCGGCGGCACCAGCCCCCCCAGCAGCGAAACCGGAATATTGGCGATCACAACGCCCGCCAGGCCGCAGAACAGCGGCACCAGCGCCACCAGATATTTCAGGCGGGTCGGCGTGGCGCTGCGGTCCAGAGTGGTCATGGCCTACTCCACGCTTCCTGCTTCATCCCCGGACGCGGCAGGCGCGGCGGCAGGCTTTGCGGTGGACGGCTTCGGCGTGGCGGCGGTGATGGTGGCGGGCGCCGCCTGTGGCGGCGGCACATGCGGCTTGAGGCCCGCCGCCTCGGCGGGAAGCTGGGCGGTGGGCGGCAGTTCCTCTGGCGGGGCGGAGAAGTTGAGGATCTCCACGTCCTGGCTTGCGGCGGGATCGGCCAGCAGCGCCACGCGCCAGCCAGCGCCATCGGCCACCACCGTGCCGATGGGAAGCCCGGCCGGCAGCAGCCCGCCATCGCCCGAACTGGTGACCTGATCGCCCGCATGCAGCGTGACGGTGCCCGGCACCATCGCCAGGGTCGGCATGGCGGTATTGTCGCCGGTCATGATCGCCTGCACCGCATTGCCCCGGTTGACCGAACTGGCGATGGAGACGGGAATGCGCGAATTGAGGTCCGTCAGCAGGATCACCCAGCTCGTGCGCTCGCCGGTCAGATAGATGCGCCCGATCATGCCGCGCGCATCCATCACCGCCTGGCCGGGACGTGCATTGTCGTCCTTGCCCGCATCCAGCACCATCGTCTGCAGGAAGGGACGGCTGGCCCGGCCGATCACCCGCGCCAGCACCGCATTCATCTTGGGATCGGGCACAGCATGCAGCAGCGCCTGATAGCGGTCCACCCGGTTCTGCAGCACGATCGCCACGTTGCGCCACTGGCGCAGCCGGGCATTTTCCTCTTTCAGCCTCAGATTCTGCTCATAGACCGAGAAAATCTCGGTGACCGAACCCATCCAGCGCCCGACGCCCTGCACCGGGCTGCGGGCCGCTTCCAGCGCCGGGGCCATCCAGTCGGTGATCCGCATGCGGGCCTGGTCGAAAATCCCGCTATTGGCCTTGCCCAGCAGCACCAGGACGACCGCGAGCGCAATCACGATGACCAGCGGAAGCTGGGCACTGCTCTTGCGGGCGATCTTCCAGGCGTTTGCCATGCACTACGCGGCCCCTGCCCGCGTCAATTTAGAATGCGGTGGAGAGGACGTGCCGCATGCCCTTGGTGTTTTCCAGGACCCGGCCAGTGCCCAGCGCCACGCAGGACAAGGGATCGTCGGCGATGGAGACCGGCAGGCCGGTTTCGTCGCGCAGCACCTGGTCCAGATTGGCCAGCAGCGAGCCACCGCCGGTCAGCACGATGCCCTTGTCCACGATATCGGCGGCCAGTTCGGGCGGCGTGGCTTCCAGCGCCACCTTCACGGCTTCGACAATGGCGCCCACCGGCTCGGCCAGCGCCTCGGCGATATGGCGCTGGGTGATGGTGATTTCCTTGGGCACGCCGTTCAGCAGGTCGCGGCCCTTGATCTCCATGGTGGTGCCGTTGCCGTCCATCGGCAGGGCGGCGGAGCCGATCTCTTTCTTGATGCGCTCCGACGAGGCCTCGCCGATCAGCAGGTTCTGGTGGCGGCGGATATAGGCGATGATCGCCTCGTCCATCTTGTCGCCGCCCACGCGCACGCTGCGCGAATAGACGATGCCGCCCAGCGACAGCACGGCCACCTCGGTGGTGCCGCCGCCGATATCCACCACCATCGAGCCGGTCGGTTCTGACACCGGAAGGCCCGCACCGATCGCCGCCGCCATCGGCTCCTCGATCAGGAAGACGCGGCGCGCGCCCGCCGACAGGGCCGATTCCTGGATGGCGCGGCGTTCCACGGCGGTTGAGCCGGACGGCACGCAGACGATGATCATGGGATTGGCGAAAGAGCGGCGGTTATGCACCTTGCGGATGAAGTGCTTGATCATCTCCTCCGCCACCTCGAAATCGGCGATGACGCCGTCGCGCATCGGGCGGATGGCCTCGATATTGCCGGGGGTGCGGCCCAGCATCATCTTGGCGTCGTTGCCCACGGCGCGGACGGTCTTCTTGCCGTTGCGCCCGGTGATGGTGGAGACCACGCTGGGCTCGTTCAGGACGATGCCGCGCCCCTTTACATAGACCAGCGTATTGGCCGTACCCAGATCGATGGCCATGTCGCTGGAAAGCGCGCCGAGAAGACTGCCGAACATGCTGAACCTGTGTCCCTGAACTGGAAGGCCGAAATAAAAACTGCAAGCGCCGTACCGTTAACGACCGGCCCCGGAGCGCTTTTTCCGGGGCCGGCCTGTCTCATTTTGCGCCAGCGGCCCGTCAGACGGCCGCTGCTGCGCCACTCACTGCGCCACCGACAGCGGCTCCGGCGCGCGCTTTTCACGCTTGACCAGCAGCTTGTTCAGGGCATTCACATAGGCGAAGGCCGCCGCCGCCATGGTGTCGGTATCCGACGCCTTGCCGGTGACGGTGCGGCCATTCTCCTCCAGCCGCACGCTGACCGTGGCCTGGGCATCGGTGCCCTCGGTCACGGCGTTGATCTGGAACAGCTGCAGCGTGGCGGCATGGGGGAAGGCCTCGCGGATCGCCCTGAAGATGGCGTCCACCGGGCCGTCGCCCTCGGTCCTGACGCTGCGGTCCTCGCCCGCCACCGACAGGATCATCTGGGCGTTGGGCTTGATGCCCGTGCCGCTTTCGACCCGCACCGACTTGACCAGGATGGCGTCATGGCCGCGCACGATCTCGTCGTCCACCAGCGCGGCGATATCCTCGTCGAAGACATGTTTTTTCTTGTCGGCCAGGTCCTTGAAGCGCCGGAAGGCGTCCTCGAAGGCCTCGGCCTCCAGCGCATAACCCATGCTGTCCAGCTTGTCGCGGAAGGCATGGCGGCCCGACAGCTTGCCCAGCATCAGGCTGGTGGCATGCACACCCACATCCTCGGGACGCATAATCTCATACGTCTCGACATTCTTCAGCATGCCGTCCTGGTGGATGCCGGACTCGTGGCTGAAGGCGTTCTTGCCCACGATGGCCTTGTTGTACTGGACCGGAAAGCCGGTGACGTTGCTGACCAGCTTGGAGGCGCGGTTCAGCATGGTGGTGTTGATGCCGGTGGTGAAGGGCATGATGTCCTTGCGGACCTTCAGCGCCATCACGATCTCTTCCAGCGCGGCGTTGCCGGCACGCTCGCCGATGCCGTTGATGGTGCATTCCACCTGGCGCGCGCCCGCCAGCACACCCGCCAGCGAGTTGGCCACCGCCAGGCCCAGGTCGTTATGGACATGGGTGGAAAAGATCACCTTGTCGGAATTGGGCACCCGCTCGCGCAGCATGCGGATGATCTCGAAATATTCCTGCGGCGTGGAATAGCCCACCGTGTCGGGCACGTTGATGACCGTGGCGCCGGAGTTGATCGCCACATCCACGCAGCGCACCAGGAATTCCGGCACCGTGCGGGTGGCGTCTTCCGCCGACCATTCCACCTCGGAGGTATAGTTGCGCGCCCGCGAAACCGACGCGCCGATCGCCTCCAGCACGGCGTTTTCGCCCATGTTCAGCTTGTGCTTCATATGCACGGGGCTGGTGGAAATGAAGGTGTGGATGCGCGGACGGAACGCGCCCTTCAGCGCCTCGCCCGCCCGGTCCACATCCTTGAATCCGGCGCGGCTCAGGCCGCAGACCGAGGCGCGCTTGACGATCCTGCTGATCTCCTGCACCGCCTTGAAGTCGCCTGCGCTCGAAATCGGAAAGCCCGCCTCGATGACGTCCACGCCCATTTCGTCCAGCAGTTCGGCGATCTGCAGTTTCTCTTCATGCGTCATCGCCGCGCCGGGCGACTGCTCGCCGTCGCGCAGGGTGGTATCGAAAATCTGAATCGGCGTGGTGTCGGTATTGGTGTTGGTCATGACAATAGTCCTTCTGTCCGCCGCGATGCGCGGCTTCGATTCTCCTTGGTTCCGATCCCCTAAACACCGGACGCGCGAACCATTCGCGCGCCAATGCGGCGCCTAGGGGCAGCTAAGAAGAAGAAGATGCGCGTGCGAAGAACCGAGGGAAGGACGGGGCATACTGTCGGCGCGCACGAAAGCGCGGGCGGAAAAACCACCCTTCGCCATCCTGCTGTACACGCCTTCCGTCATGGACCTGTCGCCGTTCCGCCCGTGAAAAATTACGGTGCCTGAAGCCGGGCTAAGCGGCGGATAAAACACCGTTTTTCCCAAGCTTTGCCCGGTTTTACGCTGATTTCCGCGTGTGGCGCAATAGCGACAGGGGCCGGGGCGGGAAAATCCCGCTCCGGACGCGGGATTCCTGCCCGGTCCCCGCCGGTCCGCCCGCCCGGTGCCGGGCGCCCCGAACCAGCCGCCGGGCAGGTTTGCGGGCGCTTCCGGGGGACGGCCTCAAAAAGGTTGCCTCCCAGGCCGAACCTGCCTATCGGGGCGGGCGATAACGCCAACCCCCTTCGAGGCCCGCCGGACATGAAAATCCTGCCGCCCGTCTCGATCGAAGCGCGCCGCCTGCTGCCCAGCCCCTGGGACCTGCTGGCGGCGGTGCTGGTGCTCGGCATTATCGTGGCGTTTGCCGATGCCAGCCGCCTTCTGGTCCAGCCCTTGTCGGTGGTATCCGGCTCGGATCTGAGCCTGGATCCGCTGCTTTTGCCCGGTTACGCCCTCCGGACCGCTTTCCGCATGCTGCTGGCGATGGGCGTCTCGCTGGCCTTCACCTTTGCCTATGCCACCTGGGCGGCCAAGAATCCCCGCGCCGGAACCTTGCTGGTGCCGCTGCTGGACGTGCTCCAGTCGGTGCCGATCCTGGGCTTTCTGTCGGTGACGGTGGTCTGGTTCCTGTCCCTGTCGCCCGGCCGGGTGTTCGGGGCGGAACTCGCCGCGGTCTTCGCCATCTTCACCAGCCAGGCCTGGAACATGGCCTTCAGCTTCTACCAGAGCCTGCGCACCGTGCCCGACGAGCTGAACGAGGCCGGGCGCATGCTGGGCCTGTCTTCCTGGGCGCGTTTCTGGCGCATCGAGGCGCCCTTCGCCATGCCGCCCCTGGTCTGGAACATGATGGTGTCCATGTCGGGCGGCTGGTTCTTCGTCACTTTGTCGGAAGCCATCAGCGTCGGCCATACCACCATCGCCCTGCCCGGCATCGGCAGCTATATCGCCGTCGCCATCGCGCACAAGGATGTGGGCGCGATCCTCTGGGCGATCTTCGCCATGCTGGTGGTGATCCTGGTGTTCGACCAGCTTCTGTTCCGCCCGCTGGTCGCCTGGGCCGACCGCTTCCGCGTGGGCGACGAACAGCCGGACGACCCGCCGCAGAGCTGGGTCCTGACCATGCTGCGCCGCTCGCGCCTGATCGACTGGATGACCGCGCCCTTCGACCAGATGATGCGCTGGAGCTATCGCGTCCAGCCACCCAGCTTCGGCGTACGTGCGGCCCTGCGCGAAACCGACAGCCGCACCGGCGGCGTCATATGGTACCTGTTTATCGCGCTTCTGGGCGGCTATGCCGCCTGGCGGGTGTTCAGCTTCACCATCACCTGGATCAGCTGGAGCGAGCTTTTCCTGACCATCGGGCTGGGCTTCATCACCATGGCGCGGGTGGTGGTGCTGATCCTTCTGGCCTCGCTGATCTGGACGCCGGTGGGCATCTATGTGGGCCTGCGGCCCCGGCTGACGCGCATCGTGCAGCCGGTGGCGCAGTTTTTCGCCGCCTTTCCCGCCAACATCCTGTTTCCCCTGGCGGTGTCGGTGATCGTGGCCTGGTCGCTGAATCCCGAAATCTGGCTGTCGCCGCTGATGGTGCTGGGCACCCAATGGTACATCCTGTTCAACGTGATCGGCGGCGCGCGCACCATTCCGCGCGAATTGCTGGATGCCGGCGACAATTTCGGCGTCAAGGGCTTGCTGTGGTGGAAGCGCGTCGCCCTGCCCGCGGTCTTTCCGCATTACCTGACCGGGGCCATCACCGCCTCGGGGGGCACCTGGAACGCCTCCATCGTGGCCGAGGTCGCCACCTGGGGCGAACATACCGAACGCGCCCACGGCCTGGGCGCCTATATCGCCGACGCCACCCTGTCGGGCGATTTCCACAGCGTGGTGCTGGGCATCGCGGTGATGGCCTTTTTCGTGGTGGTGGTGAACCGCCTCTTCTGGCAGCCGCTCTACTGGTATGCCGAAAGACGCTTTAGGATGGGGTCATGAGCAATCTCCTGGAAGTGCGGAACGTCCGGCGCGCCTTTCCCCGCGGCGGCGGCGAGGAATTGCTGGTGCTGGACGATGTGAACCTGACCCTGAAGGAAGGCGAGATACTGGGGCTTCTGGGCCGCTCCGGCGCGGGCAAATCCACCCTGCTGCGGCTGGTCGCGGGGCTGGCGCGGCCACAGGGCGGCAGCCTGACCTATATGGGCGCGCCCATCGAAGGCCCGGCCCAGGGCGTGGCGATGGTGTTCCAGAGCTTTGCGCTGTTTCCCTGGATGACGGTGCTGGAGAATGTGCAGCTTGGGCTGGAAGCGCTGGGACTGCCCCAGGCCGAAATCCGCCGGCGGGCGCTGGCCGCCATCGATCTGATCGGGCTGGACGGCTACGAGAGCGCCTATCCGCGCGAGCTGTCGGGCGGCATGCGCCAGCGCGTGGGCTTTGCCCGCGCCGTGGTGGTGCATCCCAACATCCTGCTGATGGACGAACCTTTCAGCGCGCTGGACGTCCTGACGGCGGAAAACCTGCGTACCGACCTGATCGAATTGTGGGGCCAGAAACAGCTTCCCACCAAGGGCATCATCCTGGTGACGCACAATATCGAGGAGGCGGTGCTGATGTGCGACCGCGTCCTGCTGTTCTCGTCCAATCCCGGCCGGGTTTCGTCGGAAATCCGCATCGACCTGCCCCAGCCGCGCGACCGCACCAGCCCCGCCTTCGAGGAATATGTGGACCGCATCTATGTCGAGATGACCGCCCGCCGGGTGGAACGCATGCGCCAGGCCCAGGCCCAGGGCGTCAGCATCGAGATGCCGCTGACCCATGTTTCGCCCAACCTGATATCGGGCCTGATCGAGGCGCTGGCGGCGGCGCCTTATAACGGCAAGGCCGACCTGCCCGACGTGGCCTATGAACAGGAACTGGAAGTGGACGAACTGTTCCCGGTGGCCGAGGCGATGCAGCTTCTGCGGCTGGCCGATGTCGAGGGCGGCGACATCAAGCTGACCCATATGGGCAAGCGCTTCGCCGATTCCGAGATGAACGAGCGCAAGGAAATCTTCTCCCGCGCGCTGATCGCGCAGGTGCCGCTGGCGGCCCATATCAAAAAGGTGCTGGACGAACGCGCCAGTCATTCCGCGCCCAAGACCCGCTTCCTGGACGAACTGGAAGATCACATGGCCGAGGACACCGCCGAGGAAACCCTCAAGACGGTGGTGAGCTGGGCGCGCTTCGCCGAACTGTTCAGCTATGACGACGATGCCGCGCTGTTCAGCCTGGAAAATCCGACCTAGTCGGCCGGTGACGGGGAAACAACCGGTTTCACGCGCGCCGCCGCCAACCGGGCGCGGTCGCGGGCTTCCGCGATGTCCGCGCCTCGCGCCAGCGCCACGCCCATGCGGCGCTTGACGAAGCTTTCCGGCTTGCCGAACAGGCGCAGGTCGCTGCCGGGCACCGCCAGCGCCTCGGCCACGCCGTCGAACCGCATAGCGCCCGCATCGACACCGCCATAGATCACGGCGGAAGCGCCGGGCGACACCAGCGCCGTATCCACAGGCAGGCCCAGTATGGCGCGCGCATGCAGGGCGAACTCCGACAGGCGCTGGCTGGCCAGCGTCACCAGCCCGGTATCATGCGGGCGCGGGCTGACCTCCGAAAACCAGACATCGTCGCCCTTCACGAACAGTTCCACGCCGAAAATGCCCAGGCCCCCAAGCGCGCCGGTGACGGCGGCGGCCATGTCGCGCGCCTTTTTGCGGGCCGCCTCGCGCATCGGCTGGGGCTGCCAGCTTTCGATGTAATCGCCATCCTTCTGCACATGGCCGATGGGTTCGCAGAAATGCGTGCCGTCCACGGCGCGAACCGTCAGCAGCGTGATCTCGAAATCGAACCGGATTTCGCCTTCCAGGATCACGCGGGTCTGGCGCACCCGGCCCGCCGACAGCGCCCTGTCCCAGGCGGCTGCCACATCATCGGTGGATTTCAGGCGCGACTGGCCCTTGCCCGAAGACGACATCACCGGTTTGACGAAGCTGGGATAGCCGATGCGGGCGGCGGCGGCCTGCAATTCCTCCAGCGAGGAGGCAAAGGCGTAAGGCGAAGTCGGCAGCTTCAGTTCTTCCGCCGCCAGCACACGGATGCGCTCGCGGTTCATGGTGACATGGGCGGCGCGCGCCGTGGGGATCACGGTGGCAAGGCCCGCCTGCTCGATCGCCACCAGTTCGTCGGTGGCCAGCGCCTCGATCTCCGGCACCAGCAGATGCGGGCGTTCCTGCTCCACCAGCGCCCGCAAGGCGCGGGCATCGGTCATATCGATCACATGGCTGCGATGGGCGACCTGCATGGCGGGCGCGTTCGGATACCGGTCCACCGCGATGGTCTCCGCACCCAGGCGCTGGAGTTCGATCACCACTTCCTTGCCCAGTTCGCCCGAGCCCAGCAGCATCACCTTGACGGCGGCGGGCGAAAGCGGCGTTCCCAGAACCATCACGCCTCTCCATACAGGGCGTTGAAGGCCTCAACCTGCTGCTGCCGGTCGGGCTGGCCGTGAAAGCGCGCCGCATCGCCATGAAAGATGGCGGCGGGCGAGGCTTTCTCCACCCAGATCTCGCTGGCGGGCACACCCCAGGACGGATCATCCAGCGTGCCGATGGTCAGGGTGACGATGGGAAAGGCCTGCGGCTCGTGCCACAGCCGGGTGCCACAGGCGGCGCAGCGCACCACATCGCTCTGGCGGCCGCTGTCGGCGGTGCGGCGATACTTCTGGACTTCGCCAGTGTAGGTGAAAGCGTCGCGCGGCGCGGTCAGCACCAGAAGGTTGGTGCCGCCCGACAGCTTCTTGCAGGCGTCGCAATGGCAGGCGGTCAGGGTCTGCGGGCGCGCATTCAGGCTGTAGCGCACCGCGCCGCACAGGCAGCCGCCGCTATAGGGCGGATTGGGAATGGGGGGACGCGTGGTCATGGGGGACGACTCCAGAAGACGTCCTACGTTACAACAGAAAAACGGCGCGGACAGCTTCCGCCATCCGCGCCGTCTTATTTCATTGCCAAATAGGCGCGCCGGATTTCGTGGCCTGAGCAGGAGCGCCGAGCGACGTGTACAAGAGGTACACGAGCGATGGCGCGACGCACTCAGGACACGAAAGACAAGCGCCTTAGTTCTTGGCGGTGTCCACCAGCTTGTTCTTGCTAATCCAAGGCATCATGGCCCGCAGCTTGGCGCCCACTTCCTCGATCTGGTGGGCGTCACCCAGGGCGCGGGTGGCCTTGAAGCTGGACTGGCCGGCCTTGTTCTCCAGCACCCAGTCGCGGGCGAACTTGCCCTGCTGGATGTCGGACAGCACCTTCTTCATCTCGGCCTTGGTTTCGGGCGTGATGATGCGCGGGCCGGTGACATATTCGCCATATTCGGCGGTGTTGCTGATCGAATAGTTCATGTTGGCGATGCCGCCTTCATAGATCAGGTCCACGATCAGCTTCACTTCGTGCAGGCACTCGAAATAGGCCATTTCCGGGGCGTAACCGGCTTCCACCAGCGTCTCGAAACCGGCGCGGATCAGCTCGACCAGGCCGCCGCACAGGACCACCTGCTCGCCGAACAGGTCGGTTTCGCACTCTTCCTTGAAGCTGGTCTCGATGATGCCGGCGCGGCCGCCGCCGATGGCCGAGGCATAGGACAGGCCCAGGTCATGGGCGTTGCCCGACGCATCCTGGTGGATGGCGATCAGGCTGGGCACGCCGCCGCCCTTGAGATATTCGCCGCGCACCGTGTGGCCGGGGCCCTTGGGGGCGACCATCAGCACGTCCAGGTCCTTGCGGGCCTCGATCAGCTTGAAATGCACGTTGAAGCCGTGGGCGAACAGCAGCGCCGCGCCCTGCTTCATGTTCTGGGCCAGATCGTCCTTGTAGATATCGGCCTGCAGTTCATCGGGCGTGGCCATCATCATCACATCGGCCACCTTGGCGGCTTCGGCGACGCTCATCACCGTGAAGCCCGCGGCTTCGGCCTTCTTGGCCGACGCGCCGGGGCGCACCGCGATGATGACGTCCTTGACGCCGCTATCGCGCATGTTCTGGGCATGGGCATGGCCTTGGCTGCCGAAACCGATGACCGCGACCTTCTTGTTCTTGATGAGGTTCAGATCGGCATCCCGATCGTAATACACGCGCATTTCTTACTCCTGGTTTTCTGCGTTCGTTGTTGTCGTGGGAAAACTACATGGCTTCCGGGCCACGGCTGATCGCCGCGACCCCGGTACGGGAAACATCCACCAACCCCAGCGGGCGCATCAGGTCGATGAAGCTGTCGATCTTGCTGGGCGCGCCCGTGATCTCGAAGACGAAGCTGGAATGGGTGGTGTCCACCGGGCGGGCGCGGAAGGCGTCGGCCATGCGCAGCGCCTCGACCCGTTTTTCGCCGGTGCCCGCCACCTTGATCAGCGCCATTTCGCGCTCGATGCCCGCCCGGGCCGCCGACCAGTTGGTGACGGCATGGGTGGGCACCAGGCGGCGCAGCTGCGCCTCGATCTGCTCGATCACTTCGGGCGTGCCCGAGGTGACGATGGTGATGCGGCTGGTGCGGGCGGCGGCGTCCACCTCGGCCACCGTCAGGCTTTCGATATTGTAGCCCCGGCCCGAGAACAGGCCGACCACGCGGGCCAGCACGCCCGCCTCATTGTCCACCAGCACGGTCAGGGTGTGGCGTTCCATGCCGTCGCCATTGGCTTTCGCGCTCATCAGACAAGCATCTTTCCGGCGTCGCTGATCTCGCCGCCATCGTCGGGCGACAGCAGCATCTCGTTATGCGGCGAACCCGAAGGGATCATGGGATAGCAGTTCTCGGACGGGTCCACCCGCACATCGAACAGGACCGGCCGCCTGACCGCGATCATCTCGCGGATCTTGTCGTCCAGTTCGGCGGGCTTTTCGGCGCGCAGGCCGACACAGCCGAACGCCTCGGCCATCTTGACGAAATCGGGCAACGCCTCGGAATAGGAATGCGAATAGCGCCCGCCATGCAGGATTTCCTGCCACTGGCGCACCATGCCCATATATTCGTTGTTCAGGATGAAGATCTTGATCGGCAGGTTGTACTGGATGGCCGTGGACATTTCCTGCATCGTCATCTGCACACTGGCTTCGCCGGCAATGTCGATCACCAGCGCGTCGGGATGGGCGATCTGCGCCCCCACCGCCGCCGGCAGGCCATAGCCCATCGTGCCCAGCCCGCCCGAAGTCATCCAGCGGTTGGGCTGCTCGAACCGGAAACGCTGGGCCGCCCACATCTGGTGCTGGCCCACCTCGGTCGTCACATAGACGTCGTTACGGTCTTTGGTCAGTTCATACAGCCGGTCGATGGCATATTGCGGCTTGATGATGGTGTCTGAGTTCTTGAAGGCCAGCGACTTCCGGGCGCGCCACTGTTCGATCTGGTTCCACCAGGCGCCGATGTCCTGCGGCTTGTGCTTTTTCGCCTTCCAGACGCGCACCATCTCGCGCAGCGCCTTGGCGGCATCGGCCACGATGGGCAGGTCCACACGCACGATCTTGTTGATCTGCGACACGTCGATGTCCAGGTGGATCTTCCTGCTATTCGGCGAGAAGGCGTTGACGCGGCCGGTCACGCGGTCGTCGAACCGCGCGCCCAGGCAGATCATCAGGTCGCAGTCATGCATGGCATGATTGGCTTCCCAGGTGCCATGCATGCCCAGCATGCCCAGCCATTCGGGCCGCGAGGCCGGGAAAGCGCCCAGCCCCATCAGGGTGGAGGTGATGGGAAAGCCCGTCAGGTCCACCAGTTCGCGCAGCAGCCGGGAAGCTTCCGGGCCGGAATTGATCAGGCCGCCGCCGGTATAGAAGACCGGCCGCTTCGCCGCCGCCATCATCTCCACCGCCTGCGCGATCGCGCCCGCATCGGGCTCGGTCTTCGGCTTGTAGGTACGATGATGGATCGCCTGCGGCCCGTGATAGGCGCCGGACTGGAACTGGATGTCCTTGGGAATGTCCACCACCACCGGGCCGGGACGGCCCTTGGTGGCGATCTCGAACGCCTCGTGCAGCACGCGGCTCAGGTCGCCGACATGCTTCACCAGCCAGTTGTGCTTGGTGCAGGGCCGGGTGATGCCCACCGTGTCGCATTCCTGGAAACCGTCGGTGCCGATCAGGTGCGTCGGAACCTGGCCGGTCAGCACCACCAGCGGAATGGAATCCATCAGCGCGTCGGTCAGGCCGGTGACGGCATTGGTCGCGCCGGGGCCGGAGGTGACCAGCACCACGCCGGGCTTGCCGGTGGAGCGGGCATAGCCTTCGGCGGCATGGACCGCGCCCTGTTCGTGGCGCACCAGCACATGCTCGATGCCCTCGACCTTGAACAGCGCGTCATAGATGGGCAGCACCGCGCCGCCGGGATAGCCGAAGATATGGGTGACGCCCTGATCCTTGAGGGCGCGGATGACCATCTGCGCGCCGGTCATGGTTTCGCCCACGGCCATGTCGGCCGCCAGCGTCGCGTTCAATGTCTCGTCCTTGTCCATCGTCCCGTCCCTCGAAACCCAATGCTCGTAATTGCACCAAAGATAAAGGGGCGTTTCCGCCCCTTGTCCGCATGGCCGCCATGTCCGCCCAACCGAAGCCTCAGCTTCGGGCGTCACGCGGCCGGATAAGTACGAGCAGTCTGTTCATGGCGCCGGAACCTAATCATGGTGCAATGCGGCGTCAAGCAATTTCACGCCGAAATATTCTTATACCGTGTTATAATATTGCCATGTGATGGGTCATACCAGATATAATGTGCCATTCTGTGGCGGAACCACGTCATCTGGCGCTTGGCGAATTGCCGCGTGGCGGTGATGGCGGCCTCCAGCGCCGCCTCCCGCGTCAGATTTCCCGCCGCCAGCCCCTGCAGGGGGCGCAAACCCAGCAGCTTGGCGGCGGGCAAGGCCGGGTCCAGCCCGACCAGCGCGCGGGCCTCGTCCAGCCCGCCCTGGTCCACCATCGCCGCAAACCGGGCCGCGATCTGCGCCCGCAGCATGGCGCGCGGCGGATCGAGCACAAAGGCGGCGATGCGAACACCCCTGAGCACTGGCGCGGCGGGCGCGTCCTGCCAGGCTGACAGCGGACGGCCCGTCGCCGCCAGCACTTCCCAGGCCCGCAGCACACGCTGGGGATCGGTGGGCCGCAACCGCGACGCCGTCACCGGGTCGCGCGCCGCCAGCCGCGCGTGCAAGGCCGCCACGCCGATCTCGTCCAGCAGCGCGCGGGCCGCGTCGCGCACATCCGGCGGGACCGGCGGAATGTCGGCCAGCCCATCGGTCAGCGCCCCGAAATACATGCCGGTGCCGCCCACAAAGATGGGCGTGCGCGCCATGGCCCGCGCCTGTTCCAGCGCGGCGATGGCGTCATCGCGCCAGCGCCCGACGGAATAGACCTCGCGCGCCGGGACATGGCCGTAGAGCAGGTGCGGAACACGCGCCCTGTCCTCCGCCGGGGGCTGGGCGGTCAGGATCGGCGCTTCGGCATAGACCTGCATGGAGTCGGCATTGATCACCACGCCGCCAATTATCTCAGCCAATTCCAGCGCGGCGCGCGACTTGCCGCTCGCGGTGGGGCCTGCAATAAGGACCGCATCACCCGTCATCGGGCGATGACCATGACAATCTTCATGCGGGCACCATGTTTGTTCTGAACGTCATCGGCAAGGGCGCCGATCCCGCGCTGTTCGGCGGGCTGGGCAGCGGCCCGGCGCGCATCCTGTCGCCGGGCATGGCCTTCGACCTGCCGGTGACGGGCATCGCCGCCCTGATCGCGGCGCGCGACATCGCCGCCGACCTTTTTCCGGAAGGGCCGCTGGACCTTAACCTGGTCAAGACCGAGCGCCGCCGCAAGAAGCTGCTGGTGGCCGACATGGATTCCACCATCATCAATGTCGAATGCCTCGATGAGCTGGCCGACATGGCGGGCCTCAAGCCGCAGATCGCCGCCATCACCGAGCGCGCCATGCGCGGCGAGCTGGAGTTCGAGGCGGCGCTGATGGAACGCGTCGGCATGCTCAAGGGGCTTTCGCTGGACGCGCTGGAGCGCACCTATGTGGAGCGTGTGCGCCTCAATCCCGGCGCGACATCGCTGCTGGCAACGATGCGGGCCAATGGCGCGCATACCATGCTGGTGTCGGGCGGCTTCGGCTATTTCACCAGCCGGGTGGCAGAGGCGGCGGGCTTTCATGTCGAGCGCGGCAACACGCTGCTGGATGACGGCGCGGCGCTGACCGGCGAGGTCGCCCTGCCGATCCTGGGCCGCGAGGCCAAGCTCAAGGCGCTGGAAGAAGGCGTGGCGGCGAACGGGCTGGACTTTGCGGATGCGCTGGCAGTGGGCGACGGCGCCAACGACCTCGCCATGATCCAGCGCGCGGGCCTGGGTGTGGCCTATCACGCCAAGCCGGTGGTGGCGGAGGCGGCGGGCGCGGCGATCACCCACAACGACCTCACCGCCCTGCTCTATCTGCAAGGCTATGCGGACGACGAGGTCGTCGGCAGCTGACCGGAATAGACGTCCCGCCTTCACTTCCAGAAATAAGGCTGATCATACAAATGCCTCCCCCGCCATGCGGGGGAGGTGGCCGTAGCTGGGCCTCGGCCCAGCGAAGGCCGGAGGGGGGCAACAGGCTTGCGGCTCAGTTGAGCCGCAAGCCGACATACGTCAGATCACCGCCGCGGTTGATCAGGATGAGTTCGACCTTCTTGCCCGCTTTGGCGTCGGCCTCGATGCGATTGGAGACATCCGCGGGCGTCTTCACCGGCTGGCTGGAGATTTCCACGATCACGTCCCCGGCGCGGACATTCTTCTCCGCCGCCGGGCTGCCCGCCGTCACCGCCGTCACCAGCACACCCTGCACACCGCCGCCGATCTTGAACTTGGCGCGGGCCCCCGCATCCAGCGTGCCCAGCGACAGGCCAAGCTGGGTCAGCTTGGGCTGGCCCTTGGCGGGCGCGGGCGGCGCCTTGGCGGGCTTGTCGGGCCTGGCGTCCTCGGCCAGCCGCTGCACGGTGATCTTGAGAACCTGTTTCTTGTTCCGCCGCAGCACGTCCATGTTCACGGTCTTGCCGATGGGCGTCTCGGCCACGATGCGCGGCAGGGCGCGGTCGTCGGCCACCGGCTTGCCGTCAAAGCCCGTGATCAGGTCGCCATTGGCCAGCCCCGCCTTGGCGGCAGGCCCGCCGCCGGTCACGCCCGCCACCAGCGCGCCCTTGGCGCCGGACAATCCCATGCCCTCGGCGATTTCCGGCGTCAGCTGCTGGATGCGCACCCCGATCCAGCCGCGCCGCGCGCTGCCGAACTGGCGAAGCTGGTTCACCACCTGCCGCGCCAGGTTGGCGGGAATGGCGAAACCGATGCCCACGCTGCCGCCCGACGGCGAGAAGATGGCCGAATTGATGCCGATCACATTGCCGTCCATGTCGAACAGCGGGCCGCCGCTGTTGCCCCGGTTGATGGGCGCGTCGGTCTGGATGAAATCGTCATAGGGGCCGGTGTTGATGTTGCGGTTGCGGGCCGAAACGATGCCCGCCGTGACGCTGGACCCCAGGCCGAAGGGATCGCCGATCGCCATCACCCAATGGCCGACGCGGGCGGTGTCGCTGTTGCCGAACTTGGTGGCGGGCAAGGGCTTGCGCGGCGTCACCTTCAGCAGCGCGATGTCGGTCTTGGTATCGCGGCCCACGATGCGTGCCGGATAGGTGGTGCCGTCGCTGAGGGTGACGGTGACCTGGTCGCTGTCCTCGATCACATGGTTGTTGGTGACGATGAAACCGCTGGGATCGATGATGAATCCCGAACCCAGCGAGGTGACATGGCGGGGCTGCCCGCCGCGCGGACCCTGGAAGTTCTTGAACAGGTCTTCCAGCGGCGAACCGGGCGGCAGTTGCGGCAGGGCGTTCTTGGGCGGCGCCTTCAGCGTCTGGCTGGTGGCGATATTGACCACGGTGGGCAGCAGCCTGTCGGCCAGTTCGGCGAAGGAATCCGGGGCGGGCCGGGCCAGCGCCGGAGCGGCGAAAGCCAGCGCCAGAACGGCACAAAAGGAAGCAAGGTTTGGAAGGCGCATCTGTCCGGTCCTGGGGCATCGGAAAGGAATCGGGGCGTCAGTCTAGGCAGCGCCCGATGGAACAGACAGGAGAAAAACCCGCTCTTGCGGCGGTTTTGGGGCCATTCCGCCGCATCCGGCCTCCGGTTCCCGGCCAGGCCGTCTCAGGCACGGCTTTTGAAAGACGGGGAGCATGATCCGCGACGCCCACAACAAGCTGCTGGCCTTTCTCTGCCTGATCCTGGTGACAGGCGGCATGGTGACCGCCGGTGTGGCGGGCGCCCGCCCCGACAGCACCCCGCCGCGCAGCACCGTCGCCCTGACAGAGGCTTTCGACCGGATCGTGCCGGGCATGACCCAGGCCGACGACCTGCCCGCGATGGGCTTCGACGCCGCAGATGGCCGCACCGCCATGCTGCCGCCCGCCGAAATCCAGCGCCGCTTTCTGTCCAGCGCCGACACCGGCATCCAAGGCTGCATCCGCGCCGAATTGTACTGCACCGGTTTTGTGTTTCCCACGGACGCCAAGGGCAGGGTTACGCTGCTGGTGATGAATGGCCGCGTCGTGCACAAGGTCTTTGACGGCCGCCCCGCCGGCGAACCGGCGGACCCGCTGCAACGGCTGGCCGCGCTGGCGCGCGACATCCTCTAAAATCCGCCGCGCCTTGGTTTTGCCGGTGCCGGGGTCTATATCCCGGCCATGACAGCCCAGCGCGACGACGTTCTCAAAGCCCTCGACAATGTGATCGACCCGGTCAGCGGCCGCACGGTGGTGCAGCAGGACATGATCCAGGGACTCGTGGTCAAGGACGGCCATGTCGGCTTCGTGCTGGAAGTGCCCGCCGGGCGGGGGCCCCAGTCAGAGCCCCTGCGGAAAATCTGCGAGGCGATGGTGCTGGGCGTAGCGGGCGTCAAATCCGTCACCGCCGTGCTGACCCAGCATGAAGAACATCCGGGCCATGCCCATCATCACGCCCATGGCGCCGAACACGACCATTCCCATCATGTGCCCGCCGCGAAGCCCGCCACGAAGCCCGAAGTGAAACGCCAGCCGCCCCCTGCCCCGTCCGGCATTCCGGGCGTGGCCGCCATCATCGCCGTGGCCAGCGGCAAGGGCGGCGTGGGCAAATCCACCGTGGCGGTCAACCTGGCCCTGTCACTGGCGAAGCTGGGCCTGAAAGTGGGCCTGCTGGATGCCGACATCTATGGCCCGTCGCTGCCGCGCCTGCTGGGCATCACCGAAAAACCGGACAGCGACGGCAAGACGCTGCTGCCCATCACCCGCCACGGCATCAAGACCATGTCCATCGGCTTCCTGGTGGAAGAGGACCAGGCGATGATCTGGCGCGGCCCGATGGTGCAGAGCGCCCTGACCCAGATGCTGAGCGATGTGGCCTGGGCTCCGCTGGACGTGCTGGTGCTGGACATGCCGCCGGGCACGGGCGACGCGCAACTGACCATCGCGCAAAGAGTGCCGCTGAAAGGCGCGGTGATCGTCTCCACGCCGCAGGACATCGCCCTGATGGACGTGAAGAAAGGCATTGCCATGTTCAACCGCACCCATGTCCCCATCCTGGGCGTGGTCGAGAACATGGCCGTGTTCGTGTGCGAGAATTGCGGCCACGAGCAGCACATCTTCGGGCATGGCGGGGCGAAGGCGACGGCGGAAAAAATGGGCGCGCCCTTCCTGGGCGAAATCCCGCTGGTGCCGCGCATCCGCGAAACCTCCGATGCGGGCACGCCGATCAG
>DASTMN010000022.1:0-3101 GCA_035714165.1 Rhizomicrobium sp.
ATCGCCGACAGCCGCAATCCGCGCGACGGCCGCTTCATCGAGAAGATCGGCTTCTACAATCCGCTGCTGCCGTCGGACCATGCCGACCGCCTGCGCCTGGACCTGGACCTGGCCAAGGCCTGGATCGCCAAGGGCGCCGTGGGTTCGGACCGCGTGCACAAGTTCCTGGCCAATGCCGGCCTGGTGAAGCCGCGCCAGCACAACAACCCGCAGAAGGCCCAGCCCAAGAAGAAGGCGCAGGAGCGCGCCGCTGCTGCCGCCGCCGCTGCGGCGGCCGCCGCCGAGGCGCCGGCCGAGGCGTAAGTCACGACATTGAACAAGTGGTGGCCGGGATTGGCGATACGTGGGGCGGTTATCTGCCTGCTGATCGTCTTCTCGGCCATTCTCTTTTGGGGCATGTTGATGCCCGCAATGTCCAACCAACAGCTTTTAGTGACGCCCCAGGTGATCGAGCAGCTAAAGGCGTTAAAGCCTAGGCTGACATTTGGTCCGGATGGAGCGACCTTTTATACCGGTATTCATGATCCGGTTGAACGGTCTCGGGCCGAAGCCGAATTTTCAGAATTGCTTGACCATCTGATTGCAGGTCTGCCGCAACATCCCTCTACGAAATTTGTGGAACGGCAAATGGCAGGCACGCTGTCAAAGTTTCGGCAGGCCGATACAGAAGACCGCGAGCGTGCGATCAAGTATTGCGAAGAGATTTTCCGCACATTGGGCGCCCGCCATTTTGGGCGTTTTCTGAATATTATGCAGTACGGGCAAATTCTGGGCCGTTTGGTGAAGGTGCATGGGTAGAGACATTCTTCTGGCCGCCGTCATGGGCGCGCAGGGCCTGAAGGGCGAGGTGAAGGTCAAGGTCTTCACCGCCGCTCCCGATGCCCTGCCGCGCTATGGCGTGCTGCATGCCGGGGATGGACGTCCGTTCCGCATCACCGCCTTTCGTTCCGTAAAACCGGGCGAGGCGGTGATTGCGTTTGAGGGCATCCGCGACCGCACCGCCGCCGAGGCGCTGAAGGGCACACAGCTTTTCGTGGCCCGCGACGCGCTGCCCCAAACGGATGAGGACGAGTTCTACCATGCCGACCTGATCGGGCTGGAGGCGCAGGACAGCGAAGGCCGCGTCATCGGCAAGGTCGGCGCGCTGCACAATTACGGCGCGGGCGATGTGATGGAGATCGCCGTCCCGGATGGCGACACCATCCTGATCGCCTTTACCCGCGAGACCGTGCCGGTCATCAACATCGCCCAGGGCTACATCGTCATCGCCGTGCCGGAGGATGATGAGGACAATGACCATGTCGCATAGCTGGTCGGCCACGGTCCTCACCCTTTTCCCCGGCATGTTTCCCGGTCCGCTGGGCCATTCGCTGCTGGGCAAGGCGCAGGCGGGCGGTCTCTGGTCGCTGGAGGTGCGCGACATCCGCGACCATGGCATCGGCAAGCACCGCACGGTGGACGACACGCCCGCTGGGGGCGGTCCCGGCATGGTGATGCGCGCCGATGTGGCGGCGGCGGCGATTGACGCGGTGGACCGCGCGGGACGGCCCCTGATCTACCTGTCGCCGCGCGGCCGCCGCCTGGACCAGGCGCGGGTGCGCGAGTTGGCGGCGGGGCCGGGCGCGGTGCTGCTCTGTGGCCGTTTCGAGGGGCTGGACCAGCGGGTGATCGAGGCCCGCGAGATCGAGGAAATCAGCCTGGGCGACTTTGTGCTGGCGGGGGGCGAGATCGCCGCCATGGCCCTTGTGGAGGCCGTGGTGCGGCTGATCCCCGGCGTGCTGGGCGACCATGCCTCGACCACCGAGGAAAGCTTTACCGAGGGACTGCTGGAATATCCCCTCTACACCCGCCCCCAGGACTTCGAGGGGCTGAGCATCCCGGAAGTGCTAAATGGCGGGAATCATTCGGAAATCGCAAAATTCCGCACCCGGCTGGCCCAGGAGGCGACCCGGACCCGGCGTCCCGACCTCTGGGCGCTGTATGAAAAGGCCCGGAAAAGCCCATAAACCCTTTGAAAATGCCGGTGGCTAGGCTATACGGCCCGGCTCAAATCGCATTTTTCCGCACGGAGACGACCCATGAACCTTTTGCAGCAGCTCGAAGCCGAGCAGATGGCGGCCGTGCGGGCCAAGCCGCTTCCCGATTTCCGCCCCGGCGACACCCTGAAGGTGAACGTCAAGGTGGTGGACGTCACCTATGACGAGAAGGCCAAGCAGAACAAGACGCGCGAGCGCATCCAGGCGTTCGAGGGCGTGTGCATCGCCCGCCAGGGCGCGGGCCTGAACGAGGCCTTCACCGTCCGCAAGCTGTCCTATGGCGAAGGCGTGGAGCGCGTCTTCCCGATCTATTCCCCGCTGGTCGATTCGGTCACCGTGGTCCGCAAGGGCAAGGTCCGCCGCGCCAAGCTGTATTACCTGCGCGGCCGCACCGGCAAGTCGGCGCGTATCACCGAACGCACCGACAGCGCGCCGTCCGAAACCGCCGCTTAAGGCCGTTTAAAGCCTTGTTTTACGGGCCGCGCCGGGTTTCCGCCGCGGCCCGTTTTCTTTTGGGGCGGCCGCTTCGGGCCGGGCGCGGGGCCGGAAAAGCCCGGTTTAGGGGGCTTTTTCCCCCACATGTCGTGAAAACCCCCATTTATTGCGCTTTTTTGAAAGCGGGGACGCTTCATATTGCGTCAAATGCCCTAAAATCAGGCCCATCGTTGATTCGTACAGAGGGACAAACCCATGGCCGCGAAAGCCAAGACTGCCACCGCAAAAGTCGACACCATCTCCACCCGCAACCTGGCCAGCCAGATCGCCGAAGCCCATGAGCTGTCGCAGAAGGCCGCCAATGCGATCCTGGAAGACCTGATCGCCAACATCACCAAGCACCTGAAGAAGGGCGCCCGCATCCGCCTGAACGGTCTGGGCATCCTCGTCGTCCGCAAGCGCGCCGCCCGCATGGGCCGCAACCCCGCGACCGGCGAAGCCATCAAGATCAAGGCCTCCAAGAAGGTGGCGTTCCGCCCCTCCAAGGAGCTGAAGGAAGCCATCTGATTTCCTTCTTCTCGCCAAGAGAAAGAAAGGCCGGACAAGAATTTGTCCGGCCTTTTCTTTTGC
>DASTMN010000023.1:0-1711 GCA_035714165.1 Rhizomicrobium sp.
GTTGACGTTGTCCTGGTTGGCGGCGGTCTCGTCGGCCAGCACGTAGTTGGCGTAGGTGTCGTAGCCCAGCAGCGCGGCGCGCTCGGCGCGCAGCTTCAGCACCTGCGAGATGATCGCGGTGTTGTCGTACTTGTTGCCGCGGCTGCCGCGCGCCACCGAGGCTTCGTGGATGCGCTCGCGCAGGGCGCGGTCCTCGAGCTGGGTCTCGGCCGGCTGGCCGGTGGTGTTGAGCAGGGCGATCACGTACTTGCCGTCCAGCTTGCGTGCCTTGGCGGCTTCGGCGGCGGCGGCGATCTGCTCGTCGCTGAAGCCCTTCAGCGAGGCCACGCTATCCACCACCACGGCGGAATCATTGACCTCGGCCAGCACGTTCTGGTCGAACTGGGTGCCCAGCTTGGACAGCTCGGTGTTGATCGCGCGCACGCGCGCCTTCTGTGCGTCGGTGAGGGCGGCGCCGGCGCGGACGAAGTCCTGGTAGCGCTTTTCCAGCAGGCGGCGGTCGACCGGGTCCAGGCCCAACGTGTCGCGGGCGTCGTACAGCGCCTTGATGCGCGCGAACAGCTTCGGGTTCAGCGCGATGGCGTCGCTGTGGGCCGAGAACTTCGGCGCGTAATCGGTTTCGAGCTTCTCGCGGGCGTCGTTCTTGTCGGTGCCGACCAGGTTGAAGAACACGCTGGTGGCGCGGCTGAGCACCTGGCCGCTCTTTTCCATCGCCACGATGGTGTTCTGGAAGGTGGGGGCCTCCGGGTTGTTGGCGATCGCCTCCATCTCCTTCAGCTGCTGGGCCATGCCGGCGTCGAACGCGGGGGCGAAGTCGCTGTCCTTGATCCGGTCGAACTGCGGGTAGTTCAGGTCCAGCGGGCTGGGCGCGGCGAACGGGCCGCTGTAGGCGGCGGGGGCGGTGCTCATCGGGGTGGAAGCCTCCTGCTTCTGCGCGGCGTGGGCGGCGTTGCCACCCAGGGCGGCGGCGATGGCGAGCGCGAGCGCGCAGGCGATGGGTCGGGTCATGGTGGTCTCGGTTCCGGTACGTACGACGGTCGCCAAGGGTACCGCACGGGGTGGGCGTGCCCATGTGCCAAGGGATGGCTCGGTGGGCAGGCAGTTGATTTTGCGGGGTTTGGGGATAGGCTGGATCAATCGTTTCCGCTTCCCGCCGTGCCGCCATGACTGCCGCCAAGACCGCCTACGATTTCGACGCCACCGCCCTCGACGGCAGCCCGCAGCCGCTTGCGCAGTGGCAGGGCAAGGCCCTGCTGATCGTCAACGTGGCCAGCAAGTGCGGCTTCACCCCGCAATACGCCGGGCTGGAGGCGCTCTGGCGCAGGTACGGCGACAAGGGGCTGGTGGTGCTGGGCTTTCCCTGCGACCAGTTCGGGCACCAGGAGCCGGGCGATGCGGACGAAATCCGCAATTTCTGCTCCCTGACCTTCGACGTGACCTTCCCTATGTTCGCCAAGGTGGAGGTGAACGGTATCAATGCCCACCCGCTTTGGCGCTGGCTGAAGAAGGAGAAAAGCGGTCTGCTCGGCATCGAGGCGATCAAATGGAATTTCAGCAAATTCCTGGTCGGCCGCGATGGGCGGGTGCTGGCGCGCTATGCGCCCACCGACAAGCCTGAATCACTGGCGGGCGACATCGAGGACGCCCTGGCATGACCCGGGACACATTGTCAGGCGGCAGCTACCGGTTGGAGTTCGATTACCAGGCGCCG
>DASTMN010000024.1:0-1641 GCA_035714165.1 Rhizomicrobium sp.
AAGGCTTCCATCGGGAAGCTGGTGGTGCGGTCCTTCACCGTCAGCCCCATCCCCTCGACCAGCGCGGCCAGCGATTCGAAATCGAAATAGTTCAGGTGATGCGGCGGCGCGACCCACCAGTCGCCGGTCTGCGCCGCGCCGCGCGCCGCGATCTGCAAGGGTGAAAAGTCGTTGGGCACGCCCACGCACAGCACGCCGCCGCGCGACAGCAGCGAAACTGCGGCCTCCAGGATGGCGGCGGGATCGGGCACATGCTCCAGCACATTGGTCAGGTTGACCGCATCGAAGCGGCCCAGCGAGGGCGCAAGGTCCGCGCCGAAAAAGCCTTCGGTGACGGTGGCGCCCAGTCCGCGCGCATGGGCGGCGGCCTGGCGCGACGGCTCCACGCCATGCGCGTTCCAGCCACGCGCAATGGCGGTCTTCAGGAAGAAGCCGGGGCCGCAGCCGATATCCAGAATGTTTCTGCGACTTGGACCGAGCAGTTTCTCGAAACTGTCCAGCCGGTCGTTCTGCGCCAGCTCGAACCAGGGCTGGTCCTCGCCGGCATGGGCGATGAAGCTGGGCTTTTCCTCGGCATAGTAATTTTCGCGGTATTCGCGTTCCAGCGCCGCCGCATCGGGCAGCGGCAGGGCGTGGCGGAAGCCGCAGGTGAAACATTCGATGATGTCGTGCCCCGTGGCGGGAAGTCCGCCATCCTTTGAAGGGGCGTGCGCGATACGCGGGCCATTATGCCGTCCATCCTGGAGATATTCCGACGGGCTCGCCGCGTGACTCATGCGAATTGTTCCCTCGTTATTAACCGCTTCTTAGCCATACGGTCTTTAGATTTGGTTAAATGGAACGCCAGCCCGTCTTCATCGCAGAGGCCTCCAGCAACCACGGTCGCGACCTGGACCGGGCGCGCGCCTTCGTGGACGCGGCGGCGGATGCGGGCTGCGACGCGGTCAAGTTCCAGCTTTTCCGAATCGACCGGATGTTCGCGCCGGAAATCCTGCGCCTCAGCCCCAAACATCGGGCGCGGGCGGAATGGGAACTGCCGCTGGAACACCTGGCTCCCTTGGCCGAACATTGTTCGGCGCGGGGCATCCAGTTTTCCTGCACGCCTTTCTATCTGGAAGCGGTGGCCGAACTGGCCCCCTTCGTGGATTTCTACAAGGTGGCGTCCTACGAGCTGCTGGTCACGGACCTGCTGCGCGCCTGCGCCGAATCCGGCAAACCCGTCGTGCTGTCCACCGGCATGGCCACGGTGGACGAGATTTCCGCCGCCGCCGCCACGCTGGCGGGGGCGGGCGCGTCCGACGTCACCCTTCTGCATTGCGTCTCCGCCTATCCCACCCCCGCCGCCGAGGCCAACCTGTCGGCCATCGCCCAGTTGCGCGAGCTGACCGGGCTGAAGGTGGGCTGGTCCGACCATACCCGCCGTCCTGCCGTGATTGAGCGCGCGGTGCATCGCTGGGGCGCGTCGGTGGTGGAGTTCCACCTCGATCTCGACGGCCAGGGCGCCGAATATGCCGCCGGCCATTGCTGGCTGCCGCAGGAGATCGCCCCGGTGATCGCCCGCATCCGCGAATCGCTGGTGGCCGACGGCAGCGGCTTCAAGGGGCCGCAACCCTCCGAACTGTCCGACCGCGACTGGCGCGC
>DASTMN010000025.1:0-16967 GCA_035714165.1 Rhizomicrobium sp.
GCCGTCGCCCGCCGCATCGGCAAGTTCGAGGAAGCTGACGGCGGCACGCTGCTGCTCGACGAGATTTCCGAAATGGACATCCGCCTGCAGGCCAAGCTGCTGCGCGCCATCCAGGAGCGCGAGATCGACCGCGTCGGCGGCACCAAGCCGGTCAAGGTGGACATCCGCATCATCGCCACCTCCAACCGCGACCTGGCCGAAGCGGTCAAGCACGGCACCTTCCGCGAGGACCTTCTGTACCGCCTCAATGTGGTGAACCTGCGCCTGCCGTCGCTGCGCGAGCGCCCCAAGGACATCCGCGCCCTGTCACATCATTTCGCGCGCAAGTATGCCGAAGCCAACGGCGTGCCCTATCGCCCGATCTCGTCCCAGACCGAGCGCGTGCTGCTGTCGCACGCCTGGAAGGGCAATGTCCGCGAACTGGAGAACACCATCCACCGCGCCGTGCTGCTGGCCCAGGGGCCGGACATCGCGCCCGAAGCCATCCGCCTGCCGGACGGCAGCCAGGTCAGCGCCGCCCCGGCGACCGCGCCGCAGAACGCCAGCGTGCAGGCCGCCGTGGTCAACGCCACCGCCGTCACGCGCGGGCTGGTGGGCCGCACCGTCAGCGATGTCGAGCGCGACCTGATCCTGGACACGCTGGATCATTGCCTGGGCAACCGCACCCATGCCGCCAACATCCTGGGCATCTCGATCCGCACCCTGCGCAACAAGCTGCGCGAATATTCGGACTCCGGCCTCAGCATTCCCGGCCACGGCGAACAGCGCCCGGAACTGCAACAGAAGCTGGCTGGGTAAACCGCGAAGATTACCGTCCGCTGGACAGGAAAGACCTGACGTAAATGAGTGACATCGGCACCACCGCCAGGCCGGGCATGCTTTCCGGCCTCGATCTCTCCCCGGCGGGCATCTTCGGCTATATCCGCAAGTCCGACCTGGGCCTGGCGGTCGGCATCATGGCGATCCTGGTGGTGCTGATCGTGCCGCTGCCGACGCTGATGCTGGATATCCTGCTGGCCTTTTCGCTCAGCTTCTCGATCCTGATCCTGATGACGGCGGTGTTCGTCCGGAAGCCGCTGGAGTTCAGCAGCTTTCCCACGATTCTCCTGATCACCACCATGCTGCGGCTGGCGCTGAACCTGGCGTCCACCCGCCTGATCCTCAGCCACGGCAATGAAGGCACCGCCGCCAGCGGCTATGTCATCCAGGCCTTCGGCAACCTGATCATGCAGGGCAATTTCGTCATCGGCCTGATCGTCTTCGCGATCCTGATCGTGGTGAACTTCATCGTCATCACCAAGGGTTCCGGCCGCATCGCCGAAGTCGCCGCCCGCTTCAGCCTGGACGCCATGCCCGGCAAGCAGATGGCGATCGACGCCGACCTGTCGGCGGGCCTGATCGACGAGCAGGAAGCCAAGGTGCGCCGCAAGACGGTGGAAGCCGAATCCAGCTTCTTCGGCGCCATGGACGGCGCCAGCAAGTTCGTGCGCGGCGACGCCATTGCCGGCCTTCTGATCGTCGCCATCAATATCATCGGCGGCATCATCATCGCCGTCGCCCAGAAGGGTATGAGCTTCGGCGACGCCACCCACACCTTCACCCTGCTGACGGTGGGCGAAGGCCTGGTGTCGCAGATGCCGGCCCTGATCGTCTCCACCGCCGCCGGCCTGATGGTGTCCAAGGCGGGCATCGACGGCGCCACCGACAAGGCGCTGGTCGGCCAGCTTTCCTTCTATCCCCAGGCGCTGGGCATGGCCGCCGCCGTGATGGGCATTGTCGCCGTCCTGCCGGGCATGCCGACCCTGGTGTTCGCCCCGCTGGCGGGCGGCACCGGCGCGCTGGCCTGGTATGCCTACAAGAAGAAAGACGCCCGCGCCGCCGAGGCCGCCGCCGAAGTCGCCCAGACCGAGGCCGCGCCCAAGGAAGAGCCGATCTCGGCCACCCTGGCGATGGACCTGCTGCGGATCGAGCTGGGCTATGGCCTGCTGCCCCTGATCAACGATGTCCAGGGGCACCGCATCACCGACCAGATCAAGGCGCTGCGCAAGCAGCTGGCACAGGAGATGGGCTTTGTGATGCCCGCCGTCCGCATCCTGGACAATATGCAGTTGGGCGCCAACGAATATCAGATCCGCATCAAGGAATTCGATTCCGGCAAGGGCGAGCTGTTCCCTGGCTCGTTCCTGATCATGGACCCCAAGGGCCTGCCCATCGACCTGCCCGGCACCCACACCACCGAACCGGCCTTCGGCCTGCCCGCCACCTGGGTCAGCGGCAGCCTGAAGGAGGAAGCCTCTTTCCGCGGCTTCACCGTGGTGGACCCGGGCACGGTGCTGACCACGCACCTGACCGAGGTGCTGAAGTCGCACATGGCCGAACTGCTGTCCTATGCCGAGACCAAGAAGCTGCTGGACGACCTGCCGCCGGAAAACAAGAAGCTGGTGGAAGAACTCATCCCTTCGCAGATCAGCGTCACCGGCGTGCAGCGCGTGCTGCAGACCCTGCTGTCGGAGCGCGTCTCGATCCGCGACCTGCCCGCCATCCTGGAAGGCATTGCCGAAGCGGTGGGCCATACCAAGAACGCGCTCTACATCACCGAGCATGTCCGCGCCCGCCTGTCGCGGCAGCTCTGCCACGCCAACCTGTCGCACAACGGCTACCTGCCGCTGATCGCCTTGTCGCCCGCCTGGGAACAGGCCTTTGCCGAATCCATCGTCGGCCAGGGCGAGGACCGCCAGCTCGCCATGGCGCCGTCGCAGCTTCAGCAGTTCATCCAGGCGGTGCGCGAAGGCTTTGACGAGGCCAACGGCAAGAACGAAGCCCCGGTACTGCTGACCAGCCCGCAGATCCGGCCCTTTGTCCGCTCGATCGTCGAACGCTTCCGCCCCGCCACGGTGGTGATGAGCCAGAACGAAATCCATGCCTCGGTGCGGCTGCGCACCCTGGGCCAGGTCTAGAGGAGCCAGCGGCGATGGCCCCGTCGGCGCAAACCACCGGAACCCTGATCCACTTTCCGCGCGCCGACCTGCGCGGATTGCTGGGCGCGGCGATGAAGCGCCACCGCCTGCCCGAAACCCTGGCCCATGCGCTGGTGCGCGATGCCGCCGGCTTTCCCGATATCAGCGCCGACGCGGCGCTGGCCTTCGCGCTGGACCAGCGCATGACCGCAGCGCCGCTGGACCTGGACAAGGCGCGCGGCATCCTGCTGGTCGGCCCCGGCGGCAGCGGCAAAAGCGCCGTCGCCGCCAAGGTCATCCACGCCGCCCGCCTGACCGGCCGCCGCACCGAACTGATGCGGGCCGATGGCGGCCTGGCCCTGTTCCGCAGCCGCACCAGCCCGCCCGATCTTCTCACCGTGATGGAGGCCGAGGGCTTCAATCCGCTCAACGCCCGCGCCGCCTCGGCTTTTTCGGCGCTGGGCGACATTGATGGCGTGGAGACCATCGGCGTCGTGTCGGCCCTGTCGGATGCCGAGGATGTCGCCGACATCATCACGGCTTTCCGCTTCCGCCGCGTAATCGTCACCCATATGGACCGCACCCGCCGCCTGGGCGCGGCGCTGGCCGCCATCACGGGTGGCGCGCGCCTGGCCCATGTCACCCACGGCCCGCGCCCGGAAGACTCGCTGGATACGCTGACGCCCGGCATGCTGGCGGCGCTGCTGCTGGATATTCCCAGTCACTGATTGGCCGCGCACAGATCCCGGCGTATTCCGGCGTGCCGGATACCGCCCGCGCCGCAACGCGGCCCGCAGCAGGCCTAGCGGCGTTTTCCGCCCTTGCCACGATTGTCTATGGCGAAAGGCCCCGGCCCCATCCCCACCATCAGCAGCAATCCGCCGGCGATGGCGATATCACGGGCAAAAATGCCCAGTTCGGCGGCGCGCGCCGCCCCGTCACTGATTCGCCAGAAGTCATGCAGCACCACCGCGCCGATGACGGTCAGGCCGAACAGCATCACCGCGCCATGACGGGTCTGGTAGCCGAACAGAAGCGACAGGCTACCCATGAACATCACCAGCAGGACCAGCAGCAGCACCAGCGGCGCCAGCGGCACATGCTTGGCGGTCAGGGTCTCGGCCATGCCGTGCCAGTCGCCCAGGATGTTCATGGCCGCCGTCATGTAGAACCACACGAAGGCGCACCGCCCGAAAAAGGGTGAGATCGTTTCCGAAAATGACATGAAAAGGCCCCCTCGCCCTGGGCGCGACTGTACCGAAACGGTACAGGCGGGCGCAATGCGGCGCGGCGTCCGTTAACCACGCTTCGGGGTGGCCGCGCCGGGAACCTTGTGCCTGGGCGGGAACCGGCCGGTCAGGCCGAGCGCAGGGTGTGCTTGCGCAGGTGGCGGACCAGCGCCATCTCGTCCAGCCGCTGCTGCTGGCGGCGGGCCTGCATTTCGGCCAGGCGCTTGGCCTGCTGCTCGGTGGCCACTTCCAGCGATTTCAGGTCCTGGAAGGCGTTGGTCAGGTCGAGCTGGGCGGCGGCGTATTCGCGCTCGATTTCCTTCAGGGTTGTACGCAGGTTCTCGCGGCGGGTCTCGATGGAGCGCAGGAAGGACGGAAAGGCCAGGCGGCCGATATCGCTGTCCCCGGCGCGCTGCTTTTCGCGGGCCACATTGTCGTCCAGGTCGGCCAGCTTGCGCTCCAGGTCGGCGCGCATGGCGTCGATCGAGGCAATCCGGCGCTTCATTTCATCCACGCGGAAACGCTTGAGGCGCAGCAGCGTATCGGTCCGGTTCATGGCGCACTCCCTTCCGCGACGCCCATGATGCGGGACAGCGCGGCATAGCCTTCGGCCATCTCCGCCCGCTCGTCCTTCTTCTGGGTCAGGAAGGCCTCAAGCTGCGGGTACAGCCTCACAGCCTCGTCCACTTCAGGATTCGTGCCAGCCCGGTAGGCGCCGAGCCGGATCAGCTCTGCCATATCTTCGTAAACGGTCATCGGGCGGCGCGCCTGTAGAACAAGGCTTTGCTCGCCCTCGCTGTTGCAGCCGGGCATGGCGCGGCTGACCGATTTCAGGATGTTGATGGCCGGAAAGCGGCCCCGTTCCGCAATGGCACGTTCCAGAACGATATGGCCGTCCAGGATGCCGCGCACCGCGTCCGACACCGGCTCGTTATGGTCGTCACCTTCCACCAGCACGGTAAACAGGCCGGTGATCGAGCCCTGCCCGTCGGCAAAGCCCGGCCCCGCCCGTTCCAGCAGCCGGGGCAGTTCGGCGAAAACGGTGGGGGTGTAGCCCTTGGAGGCCGGCGGCTCGCCCGCCGACAGGCCGATCTCGCGCTGGGCCATGGCGAAGCGGGTCACCGAATCCATCAGCAGCAGCACGTTCAGGCCGGAATCGCGCAGCTGCTCGGCCACCGTCATGGCGACATAGGCGGCCTGGCGGCGCACCAGCGGCGCTTCATCCGAGGTGGCGGCGACCACGACGGAGCGGGCCAGGCCTTCCGCGCCCAGATCGTCCTCGATGAACTCTTTGACTTCGCGTCCGCGCTCGCCGATCAGGCCGATCACGATGGCGTCGGCGTCGGAGTTCTTGGCCAGCATGGACAGCAGGGTGGACTTGCCCACGCCCGACCCGGCGAAGATGCCCATGCGCTGGCCCAGGCAGCAGGTGGTGAAGATGTTCATGGCCCGGATGCCCAGGTCCAGCTTGGCGCCGACCCGGCCCCGGCGTGTGGCGGGCGGCGGCGCGGCCTTGATGGGATAGGCCTTTGGCCCCTGCGGCAACGGCCCCTTGCCGTCCATGGCATGGCCGAAGCCGTCCACCACCCGGCCCAGCCAGGCGCGGCAGGGATAAATAGCGGCGGGCGTATCCTCGAAATCGGCGCGGGCCCCCAGGGTGATCCCGTCCAGCGGCCCCAGCGGCATGACCAGCGCCCGGCCATCCCGAAAGCCGACCACTTCGCAAGGAATTTTCCTGTTATTTCCGATAGTTATGCGGCACTGGCCGCCCAGGCTGACACCGCCCTGCGCCCCCGTCACCTCGATCCCCAGGCCCTCGATCCGGGCGACCCGGCCATAGCGGGTCAGGGTGGGAATGGCTTCGATATCCTGGACAAGCGCGCGCATGAAAAACCCTTTTGGGCGCTTTTCCGCGCCCTTTGGACCCCATGATGGGGCCAAGGATTTAAATGGCGGTAAACTTAACAAATCGAATCAAGGCCCTTAGCGAGGATTCCGATCCTTTCCGGGCCTTAATCCGGGATGAGGAAGGCCTGAAGCCGGGCCTATTTGTTAAAGCTGCTGTTAACTATTTGCGTTTAGCGTCTGGAAACCGGTTAACCCTGTTCCGCGCCCTGCGGCGGGGTTCCAGACGAAAATAGAGGGGCCTGACATGCGCGTACTCCTGATCGAAGACGACAGCGCCATGGCGCGCAGCATCGAACTGATGCTCCGCAGCGAAGGCCTGAACGTCTACACCACCGATCTCGGCGAAGAAGGGATCGACCTGGGCAAGCTCTATGATTACGACATCATCGTGCTGGACCTGCAGCTGCCCGACATGAGCGGCTTCGAGGTTCTCAAGGCGCTGCGGGTCGCCAAGGTGCAGACCCCCGTCCTGATCCTCTCCGGCAACGCCATCGTCGAGGCCAAGGTCAAGGCGCTGGGCTTCGGCGCCGACGATTACATGACCAAGCCCTTCCACAAGGACGAGCTGGTCGCCCGCATCCAGGCGGTGGTCCGCCGTTCCAAGGGCCACAGCCAGTCGGTCATCACCACCGGCAAGCTCACCGTCAACCTGGACGCCAAGACCGTGGAAGTGGACAGCCAGCGCGTCCACCTGACCGGCAAGGAATACCAGATGCTGGAGCTGCTCTCGCTCCGCAAGGGCACCACCCTGACCAAGGAAATGTTCCTCAACCACCTGTATGGCGGCATGGACGAGCCGGAGCTGAAGATCATCGACGTCTTCATCTGCAAGCTGCGCAAGAAGCTGGCCGCCGCCACCGAAGGCGCGAACTATATCGAAACCGTCTGGGGCCGCGGCTATGTGCTGCGCGATCCCAATGGCGAGGAAATCGTCCAGGTGGCATAAGCCACCTTTCTCCGGTTACGCATAAAAAAGGCGCGGGTCCCGGCTCGCGTCTTTTTCTTTGATCCACCTCCGGCCTTCGCAACTTTGCCGTGGTGCTCGGCTTACGCCTGCGCCCACGGCGTTGCTACGGCCACCTCCCCCTTTTGGATGCGCTTCGCGCATAAAGGGGGAGGAAGCCGGTGGATGCGGAGATGCCCGCCTAGTTTGCCGTGCAATCCAGTAGCTTGTGATCCAGGCTGGAGCCCAGCAGCAGGCGCTTTCCGGCGCTGGCCGCCACGCTGGCGGCGGCGATCTGGCGGCCGTCATCGCCATAGACCCGCACGGCCTCCTGCGGCACGCCGCCCGACAGGCTGACGCGATAGGCCAGCGAGGCGCTGGGCTTGTTGATGTCGGCGGCATAGCCGCGCCAGGCCATCAGACTGGCATGGCCCGCCGCCCACACTTCGCCCCGCGCATCCAGGGTGATCTTTTCCGGCGCGAAGGGCAGGGTCAGCGATCCGGCCTCTTCCAGATTGCCGCTGAAGACCTCGCGGCTCAGCGACAGGAGGGAGCGCCCGGTCATGCTGGCCACCAGCAGGTGATTGCCGTCCGGCGTCAGCACCAGCCCGCGCGCGCCATACACGCTGTCGGCGGCGACACGAAAGCTCATGCCGTTGAAATAGAGAATCTGCGAACCCGGCAGGATGCCGGTGCTGACCAGCCGCTGCACCAGCGGCCGCAGCAGGGCGTCGCGGTCGGACGCGGCGGCCGAAACATAGAATGCGCCCGGTCCCGCCGCCGCCACATCCTGCGGATCGTTCAGCAGTCCGCCCGACACGCTGCCTTGTGACACCAGCACGGCGGTGCCCTGCGGGTCTTTCACTTCAAACGTCTCGATGCTGAACCGTCCGCTGGACCGCCGGTTCACCGCCAGCAGGAACACGCCCTTGCCGTCGGGGCTGCGGAAGGAACCCAGGCCGCGCGGATGGAAATCGGAGGGCGCGCCTTCCAGGCGGCGGGGCTTGGCGTTGCCCGACAGCGGCCCCGACAACGGCATCGCATAGATGCCGTCCTGGTCGCTGATGCCGCGATTGCTGCTGACCGCGATGAAGGCGGTGCCGCCCACTATCTCGATATCCATGACACCGGCCAGTTCGGCGGCGGGGCGGCAGGTTCCGAAAAAACCTGTTTCCGCCGAGGAGAAAAGGCCGTTGACCCACAGGCCCCGCGCCAGCGCGCCACCCACCGTCAGCACCAGCATCAGGATCAGCGCACGGCGCAGGCGGCTGGTGCGGTTCATGCGGCGCTTCCCGATCCGGTGTCCGGCGTGGTGGCGAACTGAAGGCTGGCCAGGCGGGCATAAAGGCCACCCGCCGCCACCAGTTCGGCATGGCTGCCCTGCGCCACCACCTGGCCGTCTTCCATCACCACGATCCGCGCCAGGCGCTGAATGGTGGAGAAACGGTGCGCGATCACCAGCGTGGTGCGGCCCACCATCAGATTGCCCAGCGCGGTCTGCACCAGCCGTTCATTCTCCGCGTCCAGCGCGCTGGTGGCCTCGTCCAGCAGCAGCAGCGGCGCGTCGCGCAGGATGGCGCGGGCGATGGCCAGCCGCTGGCGCTGCCCGCCCGACAGGGTGACGCCACGCTCGCCCACCAGGGTGTCGAAGCCGTCCGGCAGGCGGTTGATGAACTCCGATGCGGCGGCGGCCTCGGCGGCGGCGCGCACCTGTTCGTCGCTGGCCTCCTCGCGGCCATAACGGATATTGGCGGCGATGGTGCCGGAAAAGATCACGGGCTCCTGCGACACCACCGCGATATGGCGGCGCAGTTCCACCGGGTCCAGCCGGGTGATGTCCACACCGTCGAAGAAGATGCCGCCCGACTGCGCCTCGAAGAAACGCAGCATGAGCTGGAACACGGTGGACTTGCCCGCGCCTGACGGGCCGACCAGCGCCACCGCCTCACCCGCTGCCACGCTGAGGGAAAAGCCGTTCAGCGCCTTGAAATCGGGCCGCGACGGATAGCAGAAGGTGACATTGTCGAAACGCACCGCGCCGCCCGGCCGCGCGGGCAAGGCCAGTGGATGGGCGGGCGCGGCGATGGCGGGTTTTTCGTGCAGCAGTTCCAGCAGCCGCTCGGACGCGCCGGAGGCGCGCTGCAGGTCGCCCCACACTTCGGACAGCGCGCCGACACCGCCACCGGTCAGGAAGCCATAGATGATGAAGGCCACCAGGTCGCCGCCGGTCAGGCTGCCGTTGATCATGTCGTGCAGGCCCACCAGGCCCACCGTGGCCAGGCTGGAAAAGGCGGTGAAGATCGCCACCGCCGTCAGCACGGCGCGGGCGAAGGTGCGGCGGCGGGCAAAGTCGAAGGCCCGCTCGACCGAACCGCCGAACGCGCGCCGCTCGTAATTCTCCTGGGTGAAGGCCTGAACCGTGGGCACGGCATTCAGCGTCTCGGTGCCGCGCGCGGCGGTGTCGGCGATGGAGTCCTGGCTGGCGCGCGACAGCTTGCGCACCCAGCGGCCGAACACCAGCATCGGCACCATCACCAGCAGCACCGCGCCCACCACGAACACCGCCAGCTTGAAGCTGGTGACGAACATCAGCACCAGCCCGCCGGTCAGCGTCACCAGGTTGCGCATCGCCAGCGAGGCGGAGGAACCGACCACGGTCTGGATCAGGGTGGTGTCGGCGGTCATGCGCGACAGCACCTCGCCGGTGCGGGTGGTTTCAAAGAACTGGGGCGACAGGTTCAGCACATTGTCGAACACCGCCTTGCGGATATCGGCCACCACCCGCTCGCCCAGCCAGGTCACGGCATAGAAGCGGATGGCCGAGGCCAGCCCCAGCACGGCGGCGGCCAGGATGAAGGCGACATAGAAACCGGTCAGGGCATGGGCCTGTTCGGCGGTCAGGCCGCGCGCATCGATCAGGCCCCGGGCGAACTGGGGCAGGATCAGGGTGGCGGTCGAGGAGGTCAGCAGCGCCAGGATGGCGACCGTGATCCGGCCCCGATAGGGGCGCAGGAAGGGCAGCAGCCCCCGCAGCGGCCCCAGCGAACGGCCCTTGGGCCGCCCGGCGGCGATGCGGGCGGTTTCACTGGTGAAATTGCTGTCGTTCCGGGCCAAACGGGTGCCGCCGCGTTAAGAAAGGCAAGGCTGTATATAGGGATAGCTGCCCGAAAGGAACCGGGCGGGGCGGGACCACTTGCCTCGCCCGCACCCGCCGCCTATAAGCCCCGCCTCCGGGACCCGTCAGAAATGGGCGCCCGCCGCCACGGAAAGGTTTTCGCGCCATGAAAAAGGGCATCCACCCCGACTATCACTTCGTCGAAGTTCAGCTGAACGACGGCACCACCTACAAGACGCGCACCACCCACGGCACGGCGGGCCAGAAGATCACCCTGGACATCGACCCCACCACGCACCCGGCCTGGACCGGCGGCCAGCAGCAGCTGATGGACCGCGGCGGTCGCTTGACGCGCTTCAACAAGAAGTTTGCCGGTTTCGTGAAGTCGTAAGACGGCACGCATCGCATACAAAACGCCGCCGGTCACCCGGCGGCGTTTTTGTTTCCGCGTGTCTGGCGATGCCGCGCTACTGCCCGAAAGCCTGTGCCAGCGCATCCATCTGGCCACGCGCCCCGGCGGGCGCCTCGGCCGCGCCGAACAGGGCGTCTTCCAGCCGCGCGATGCGGCGATAGAGATTGTCGCTGCGCGCCAGCAGGTCGTTCAGTTCCGCCGGCAGCACAGCAGTATCCTCGGCGCTGTGGCCCATGCAGATTTCGCGGCTACCCAGGCGATAGCGTTCGCTGGTCGCGTCTTCCGGCTCCATGTCGCCGTCGCGCACCGCGCGCTGCACCAGCAGCCAGCTTGCCGCCTGCATCAGGCGCGTGGTGACGCGCATGCTTTCCCCCGCATAGAGCATCGCCGCCTGGCGCGGCAGCGCCCGCGCCTCGTCGCGGCCCTTGCCGTCGAGATAGCGCGCGGTTTCCTCCACCAGCGCCATGCCTTCGTCGAAGGTGCGGTCGAACATGGCGCTGTCGGTGAAGTTTTCGGTGTTGAGCATGAAGCCCCCAATGATCTTGGCGGGACGCTAGCAAGCCGGACGCCGGGCGCAAAGACTTTCCATTGGTAAACACCACAGGATCGCGCGCCCTGTGCATATTAACATTGATGAATGGGGTTTATCCGCCATCCCTGACGATTGCGGAGACGTCTACTTGCGAAAGAAACTTTCCGCCGCCGATTTGGTGGCGTGACGCGCCGCGATCGCCGCGCGGCAGCGCGCGATTTCCGCATCCAGACGCGCGATGCGCTGTTCCAGTTCATGCGCCGACAGCGCCGAAATATCCTCGCCCAGCAGGATTTCGGGCGGCTTCCCGCGGGGCTCGTCAACGTCCATCTGGGGCATCCATCGGGCTGGTCTTATTTCCGTTCCGGCCTAGTCTGTGCCCGTCATTGTCTGCAAGGCAACCATGAAAGCCATCGCCATCGAACAGCAGGGAACCGGCTACGCCCTCTGCCTGAAAGAGACCCCCGCCCCCGTGCCGAGCACCGGTGAAATCCTGATCCGGGTCGCGGGCGCGGGCCTGAACCGGGCCGACCTGTTGCAGGCGCGGGGTCATTATCCGCCGCCGCCGGGCGCCAGCGCCATACTGGGCCTGGAAGTGTCGGGCGTGGTGGCGGCGCTGGGCGCGGGCGTCACCGAATGGGCGGTGGGCGACCGCGTCTGCGCCCTGTTGCCCGGCGGCGGTTATGCGGAACTGGCGGTGGCCGATGCGGGCAGCGTGCTGCCGGTGCCGGATGGCGTGGCGCTGGAAAATGCGGCGGGCCTGCCGGAAGCCGCCTTCACCGCCTGGACCAACATCATGGATACCGGGCGGCTGGCGGCGGGCGAAACCCTGCTGGTGCATGGCGGGACCAGCGGCATCGGCAGCCTGGCGATCCAGATATTCGCCGCGCGGGGCACCCGCGTCTTCACCACCGTGGGCAGCGAGGCCAAATGCGCCGCCGTCCGCGCGCTGGGCGCGGCCCGCGCCATCAATTACCGCAGCGAGGATTTCGTAATGGCGGCAAAAGACGAAACCGGCGGGCGGGGCGTGGATGTGATCCTGGACATGATCGGCGGCGGCTATGTCCAGCGCAACATCCTGGCGGCGGCGCCCGGCGGCCGGATCGTCAACATCGCCTATCAGGACGGTTTCCGGACCGAGGTGGATTTCACCCCTGTCCTGCTGAAGCGGCTGACCCTGGCGGCCACCACCCTCCGGGGGCGCGCGCCGCGGGAAAAGCGCGTTATCCGCGATGCGCTGCGGGAACAGGTCTGGCCCCTGCTGGGGCCGGAAGGGGGGATAAAGCCGGTGATTGACCGGATTTTCCCGCTGGCCGAGGCCGGAAAGGCCCATGCGGCGCTGGCGGCGGGCGGCCATACCGGCAAGATTCTGCTTTCTTTGGCCGCCCCGGGCGGATAGAAAGCCCCATTCCTCGAAAGGATTAGCCTGACGAGGGGCGGGGTGCCCGGAAACGGCGTTCCGCTCAACGGGAGAGAAATATCATGGCCGTCGAACAGAAGCCCCTGATGCCCAAGGCCACCGCCGTCTGGCTGGTGGACAATACCGCGCTGTCCTTCGAGCAGATCGCCGATTTTTGCGGCCTGCATCCGCTGGAAGTGAAAGGCATCGCCGACGAGGACGTGGCCAAGGGCATCAAGGGCATGGACCCGGTGACCAGCGGCCAGCTCACCCGCGAACAGATCGCCGAGGCCGAAAAGGACCCCAAGAAGCGCCTCAAGATGGCCGCGCCCAAGCACAAGATGCCCGCGGTGCGCCAGAAGCGCGCCCCGCGCTACACCCCCGTCTCCAAGCGGCAGGACAAGCCCGACGCGGTCTACTGGCTGATCAAGAACCATCCCGAATTCACCGACAGCGACATCATCAAGCTGATCGGCACCACCAAGGCCACCATCGCCAAGATCCGCGAGCGGTCGCACTGGAACGCGGCCAACATCAAGGCGGTGGACCCGGTGACGCTGGGCCTGACCTCGCAGCTCGAACTGGACCTGGCGGTCAGCCGCGCCGCCGCCAAGTTCGAGCGCGCCCAGAAGCGCGCCGCCAGGAAGGGCGCGACCCTCAAGCCGATCTCGGAAACCACTGCCGCGCCGGACAATTCCTGGACCGATGGCGCGCCCGCGCCGGACGACTACAAGCTGTCCAGCGAACTGGAACAGGACTAAGGAGCGCTTCGCGTAGCGAACAAAACGGTCCAGTGGACCGTTTTGAGCGACGTGTGCCGCGAGCTTGAGCGAGCGGCCGGCGGGCTCGCGCGAACCATCAGAACAGGTATTTGACGGCGACCACGCCCGCCACCACCACGATCAGGAAAACGAAAAGCGACAGCTCCAGCCGCTTTTCGATGAACTGGCGCGCCTGTTCGCCCTTCCATTTCAGAAGCCCCGCCACCAGCATGAAGCGGGCGCCGCGCGTGAAGATGGACAGCAGCACGAACATGATGAAGCTGTACTGGGCAAAGCCCGAAGCGATGGTCACCAGCTTGTAGGGAATGGGCGAGGCGCCCTTTATCAGGATCACCCAGGCGCCGTATTTCTCGTACCAGTCATGGAAACTCTCCATGCTGTGCGCCATGCCATAAATGTTGATCAGCCACTGGCCCAGCGATTCGAACAGGAAATAGCCGATCGCATAGCCGAAGATGCCGCCCAGCACCGACCACAGGGTGCACCAGGCCCCCAGCAGCCAGGCACGCTCGCGGTCGGCCATCACCATCGGGATCAGCATGATGTCGGTGGGAATGGGGAAAAACGACGCTTCCGCGAAGGTGAAGCCCGCCAGCGCGCCCCAGGCGTTGCGGCCCTTGGCGTTCCGCATCATCCAGTCATACAGCTTGCGGATCAGGCCCGGCTTCGGTTCGGGCTGGTCGGTGATGGACATGGGGGGCGTCGCTCCAGGAGTGGCGCTTCTTAGCAGAGTTTGCGCACGATCCAATATTGCGGGCGATTGCGGCTTTCTTTAGCTTCGCGTGTCCCTGGGAGTGCAAGGCGATGGCGGCCCGCAAAAAGCCCCTGAAGAAAACGGCGGCGAAATCGGCGCCCAAACCGGCATCCGCAAAAAAGCCTGCCCGCCGCGCGGCCCGGCCCGGCAAAACATCGGGCAAGACAATCAGCAAGCCCTATGAAACGGGGCTGGACCGCAACGCCGCCAACCATCAGCAGTTGACCCCGCTGACCTTCCTGGAGCGGGCCGCGTCCACCTTTCCCGATCACACCGCCATCATCCACGGAAAGGCGCGCACCAGCTATCGCGACTTCTATGCCCGCACCCGCCGCCTGGCCTCGGCCCTGTCAAAGGCCGGCGTCCGCAAGGGCAATACGGTGGCGGTGATGCTGGCCAACACCCCGGCCATGCTGGAAGCCCATTACGGCATTCCCATGCTGGGGGCGGTGATCAACGCCCTGAACACCCGGCTGGATGCCGCCGCCATCGCCTTCATGCTGGAGCATGGCGAGGCCAAGGTGCTGATCACCGATCGTGAATTTTCCGAAACCGTTTCGGCGGCGCTGGCGCTTCTGAAGAAAAGGCCGCTGGTGATCGACTATGACGACAGGGAGTTTCCCCAGGGCGGGGCGCGGCTGGGCAAGCTGGACTATGAGAAATTCCTGAAATCGGGCGATCCCGGCTTCACCTGGAAAATGCCCGCCGACGAATGGGACGCTATCGCGCTGAATTACACCTCCGGCACCACCGGCAATCCCAAGGGCGTGGTCTATCACCATCGCGGCGCCGCGCTGATGGGCTATGGCAACGCGCTGGCCGGCACCATGGTCCATCATCCGGTGCTGCTGTGGACGTTGCCCATGTTCCACTGCAACGGCTGGTGCATGCCCTGGTCGCTGTCGGCGGTGGCGGGCACCCATGTCTGCCTGCGCTGGGTGCGGGCGGGCGCGATCTTCGACGCCATCGCCGATCACAAGGTCACGCATCTGTGCGGCGCGCCCATCGTGATGTCCACGCTGGTCAATGCCAGCTTCACCGAGCGGCGCAGCTTTTCCCACACCGTCACCTTCATGGCCGCCGCCGCGCCGCCGCCCGAAAGCGTGCTGGCGGCGATGGCCGATGCGGGTTTCGAGGTGGTGCATGTCTATGGCCTGACCGAGGTTTACGGCCCCGCCGTGGTCAATGAGTGGCATGCCGAATGGGACCGGCTGGACAGCGCGGGCCGCGCCGCGAAAAAAGCGCGCCAGGGTGTGCGCTATGCCCCGTTGGAGGGACTGGCGGTGCTGGACCCCGCGACCATGAAGCCGGTGCCCCGCGACGGCAGGACCATCGGCGAGGTGATGTTCCGGGGCAATATCGTGATGCGCGGCTATCTGAAGAATGAAAAGGCCACGCGCGACGCGTTCGCGGGCGGCTGGTTCCATTCCGGCGACCTGGGCGTGATGTATCCGGACGGCTATATCCAGCTCAAGGACCGCAGCAAGGACATCATCATCTCCGGCGGCGAGAACATCTCGTCCATCGAGGTGGAGGACGCGCTGGCCAAGCACCCGGCCGTGCTGTTCGTGGCGGTGGTGGCGCGGCCCGACCCGAAATGGGGGGAGCATCCCTGCGCCTTCATCGAATTGCGGCCCGGCGCGAAGGCGACGGCGGACGAGATAATCGCCTTTGCCCGCACGCACCTGGCCCGGTTCAAGGTTCCGCGCACGGTGGTGTTCACCGACCTGCCCAAGACATCGACCGGCAAGATCCAGAAATTCACCCTGCGCGAGCGCGCCCGGCGGCTTTGACGCGGCAGTCCGGAAGAATGGGAGGATCATCCCGCAGGCCGCGCCCCAAAAGGGCGCGGCGGCGGGATTGTCTCAGTTCAGGACGATGGCGCGCAGCCGCTCCAGTTCGTCCTTGATGCGAAGCTTCTGCTTCTTGAGCGCGGCGACCCGCAGCTCGTCCCAGTCGGGACTGGACATCTCGCTCTCGATGATGTCCTGGATTTTTCTGTGCTGATTGGACAGGTGATTGATGTGTCCCTGTATCGCCATGCATGCGCCTCCACGTTGAGTTTCGGTCCGGCTGGCGCGGGCTGAAGGCTCGCGCCTGGCCAAAAAATTGAACCACCAATCCCCGGCCCTGTCACCTGACAAAAGCGGCAAACTGAAACTCTTTGCCCTTGACTGAAGAAATGGTAACGGAAGCCATGAAGGCGGGGAAAACCTTGCGAAAACACCCGAAAGACGAAGCGGAACGGCTGGTTATCGGCCTGTCGGGCGCGTCGGGCGTCGCCTATGGCATCCGCCTGCTGGACGCCTGCCGGGAACTGGGGGTTGAGTCGCATCTGGTGATGACCAAGCCGGCGGAAATGACCATCGGCTATGAAACCGATCTTTCCCCCAGACAGGTCGCCGCAAAAGCCGACCATGTCTATGCCGTCACCGACATCGCCGCGCCCATCGCCAGCGGCAGCTTCCGCACCAGGGGCATGATCGTGGCGCCGTGCAGCGTGCGGACCATGAGCGAGATCGCCACCGGCGTCACCACCAACTGCCTGACCCGCGCCGCCGATGTGATGTTGAAGGAACGCCGCCCGCTGGTGCTGATGGTGCGCGAGACGCCGCTGCATCTGGGCCATCTGCGCACCATGACGGCGCTGGCCGAGATGGGCGCCATCATCCTGCCGCCGGTGCCCGCTTTCTATGCCGCGCCCAAGACGCTGGCCGATCTGGTGGACCAGATGGTGGGCCGGGCGCTGGACCTGCTGGGCTATGACTGGCCCGACATGAAGCGCTGGGGCGAGGATATCGCCAAGAGCCGCCGCACGAAGAAGAGCAAGCCATGAGCCGTGTTGTCGGTCCCGATGAAGTGGCGGCGCGCGCCAAGCTGGCGCAACTGACACAGGAGCATCGCGACCTGGATACCGCCATCGCCGACATGGTGCG
>DASTMN010000026.1:0-10521 GCA_035714165.1 Rhizomicrobium sp.
CTATCACATGAACCCGGAGCCGCAGAAACCGCTGGCGCGGGTGCCCTTCGCCACCACCACGCCGCTGGTGGTGGATGGCCGGATGTTCTTAGGGACCCCCTATGGCCGCGTGGTGGCGCTGGACGCCACCACCGGCAAGCAGCTCTGGGCCTATGAACTGCCCAGCGGCGACCAGCCGCCTTTCCGGGGGCTGGGCTATTGGCCGGGCGACACGCGCCATGCGCCGCGCCTGATCTTCGGCACCCTGCGCGGCAAGATGATCGCGCTGGATGCCGCGACCGGCGCGCCATCCCGTGGTTTTGGCGAGAACGGCATCGTGGATACCAAGACGCCAGAAATTATGAACGGGCTGCCAGATGCCTTTTACGGCTATTCCGCGCCGCCGGTGATCTACAGAAACATCGCCATCACCGGCAGCCGGGTGCAGGAATCGCCCGGCAAGGGCGCATCGGGCGACGCCCGCGCCTGGAACGTCATTACCGGCAAGCTGGAATGGACCTTTCATTCCATTCCCCGCCCCGGCGAGAAGTTCCACGAAACCTGGGAGGATGACGGCTGGAAACAGCGGTCCGGCGTGAACATCTGGAACATGCTGTCGGTGGACCAGGCGCGCGGCATCGCCTACCTGCCCTTCGGCGCGCCGACCTTCGACCGCTATGGCGGCGACCATAAGGGCGCCAACCTGTTCGCCAACAGCCTGGTGGCGGTGGAAGCGGCGACCGGAAAATATCTCTGGCACTTCCAGACCGTCCATCACGACATCTGGGACCTGGACCTGCACACCACGCCGGTCCTGCTGACGGTGAAGAAGGAGGGCCCCAAAGGAACAGAAAATATCCCCGCCGTGGCGGTGATGAACAAGACCGCCTTCCTGTTCCTGCTCAACCGCGTCACCGGCGAGCCGATCTATGGCGTGACCGAAAAGCCGGTGCCACCCTCCTCGGTGGCCAGCGAAAAGGCCTGGCCCACCCAGCCCTTCCCCAACAAGCCCGAACCGATGACCCGCATGGCCTTCGACCTGTCGGAGGTGGCGGACAATACGCCCGAGCATCAGGCCATCTGCCAGGGCATCATCGACAAGGGCCAGCTTGTCGGCTCCGGCATGTTCGAGCCGATCCGCGACGACCGCGCCATGATCCGCTTTCCCGGCGCGGCGGGCGGCCCGGAATGGGGCGGCGGCGCCTTCGATCCCAAACAGGGCCTGTTCGTCTTCAACAGCAACCAGCTCGGCTATGTCGAGAAGCTGGTCCAGCGCGCCGACGGCGAATGGAACATGACCACGGCCCGCTTCGTGGACCCCAAGACCCAGACGCCCTGCCAGAAAGGCCCCTGGGGCGAACTGATCGCGGTCAACGTCAACACCGGCGACATCGCCTGGCGCTCGCTGCTGGGCGTCACCGACCATTTCCCGGAGGGCAAGAAGAACACCGGCCGACCCGGCAATGGCGGGCCGATCCTCACGGCGGGCGGCGTCACCTTCATCGGCGGCACCGACGACAGGCGTTTCCGCGCCTATGAGACGCGGACCGGCAAGGAATTGTGGACGGTGAAGCTGGACTATTCCGCCCATGCCACGCCCATCACCTATCAGGGCAAGGACGGGCGGCAGTATGTGGCCATCGTGGCCACCGGCGGGTCCTATCTCAACAGCCCGACCGGCGGCGACAGCCTGATGGTCTGGGCACTTCCCAAATAACCAGACAATTTTGGCCAAATAAAAAAGCGCCGGGCATGCCCGGCGCTTTTTGCATTCAGGATGCAGCCCTTACGAAAAGAGCTGGATGACGCCGTAGATGATGGCGATCAGGATGGCGAAGGCGCCGCCGACGATCGCGACCGAAACCCAGAACGGAAACGCACCGCCGCCATTGGCCAGCTTGGTTTCCTCGTTGCCCATCACTTCCATGGAAAGTCTCCTTTGCCGGGGTTTTTAAGCTCCCGTCCGGGTTTGTCAATTCGTCCCCGGGGCCGCTCGCCCGAGCTCGCGGCGTTTGGCGCTAAAATCGGTCCACCGGACCGATTTTCCCACTTCGTGGGTCGCGCCTCACTGTCAATTCAGACCGCGATGGGCGCCTTGATCGAGGGTTCCGCCTGGTAGTTCTCCAGGCTGAAATCCTCGTAACGAAAGGCAAACAGGTCCGTCACGGCCGGGTTCAGCCGCATCACCGGCAGGGGGTGGGGCCGGCGGGCAAGCTGCTGTTCCGCCTGCTCCAGATGGTTCAGGTAGAGATGAGCATCGCCCAGGCTATGGACGAAATCGCCCGGTTTCAGGCCCGTCACCTGCGCCACCATCATCGTCAGCAGGGCATAGCTGGCGATGTTGAAGGGCACGCCCAGGAAAATGTCGGCGCTGCGCTGGTAAAGCTGGCAGGACAGCCGCCCGTCGGCGACATAGAACTGGAACAGGCAGTGGCAGGGCGGCAGCGCCATCCTGGGCACATCGGCCGGATTCCAGGCGGTCACGATCAAGCGGCGCGAATCCGGGTTGGCGCGGATATCGCGCACCAGGTTGGAAATCTGGTCGATCGTGCCGTCGGTGCGGCTGGGCCAGCTTCGCCACTGATAGCCATAGACCGGGCCCAGTTCGCCGTTGGCGTCGGCCCATTCGTCCCAGATGGTGACGCCGCGTTCCTGCAGCCAGCGCACGTTCGTCTCGCCGCGCAGGAACCAGAGCAGTTCATAGATGATGGATTTCAGGTGCAGCTTCTTGGTGGTGACCAGGGGGAACCCGTCCGCCAGGTCGAAGCGCATCTGATGGCCGAAGATCGAGCGGGTGCCGGTGCCCGTGCGGTCGGTTTTTTCCACGCCCGTGTCGCGGACAAGCTTCAGCAGGTCGAGATATTGGCGCATTTTGCGGGTTCTTCGCGGGTTCCGGCCGGGACTCGTCCCGGACTTCAAAAACTAGCCCCGTGCCCCTATATTGTGAAGGTCATCCGGGCCTGCCCGGGCGACTATGGCGATAAACGACTGTGTAATAAGCAGCCCGGACCCGGGGGCGGTACCCGGCGCCTCCACCACAAGCCCACTTTTCCCATGCGGGATTGAGCGGGTTTCTGTGGGGGCGAAACAGGATCGACGGATGTGTAAAGGCAGTTCTTTTGCCCGGTATGGTCCCGCCGTCATCGGACTATTGTTTAGGTGCCAACGATAATGAAATGGCCCTCGCTGCCTAACTTCGGTTAGCCAAGCGCGGTTTCGGCAGTTGCACCGGGCAACAGAAGCAGCTGCCACTTTCCCCTCCCCGCCAATGCATTTCCCGGTGGATTTGCGTCAAAATGGACCCGAAACGGGCCTGAAATATCGGCTCCCCGCGCCGGATGGAATTGACTTAGGTCGCGCGGCGAATAGTCTCCGCTGCATATGGCAAAGGACTTTATCGGCTATCAGGCTTTGACGGACTCGGCGCTGCGCGGCGTCGTGCGCGATGCGTTGCGGCGCATCGAAAAGAGCGGCCTGATCGGCGCGCATCATTTCTACCTGACCTTCAAGACCCATGCCGAGGGCGTGGACATTCCGGACTTCCTGAAGGAACAGTATCCCGACGAAATGACCATCATCATCCAGCACCAGTATTGGGCGCTGAAGGTGAAGGACGACTATTTCGAGGTGACGCTGACCTTCAAGAAGCTGCCCGCGCCGCTGCACATTCCCTTCTCCGCCTTGACGGCCTTCTTCGATCCGGGTGTGCAGTTCGGCCTGCAGTTCCGGGCCGAGAATGAAGGCGCGGTCAAACCCGCCACCGGCCCGGTGATGGTGCCCAGCGGCCAGCCGGAAATGGCGGAAGACGAGGATGCCCCCGAACCGGTCACTCCGCCCGCCAAGCCCGCGGAGAAAGCCGCGCCGGGCGAAGTGGTCAGCCTCGACTCTTTCCGCAAGAAATAGTACCCGGACGCCTCGATATTCGAGGCTTTTCCGATGACCAAGACCCGCACCGAAACCGACACCTTTGGCCCCGTCGAGGTCGCCGCCGACCGTTACTGGGGCGCGCAGGCCCAGCGGTCGCTGGGCAACTTCAAGATCGGCTGGGAAAAGCAGCCCGTCGCGGTGATCCGCGCCCTGGGCATCGTCAAGCGCGCCGCCGCCGAAACCAACATGGCGCTGGGCGGGCTGGACAAGGGCATCGGCGAGACCATCGTCAAGGCCGCCAACGAGGTGATCGAGGGCAGGCTGAACGACCATTTTCCGCTGGTGGTGTGGCAGACCGGTTCGGGCACCCAGTCCAACATGAACGCCAACGAGGTGATCTCCAACCGCGCCATCGAGATGCTGGGCGGGGTGATGGGCTCCAAGAAGCCGGTCCATCCCAACGATCACGTGAATATGAGCCAGTCGTCCAACGATACCTATCCCACGGCCATGCACATCGCCTGCGCCGAGGAGATCGAGAAGAAGCTGCTGCCCGCGCTGCGTCACCTGCATAAGGCGCTGGAAACCAAGGTCGCCGCCTGGAAGGACATCATCAAGATCGGCCGCACCCACACCCAGGACGCCACGCCGGTGACGCTGGGCCAGGAGTTTTCCGGCTATGCCACCCAGGTGGCCAACGGCATCACCCGCATCGAATCCACCATGCCCGCCCTGATGCAGCTGGCCCAGGGCGGCACCGCGGTGGGCACCGGCCTGAACGCGCCGGTGGGCTTCGACAGGATGGTGGCCGAACGCATCGCCGCCATCACCGGCATGGCCTTCACCAGCGCGCCCAACAAGTTCGAGGCGCTGGCCGCCCATGACGCGATGGTGTTCAGCCACGGCGCCATCAACACGGTGGCCGCCAGCCTGTTCAAGATCGCCAACGACATCCGCCTTTTGGGTTCGGGCCCCCGCTCCGGCCTGGGCGAACTGTCGCTGCCGGAGAACGAGCCGGGCAGCTCCATCATGCCGGGCAAGGTCAACCCGACCCAGTGCGAGGCCCTGACCCAGGTCTGCGTGCAGATTTTCGGCAACAATGCCGCGCTGACCTTCGCCGGATCGCAGGGCCATTTCGAACTAAACGTCTACAACCCCGTGATGGCCTACAACTTCCTCCAGTCGGTGACACTGATGGCCGAGGCGGCGGTGAGCTTCACCGACAATTGCGTGGTGGGGATCGAACCACGCCTGGACAATATCAAGGCGGGGCTGGAACGCTCGCTGATGCTGGTGACGGCGCTGGCGCCCAAGATCGGCTATGACAATGCCGCCAAGATCGCCAAGACGGCGCACAAGAACGGCACCACGCTGAAGGACGAAGCCCTGAAGGGCAATTACGTCACGGCGGAGGAGTTCGACGCCATCGTGCGCCCCGAAGACATGATCGCGCCGAAATAGTGGCGGCACGGGCGCCGCGATGAGCACGGAAAACATCGTCCCGGCGCCCGGCCATACCATTGTGCGCGACGGGCGCACCGGCAAGGTCAGCTACTGGCAGGGAGAATATCACCAGAGCGCCGCCGACAGCACCGGTGTCAGCACCGCCGACTATATCCACGCCATGTATTATTTCCTGATGCAGCGGCAGTGCCAGGATGTGCTGATGATCGGCTGCGGCGGCGGTACGCTGGCCACCATGCTGGCGCGCAGCGGCGTGGACACCACGGTGGTGGACCTGCACGCCTTCAGCTTCGACATCGCCCGCAAGTATTTCCATCTGCCGCAAACCGTCTCCTGCCAGACCGCGGACGGCGTGGCCTGGCTGAAGGCGCATCGCCACCGCTTCGACGCCATTGTGCTGGATGCCTTTGGCGAGGGCGGGATGCCGCCGGTCTTCATGCAGCCCGCCTTCTTCCGGCTGGCCCGGTCGCGGCTGGTGGCGCGCGGCGGCCTGTTCCTGATGAATGTGATCGTGGACAATGACGAGGACCGTACGCCCGACAACCTCGTCCGCGCCCTGCGGCAGGAATGGCGCAGCGTGCGGCTGCTGGACACCGACGGCTGGATCGACCGCAACGCGGTGATCGCGGCGGGCGCGGTGGCCGACCTGCAAAAGCCGGTGGTGCTGATGCCGCCGCACCCCGGCGGCCAGAAATTGGCGCGGGAACTGGACATACTGGACTGGAGGCGCATCCGCTGATGCTGAAAAAGCGCTCCTTCTCGCTGGCCGGGCATCGCACCAGCGTGGCGCTGGAAGCGGAGTTCTGGGCGGTGATCGACGACGCCGCCCGGCGCGAGGGACTGGCGCTGGCGGCGCTGATCGCCCGCATAGACGCCGGACGGGGCGAACGGCCGCTGGCCAGCGCCCTGCGGCTTTACGCGCTGGCGGCGCGGCCCTAGCTTTCCGTCATGGCCGAGATCATCAACCTGCGCCGCACCCGCAAGGCCAAGGCCCGCACCGAAAAGGACGCGGCGGCCGAGGCCAACCGCGTCAAGCACGGCACACCCAAAGCTGTGCGGAACCTGGCCGAAACGCGCCGGGAACAGGCGGCGGAACGGCTGTCCGGCTACCGGCTGGATGAACCGGACGCGGATAAATAGGTGGGAAAAACCGCCCCCGCGTTCTAATATCGTTCTCATGTTCCCAGATTCCCGGTTTTCGCCATGAGCGGCCACCCATGAGCAGCTATGGCGACCGCTATTCCGACCCGCTGGATGCGGCCTTTTCGGAAGAACCCCACACCGCGCCCGTTCCCCGCGACCCGCCCTATCTGGCGGGCCTGAATGCCGAGCAGCGCGCGGCGGTGGAAGCCACCGACGGCCCGGTGCTGGTTCTGGCCGGGGCGGGCACCGGCAAGACGCGGGTGCTGACCACCCGGCTGGCCCATATCCTGGCCACCCGCCGCGCCTGGCCGGGCCAGATTCTCTGCGTCACCTTCACCAACAAGGCGGCACGCGAGATGAAGGACCGCATCGGCGCCCTGATCGGCGGCGCGGTGGAGGGGATGCAATGGCTGGGCACCTTCCACAGCATCGGCGCGAAGATACTGCGCCGCCATGCCGAACTGGCGGGCCTGAAATCCAATTTCACCATCCTGGATACCGACGACCAGCTGCGCCTGCTCAAGCAGTTGATCGAGGCCGAGGGCGTGGACGAAAAGCGCTGGCCCGCCCGCGCCCTGGCCGCGCAGATCGATGGCTGGAAGAACAAGGGCCAGCGGCCCGACGATGTGAGCGAGGGCGAGGCGCAGGCCTATGCCTTTGGCAAGGGCAAGTCGCTCTATCGCCAGTACCAGGACCGGCTGAAGGCGCTGAACGCGGCGGATTTCGGCGACCTGCTGCTGGAGACGCTGCACATCCTCAAGACCCATCCCGATGTGCTGGCCGATTACCGCGACCGCTTCCGCTACATGCTGGTGGACGAATATCAGGACACCAATGTGGTGCAGTATCTGTGGCTGAACCTGCTGGCGCGCGGCGGCACGCAGGAGAGCGGCGCCCAGAATATCTGCGTGGTGGGCGACGACGACCAGTCCATCTATGGCTGGCGCGGCGCGGAGGTGGAGAACATCCTGCGCTTCGAGCGGGATTTTCCCGGCGCGCGGGTGATCCGGCTGGAACGCAATTACCGCAGCACCTCGGCCATCCTGGGCGCGGCCTCGGGCCTGATCGCCGCCAACAAGGGGCGGCTGGGCAAGACGCTGTGGACCGAGGGCAACGAAGGCGAAAAGATCAAGGTACAGGGCGTGTGGGACGCCGAGGAGGAGGCGCGCAACGTCGCCTCCGAGGCCGAGGACCTGCACCGCCGCGGTCACGCCTTTGCCCAGATGGCGATTCTGGTGCGCGCCTCGTTCCAGATGCGCGAATTCGAAGACCGTTTCATCAGCCTGGGCCTGCCCTATCGCGTGATCGGCGGCCCGCGCTTTTACGAACGTCAGGAAATCCGCGACGCGATGGCCTATCTGCGCCTGATCGCGCAGGGCGATGACGACCTGGCTTTCGAGCGCATCGTCAACAAGCCCAAGCGCGGCATCGGCGACGCCAGCGTGGCGACGCTGCATGCCTATGCCCGTGCCCGCACCCTGCCGCTGCTGGCGGCGGCGCGCGAAATCACCGAGACCGACGAACTGCCGCCCAAGGCGCGCAAGGCGCTGGGCGAGCTGGCCGCCAATTTCGCGCGCTGGACCGAAACCGCGCGCGTGCTGCCGCATACCGAACTGGCCGAGATGGTACTGGACGAAAGCGGCTATACCGACATGCTCAAGGCTGACAAGTCGGCGGAAGCGCCGGGCCGGCTGGACAACCTGAAAGAGTTCGTCCGCTCGATGGAGGGCTTTGAAAGCCTTGCCGCCTTCCTGGAGCATGTGTCGCTGGTGATGGAGATCGCGCAGGATGAATCCGGCGACCGCATCAACCTGATGACCCTGCACGCCGCCAAGGGGCTGGAGTTCGAGACCGTTTTCCTGCCGGGCTGGGAGGAAGGCCTGTTTCCCAGCCAGCGCAGCATGGACGAGAACGGCCTGGCCGGGCTGGAAGAAGAGCGGCGGCTGGCCTATGTCGGCATCACCCGCGCCCGTCAGCGCGCCCGCATCTCGATGGCCGCCAACCGCCGGGTGCACGGCTCCTGGCAAAGCGCCCTGCCCTCGCGCTTCATCAACGAGATTCCCGAAGGCCATGTCGAGGCGGTGGTGGATGAAGGCTTTTACGGCGGCTATGCGGGCTTTCGCGACAATGGCCAGGCCGCCGATTTCGGCAGCACCTATGACTCGCCGGGCTGGAAACGGGCCCAGGAAAACATGAAGGCCAACCGCGCCGCCGCCGGCGGTTTCCGCAGCCGCCCGCCGGTGATCGAGGCGCAGAGCTGGAGCGCCCAGACCTCCGATCCCTCCGCCTCGCAATACGCCCGGGGCGACCGGATTTTCCACCAGAAGTTCGGCTATGGCCGGGTGCGCTATGTCGAAGGCAACAAGCTGACGGTGGAGTTCGACAAGGCAGGCGAAAAGCGCGTTATTGACCAGTTCGTGTCGCGGGCTTAATCGCAGGGGACAAGATGTCTAGCTCGGATAAACATTTTGAACTTGGAATTGGCATTGCAAAAGACGGATTAAAGTATCTCTTCATCTTCAATGCAGGTGCGGCAACATCATTAATCGCACTCACCGACAAACTGCCTAATGGCAGAGATTATACATATGCCGTTCTTTTATTCGGCTTGGGCGCACTGGGCGTAACACTTGCTTACACCTTCGGGTATTTCTCTCAACTCTTTTATGCCAATCATGTCCTTGAAACCGAAAAGAGGCAGACCGAGATAGCTGCGCGGCAGCACTGTTTTCATAATGCTTTTCAAGTTATTGCAGCTTTTTTCGTCACCATTTCCCTCGTAAGTGGGACAATGGGTCTTTGGACCGCATTTTTAGAAGCTCAATCAAAATAGCCATGACCAATCCCCCCCTCTGGAAAGCCTCGGTCGCGCTGACCAAGCTGGACGCCGCCAACACCGCCGCCGCGCTGGAGCTGGAAGGCAGCGCCCAGGCGGTGCTGATCGTGGAAGAACCGTTCGCCGACGGCGCGGTGGTCGAGGCGCTCTACACCGAAGCGCCCGACGCCGCCTGGCTGTCCCGCATCACCGGGCGCGAGATCGTGGTCGCGCCCCTGCCCGACCAGGACTGGATCCGCCTGTCGCAGCAGGGCCTGCCGCCGGTGCGGGCCGGGCGCTTTTTCGTCTATGGCGCGCATGACGCGGGCACCGTGCCGCATGGCGTGATTCCCATGAAGATCGAGGCCGGGCTGGCCTTCGGCACCGGCCATCACGAAACCACGGCGCTGTGCCTGTCGGTGCTGTCGGACCTGGCGCGCGAACGCGCCTTCCGCAACGTGCTGGACCTGGGCACCGGCACCGGCCTTCTGGCCATCGGCGCGGTGAAGCTGTGGCGTCGTCCGGTGCTGGCATCGGACATCGATCCGGTGGCGGTGGACGTGACCCGCGACAATGCCCGCGCCAATGGCGTGGGCCATCTGGTGCGCGCGGTGACCGCCGACGGCCTGACCAGCCCGGTGCTGTCGCGCGGCGCGCCGTACGATCTTCTGATCGCCAACATCCTGGCCGGACCGCTGACGCAACTGGCGCCCGCGATCCAGAAGGCGATGGCGCCCGGCGCGGTGCTGGTGCTGTCGGGCCTGTTGACCAACCAGGAAGGGCTGGTCACCAGCTTCTATCGCTCGCTGCGCTTTGTCGGCCGCCGCCGCATGGGGCCGTGGAGCGCGCTGGTGCTCCAGAAACCCCCGCGTTAAGCTTCGGGCCATGGACAGACACGGCCCGTTCCAGACCTATGACGACACCTCCGACGCCGCCACCTGCGCGCCGCGCCTGGCCGCCCTGCGCACCGAACTGGACAGGCGCGGGCTGGACGGATTCGTGGTGCCGCACAGCGACCAGCATATGGGCGAATACCTGCCCGCCTGTGCCGAACGGCTGGCCTGGCTGACCGCCTTTACCGGCTCGGCCGGATCGGCGGTGGTGCTGACGGACAAGGCCGCCATCTTTGTGGATGGCCGCTATACGCTCCAGGTCCGCAACCAGACCGACACCGGCCTGTTCGAGCCGCGTGACCTGGTGGCCGAAGGGCCGCAGGGCTGGATACCCGGCAATCTTCCGCGCGGCGCCAAGCT
>DASTMN010000027.1:0-45643 GCA_035714165.1 Rhizomicrobium sp.
GGAATCCGTGGATTTTCCGGCGCGATAGCGGGCCAGGAAGCGGTCCGCGAAGGCCTGCGCCTCGCCTGCCCCGATTGCCGCCCGCAGGGCCGCCATCAGGTCCTGGTAGAAAGCCAGGTTGTGCCAGGTCAGCAGCATGGCGGCGATGATCTCGCCCGACTTGACCGTATGGTGGAGATAGGCGCGGGAGAACTGGCGGCAGGCCGGGCAGCGGCAGGACGCATCCAGCGGCCCGGTATCCTCGGCATGGCGGGCATTCTTGAGGTTCAGGGTGCCGTCCCAGGTGAAGGCCTGGGCGTTGCGGCCCGAACGGGTCGGCAGCACGCAGTCGAACATGTCTATGCCCCGCAGCACCGCCCCCACGATATCGTCGGGCTTGCCCACGCCCATCAGGTAATGGGGCCGGTCGGACGGCAGGTGGGGCACGGTGGCATCCAGGGTCTCGAACATGGCGGCCTGTGGTTCGCCCACCGCCAGCCCGCCCACGGCATAGCCGTCGAAACCGATCTCCTTCAGCGCCTCGGCCGAACGCCGGCGCAGGTCGGCAAAGGTGCCGCCCTGCACGATGCCGAAACAGGCCCGGCCCACCCTCTCGGCATCGGTCTGTTCGCCGAACGCCGCCTTCGACCGCTTCGCCCAGCGCATGGACAGCAGCATGGATTTCTCGATGGCCTCATGCGTCGCGGGCAAGGCCGGGCATTCGTCGAACACCATCTGGATGTCGGACCCCAGCAGGCGCTGGATTTCCATCGCCCGCTCCGGCGACAGGAACTCGGCATGGCCGTCAATATGCGACTGGAAGCTGACGCCTTCCTCGGTGATCTTCCGCAGGGCCGACAGCGACATGACCTGGAAACCACCGCTGTCGGTCAGGATCGGCCGCTGCCAGTCCATGAAGCTGTGCAGCCCACCCAGCCGCGCCACGCGTTCCGCGCCCGGCCGCAGCATCAGGTGATAGGTGTTGCCCAGCAGGATATCGGCGCCCGTCTCGCGCACGCTTTGCGGCAGCATCGCCTTGACCGTCGCCGCCGTGCCCACCGGCATGAAGGCGGGCGTGCGGATGTCACCGCGCGGCGTCTGGATCACGCCGGTGCGGGCGGCCCCATCGGTGGCCGCGATCTCGAAGCGGAAACTGCTCATGACGGCCTGATTAGCAGGCAGGCATCGCCATAGGAATAGAAGCGGTAGCCTTCGCGGATCGCCTCGGCATAGGCCGCCCGCATCACATCCAGCCCCATGAAGGCGCTGACCAGCATGAACAGGGTCGAGCGCGGCAGGTGGAAGTTGGTCAGCAGCATGTCGGCGGCGCGCACCGGCGTGCCGGGCGTGATGAAGATGTCGGTATCGCCTTCAAACGCCGCCAGGCGGCCCGCGGCATCGGTGGCGCTTTCCAGGGTCCGCAGCGAGGTGGTGCCCACCGCCAGGATGCGTCCGCCTGCGACGCGGGCCGCGTTGAGACGCGCCGCCGTTGCGCCGTCGAGGCTGGCGAACTCCGCATGCATGCGATGCTGCGACAGGTCCTCCACCGTCACCGGCAGGAAAGTGCCCAGCCCGACATGCAGCGTCACCTGCTCGCGCGTCACGCCCGCCGCCTCCAGCCGCGCCAGCAGTTCGGGCGTGAAATGCAGCCCGGCGGTGGGGGCGGCCACCGATCCGGTCTGGCTGGCGAACAGGGTCTGGTAATCGTCCGCGTCGCGCGCATCAACGGCCCGCTTGCCCGCGATATAGGGCGGCAGCGGCATTTCGCCGGTGGCGGCGATGGCGGCATCCAGCGCCGCGCCCGCCACATCGAAGGCGATCCGCACCTCGCCGCCTTCGCCACGGTCCAGCACACGGCCGCCCAGCGCGCCGAAGCGCAGGCGGTCCCCGGCCACAAGCTTGCGGGCGGGCCGCGCCAGCGCCGAATAGGCGTCCGGCCCCAGCCGCCGGTGCAGCAGGATTTCGATCCGGGCCTCGGGGCCGCCTTCCCGGCCCTCGCGGACACCCTTCAGCCGGGCCGGAAGCACGCGGGTCTGGTTGACCACCATCCGGTCGCCCGCCGCCAGAAAGTCCGGCAGGTCGCGCACATGGGCATGCCGGATGGGCTGGCCCGCCCGCACCACCATCAGGCGCGCGGAATCGCGGGGAACTGCGGGCCGGAGCGCGATCAGGCCCTCGGGCAGATCGAAATCGAACTGGCTGGCCTGCATGGATTCGGAAAATCGCGTCCGCCGGGTGTCGGGCACCCCTTGCCAGAGCGCTCCCGCCATTGCAAACCGGCCAGATGCAACTTTGTCGCAGCGCACAAAAAGTATGCTATTTTCAATATCTTAACGCTGAATCGGTTTCCTGCCGTCGGCGCCGGGTCTATGTTGCGGCGCGGGGTGTCAAGATTTCGGATAGTTTACGTTGGCATCACATGAGCGCCCGATGACGACCACCTGGGTAAACGAGACATGGCCGCCGCGCCGGGCGCTGCGGACCGCGCACCTGCGCCATTGGGCCAGTGTCGCCTGCCTGGCGCTCAGCGATGCGGCGGCCTTCGCCGTGGCCTGGCTGCTGATCCGTGACGGCGTCAACCTGCCCAGCATCGTGCTGCTGGGGTCGCAGGCGCGGCCGCAATCCACCCCCATAGACGTTTTCGCCATCCTGGGACTGGCCTTCATCCTGGTCCGGTACCTGGCGGGCGATTACGGCCGCCGCCAGCCTTTCTGGGACGGCGCCAAGAACACCACCATCGCCCTGATCGTCACCGCGCTGTTCGACCTGGCCATGATCGCGCTGGGCCAGGGCGTCTATCCCGTCCTGCCCGCCGCGCTGAGCTGGCTGTTCCTGCTGGTCGCCCTGCCGTTGGGCCGCCAGGCGATGCGGGCGGTGATGTCGCGCATGGGCATCTGGCGCATTCCCACCGCCCTGATCGGCAACAGCGAGCGCAGCCCGGCCATCTATGCCTCGCTCAATGGCACCCTGTCGCTGGGCTTCAATGTGCGCTGGCTGGTCAGCGAGGATCCCGACACCGCGCCCGCCCGCGAACTGTCCCGGCTGAACCATATCCATTCCAGCGACCCGGAGAGTTTCGCCGCCCTGCTGGTGCAGGCCGGCTGCGAACAGGCCATCGTCGCCACCGAGAACATGGATCATTCGGCGGAAGTGGTGCAGCGCCTGCTGGAAGTGAACATGGCGGTGGCGGTGGTGCCGCCGCTCAACCGCCTGCCGCTGGCGGGGCTGACGGCCAGCAACTTCTTCGGCCATGACATCCTGCTGCTGCAGGTCCGCAACAATGTCCGCCGCCTGCCCTATCGGCTGGCCAAGCGCGCCTTTGACGTCACCGTTTCGGCGCTGCTGCTGCTGCTGTTCTCGCCCCTGCTGATGGTGCTGGCGCTGATCGTCCGCCGCACCGATGGCGGCCCGTCCACCTATGCGCCCTGGCGCATCGGCCGCAACGGCGTGGCCTTCCGCTGCATCAAGTTCCGCACCATGGCGGTGGATGCCGATGCGCGGCTGGCGCAGTTCGAGCACGAGCAGCCCGCGCTGTTCGCCGAATACCAGCGCACCTTCAAGATCCGCAACGATCCGCGCGTCACGCCCATCGGGCGCTGGCTGCGCCGCACCAGCCTGGACGAGCTGCCGCAACTGTGGAACGTGCTGAAGGGTGACATGAGCCTGGTGGGGCCGCGCCCGGTCCTGCAGCGCGAACTGGACGAGCATTACGGCCCCGCCGCCCAACTCTATACCCGCACCCGTCCCGGCATGACAGGCCTGTGGCAGGTCAGCGGCCGCAGCAACACCAGCTATGCCGAACGCGTGGTGATGGACGAGTGGTACATCCTCAACTGGTCGTTCTGGTACGACATCGTGATCCTGATCCAGACCGCCTGGATCGTGGTGATCGGCAAGGGCGCGGTCTAGCGGGACCGGTTCAGACCACCAGCCTGCGATAGAGATGCCAGGTGGCATGGCCCAGCACCGGCACCACCACCATCAGCCCGACAAAGACCAGCGCCGTGCCCGCCAGCAGGCTCGCCGCCACCACCAGCCCCCACAGCGCCATCGGGCCGGGATTGGCCGCCACCGCGCGGAACGAGGTCTTGATCGCGGTGTCCAGGCCCGCATCGCGGTCGATCAGCATGGGGAAAGACACCACGCTCACCATCATCGCCAGCAGCGCGAAACAGAACCCCACGCCCATGCCCAGCGCGATCATCGCCCGGCCCGGCCCGGTGAACAGCACCGCCTCCAGGAAGGCGGCCGGAGTGGCCGGAGCGGTCCCCATCGTGCCTTCAAAGATCGCCCAGGCCGCCGCCAGCCAGAGCAGGAAGATGCTGATCAGCAACGCGCCCAGCGCGGCGATGCCGCCGATGGCGGGCGCCCGCAGCACGTCGAAGGCATTGGCCCAGCTCACCTCGCGCCCCTGCTCGCGCATTCGGCTCATCTCGTACAGGCCAACCGCCGCCAGCGGGCCGACAATGGCGAAACCGCTGGCCATCGGGAACAGCAGCGGCAGCAGGTGCATGCCGAAGGCCATCCGCGCCAGTACCAGCCCGACCAGCGCATAGGTCAGGCACAGGAAGATCACATCGCTGCGATAGGCCCGGAAATCGGCAAAGCCCTCGCGCAGCGCCGCCCACACATCCGCATTGCCGATCCGCCGGATGGCCGGGGCCGGCGAATGCGCCGTGTCCTGCATGTGGTGCACGGACCGCTGCACCGCCTGGGCGGCATGGACCGCCGACACAAGCTGGGCACCGCTCCACTCAATGGGATTCCGGATCGTCATGGCGCATCTCCCGTCTCTTTGCGGGGCGCCTTGGCCTGGCGGCTTCGGACGAAGCCGTCGGTCACGGCCACCCGTGAACCTGCTTCCAGTCCGGGGACTATAGCCTGCGGCGTCCTGACGCAGAAGATGGAACTTCATCTCGCAGTTGCGAAACGGCTGCGGAAAGTCGTGGCATTCCCGGCTTTGTGCTACGCCCGGCACAGGGGGAATACATGCGCGTGGTGGTGGTCGGCAGGACCAGTTTTCTGGCGGGACATATCGTGGCGGCGGCACGGGCCGAGGGCCTAGACACGGTTCTGGCCGGTCACGCCGATGACCTTGCGGCTGTTATCCGGGGCGCACGGGCAGTGGTGAACTGCGCCATCACGGCCGAATTCCGCACCGCCCCCTATCGCGCAGAGGATGATTTTGATCTCACCGTGGCGCGGATGGCCCATGCCGCCGGAGCACATGCAACGCTGCTCAGCACCCGCCGCGTCTATCCGCAGCAGGCGCGCTGGAACGCCGTGGAGGAGGCGCCCGCGGGCGGCGACGAAACCCTCTATGGCCGCAACAAGGCCCAGAGCGAAGCCGCCGTGCGTGCCGCCACGGGCGGGGCCTGCACGATCTTCCGGCTGTCCAATATTTTCGGCATGGAGCGCCAGGAGGGACGACGCACCTTCATGGCCGCGATGCTGGCTTCGCTGCGGCGCGAAGGCATCATCCATTTTGACATGGATCCCGCCTCGCGCCGCGACTTCCTGCCCGTGGAGGTCATGGCCGCGACGATCGCGCGGCACCTGCGCGACCCCGCACACGGCATCTTCAACCTGGGCTGCGGCTTTCCGGTATCCTGCGGCGACATGGCGGCCTGGCTGATGGAAGGCTTTGGCGGTGGACGGCTGGTGGCGGAAGGGCCGGTGCGGGATGAATTCTTCCTCAATATGGACCGGACCAGGACGCGGTTCGGTTTCGAAATGGATCCCGCGCGGCTGCGACAGCGCTGCGTGGCGATCGGACAGGCCCTGGCATGCGAAAAATCCTGATCACCGGCGGCGCGGGCTTCATCGGCTCGCACCTGGTCGAAGCCGCGGCGGCGGCATGGCCGCAAGCCTTCATCGTCGTGCTGGACAAGCTGACCTATGCGGCAGACCCGGCCTACATAGCGACCCTGCTGGAAAACGGGCGCGCCGAACTGGTGACGGGCGATGTCTGCGACTTCGATCTTTGCGCCAGGCTTGCGGCAGGTTGCGGCCTGGTCATCCATGCAGCGGCGGAAAGCCATGTGGACCGTTCCTTCCACAGCTCCATCCTCTTCACCCAGACCAACGCGTTGGGCACACATACCGTCATGGAAGCCTGCCGCGCGGCCGGGGTGCCCCGCATTGTCCATGTCAGCACCGATGAGGTCTATGGCGAAGTATTGTCCGGCGAGAATGACGAAACCGCCGAACTGAACCCTACCAATCCCTATTCCGCCTCGAAGGCGGCAGCGGAAATGATCGTCAATGGCTATCGCCACTCCTTCCGCCTGCCGGTGGTGGTGGTGCGGGCCAACAATATCTTCGGCATCCGGCAGTTCCCGGAAAAACTTATCCCCGCCAGCATCATGGCGCTTCTGGACGGACGCCGTATCGCCTTGCATGGCGACGGCAGCAACCGGCGACGCTATCTTGCCGCACCGGATTTCGCCGAGGCGCTGGTGCTGCTGGCGCAGACCGGAGCCATCGGCGAAACCTATAATGTCGCTGCACCGGAAGAACACAGCAACAGCGCCGTGGCGCGCATGATCTGCGGGGTGATGGGCGCGGATTTCGAAACCAGCGTGGAATTCGTCGCCGACCGGCCGTTCAATGACCGCCGCTATGCCATAGCGGCCCATAAGATCGCGGCGCTGGGCTGGGCGCCACGACGCAGCCTGGCCGCCGAGATGCCGTCCATCGTGGAATGGTATCGCCGCCACGCCGACACCTTGCGGCGCAGGCGGGCGACGATGGCGTGAAGCAGGAACGCCTGGTCAGGCCGCTTCGATGCGGGCCTTCAGGATCTTGTCAGGCTCGCCGCTGATGGCGCCGTTATTGTGCTCGCCGCCCTTCTTGATCTTGTCCACATTGTCCATGCCTTCGACCACCTGGCCCCAGACGGTGTACTGGCGGTCCAGCCAGGGCGCGTCGTCGAAGCAGATATAGAACTGGCTGTTGGCGCTGTTGGGATTGGCGGTGCGGGCGGCCGACACGGTGCCCCGCGTGTGCTTTTCGTTCGAGAACTCGGCCTTGAGGTCGGGCAGGTCGGAGCCGCCGCTGCCGGTGCCGGTCGGATCGCCGCTCTGGGCCATGAAGCCGGGAATGACGCGGTGGAACACCACGCCGTCATAGAAGCCCTGGCCCGCCAGCGTCTTGATGCGCTCGACATGGTTGGGCGCCAGGTCGGCGCGCAGTTCGATCTTCACCGGACCGTCCTTGAGATCGAGGATGAGATACTCGGCCATTATGCTTTTTCCTTGCTGCGTTTGAGGAGGGCGTCCGCGATGGCGGGCGTGGTGAAGGGCGCGATGTCGCCGCCCAAAAGGGCAATTTCCTTGACCAGCCGGGACGAAATCGCCTGGTGGCGCGGGTCGGCCATCAGGAAGACTGTTTCGATCTCCGCGCTAAGGCGCTGGTTCATCGCCACCATCTGGAACTCATATTCAAAATCCGACACCGCGCGCAGGCCCCGGATGATCATGCTGGCGCCCACGCTTTCGGCGAACTTCACCAGCAGGGAGTCGAAAGCGCGGACCTCGATCACGGCGCGCCCGGCGGCGGCCTTTTCGGCCTCGGCCCGCACCATCGCCACCCGTTCGTCCAGGGAGAACATGGGCGTCTTGGCGGCGTTGGTGGCCACGCCGATCACCAGGTGATCCACCAGCTTCACGGCGCGCTTGATGATGTCCAGGTGCCCCAGGGTAGGCGGATCGAAGGTGCCGGGATACAGGCCGGTGCGCTTTTTCGCCGTCATGGCGCGGGGTCGCCGCCGACATCGGCGATGCGCTCGACCGATACGACCTTTTCACCCTCGTCCACCTTGAAGACGGTGACGCCCTGGGCGGCACGGCCCTGCACCGAGATGCCCGACACCGCGACCCGGATGGTCTGGCCGCCGTCGGAGATCAGCATCAGGTCGTCGCTATCCTCCACCGGGAAGGAAGCGATCACCGCGCTGTTCTTCTTGCCCATGCCGATGGCGACGATGCCCGAACCGCCGCGCCCCGTGACACGGTATTCATAGGAGCTGCTGCGCTTGCCGAAACCGGTCTGCGACATGGTCAGGACGAACTGCTCGCGCGCGCCCAGCGCCGCATAGCGTTCCGATGTCAGGGTGGCTTCCTCGCCCCCCTCCTCGGCATCGTCCTCGGCTTCCACCGGGGCTTCCGCTTCGCCGCTTTCGGCCCGGCGCGCGGCCGAAGCCTGCTTGAGATAGGCGCGGGCTTCCGCGCTGGTGGCGTCGGAATGATAGAGCAGCGACAGGCTGACCACCTCGTCGTCCTTGGCCAGCTTGATGCCGCGCACGCCGGTGGAATCGCGCCCCTTGAAGACGCGCACATCGGAAACCGGGAAGCGGATCGCCTTGCCGCCGCGCGTGGTCAGCAGGAAATCGTCGGCATCGGTGCAGGTGGCGACACCGACGATGCCGTCACCCTCGGCCAGCTTCATGGCAATCTTGCCGTTCTTGTTGACCTGGGCGAAATCCGACAGCTGGTTGCGGCGCACATCGCCGGAGCGGGTGGCGAACACCACGTTCAGCTTGTCCCACTCGTCTTCATTTTCCGGCAGCGCCAGGATGGAGGTGATGCGCTCGCCCTCGGCCAGCGGCAGCAGGTTGACCATCGCCTTGCCCTTGCCGGCGACACGGGCCTCGGGCAGGCGCCAGACCTTGAGCTTGTAGGCCATGCCGGTGGAGGAGAAGAACAGCAGCCAGGCATGGGTGTTGGCGACGAACAGGCTGGTGACGAAATCCTCGTCGCGCGTCGCCATGCCCGACCGGCCCTTGCCGCCACGCCCCTGCACCCGGTACTCGGCGATGGGCGTGCGCTTGATGTAACCGGCATGGGTGACGGTGACGGCGACATCCTCGCGCTCGATCAGCGCCTCGTCTTCCAGCTCGACATCGGCATCGATCAGCTCGGTCCGGCGCGGCGTGGCGAACTCGTCGCGGATGCCGGTCAGTTCGTCGGTGATGATGGCCATCACGCGGCCGCGGCTGGACAGGATGTCCAGGTAATCGGCGATGGCCAGGCCCAGCTTCTGGGCCTCGTCATTGATCTCGTCGCGGCCCAGCGCGGTCAGCCGCTGCAGGCGCAGGTCCAGGATGGCCTTGGCCTGTTCTTCCGACAGGCGGATGGTGCCGCTCTCTTCGACCCGGTGGCGGGGATCGGCGATCAGGGCGACCAGCGGGCCGACGTCATGGGCGGGCCATTCGCGCGCCATCAACTGCTCGCGCGCGGCGGCGGCGTCGGGCGCGGTCCGGATCAGGCGGATGACCTCGTCGATATTGGCGACGGCGACCGCCAGGCCGACCAGGATATGGCCGCGGTCGCGCGCCTTGGTCAGGTCGAACTTGGTGCGGCGGGTGACGACCTCCTCGCGGAATCCCACAAAGGCGCCGATCAGCTCCTTCAGGTTCATCTGCATGGGGCGGCCGTCATTCAGCGCCAGCATGTTGACGCCAAAGCTCATCTGCAGGTTCGAGAAGCGGTAGAGCTGGTTCAGCACCACCTCGCTGGAGGCGTCGCGCTTCAGCTCGATCACCATGCGCATGCCCGACCGGTCGCTCTCGTCGCGGATGTCGGAAATGCCCTCGATCTTCTTGTCGCGCACCAGTTCGGCGATCCGCTCGATCAGCATCGCCTTGTTCACCTGATAGGGCAGCTCGGTGACGATGATGGCGTCGCGATCCTTGCGGATTTCCTCGACGGCGCAGCGGGCGCGCATCAGCACCGAACCCCGGCCCCGCGCCAGCGCGGCGCGGGCATTCTGCTTGCCGATCAACAGCGCGCCGGTGGGAAAGTCCGGTCCCGGCACGATCTCGGTCAGGGCGTCTAGGGTGATGGCGGGATCGGCGATATAGGCCAGGCAGGCGTCGATCACCTCGCCCGGATTGTGGGGCGGGATGTTGGTGGCCATGCCCACGGCGATGCCCGCCGAACCGTTGACCAGCAGGTTGGGGAAGCGCGACGGCAGGACCGACGGTTCCTGTTCGGTGCCGTCGTAATTGTCGCGGAACTCGACCGTTTCCTTGTCGATGTCCTCGGTCAGGGCATGGGCGATGCGGGCGCGGCGCACCTCGGTGTAGCGCATGGCGGCGGGCGGATCGCCGTCCACCGAGCCGAAATTGCCCTGCCCGTCGATGAGCGGCGCGCGCATGGAAAAATCCTGCGCCATGCGGACCAGCGCGTCATAGATCGACTGGTCGCCATGCGGGTGATACTTGCCGATGACGTCGCCGACCACGCGCGCGGACTTGCGATAGGCCTTGTTCCAGTCATAGCCGTTCTCGTGCATCGAAAAGAGGATGCGCCGGTGCACGGGCTTGAGGCCGTCGCGGGCGTCGGGCAGCGCGCGCTGCACGATGACGCTCATCGCATAGTCGAGATAAGACCGCTTCAGCTCATCCTCGACCGCGATGGCGGCGATCGGATTGCCACCTTCGGGCGGGTTCAGCGTGTCGGACCCATCACTCATGGAAAAAGTCGCTCAAATGACGCCTATCGAACGCCGTGCGGACGGCTGGAAAAGAGGCGTGATTCCTAGCATTTCGGAGGTCCCGAAACCAGCAAATTAGGTCCCGGCAAGCCCTTGGTATAAAAGGCTAATTTGGCCGTTTCGGGAGCGCCGAAAACTCCGCCCGCACCCGCGCCATGTCATAGGCGTAAATCAGCCTTTCGCGGCCCGAATCCTTATAGCCGAAGGTGATGCCGATCAGCCGCCCGGCGGCATCCAGAACCGGCCCGCCGGAAAAGCCCGGCCCGGCATTGCCCGCGAATGTGAACCAGTCGGGAATGGTGGCGCCGGGGCTGGCCTTGACCTGCCGGATCACGCCGCGCGCGGTCCGCAATTCGCCATCCACGCCCTGGCCATAGGCGGTGACCGCGCCGCCCGCCACCGGCTGGGCCGTCGCGGGAGCGACCTTGCGGGAGGTTCTAAAGAACAGCAGGTCGTAATCGCGCCGCGCGCCGATCACGCTGGCCGGATCCACCAGGTTGCGGTTATGGGCATTGGTCACGGCGATGCCGGGCGCGATCACCACCGCGGCGCCATTGTCGCTGTCGATGCCCAGATTGACGCGCTTGCGCAGCGGCAGATAGGCCGCCGCGATATCGCTTTCGGCGATCCGCGCCGCCGGAATACCCGACGAGGACACGCAGCCCGCCAGCACCAGGCTGGCGAGGAACGCGACGCAAAGCGTGACCTGGATGGACCTAGAACGGGATTTCGTCATCCAGCTCATCGCGCTGGAAGCTGGCAGGCGCTTCATTGGCGCCGCCGCGATTGCCGCCGAAGCCGCCGCCGCCTTCGCCGCCGCTGCGGCCGTCCAGCATGGTCAGCTCGCCGCGGAAATTCTGCAGCACCACTTCGGTCGAGTATTTCTCGGCGCCGTCCTTGTCGGTCCATTTGCGGGTCTGGAGCTGGCCCTCGACATACACCTTGGCGCCCTTTTTCAGGTACTTCTCCGCCACATCGGCCAGGTTCTTGTTGAAGATGACCACGCGGTGCCACTCGGTCTTCTCCTTGCGCTCGCCGCTGGCCTTGTCGCGCCAGGTCTCGGAGGTGGCGATGGAGAGATTGACGACCGGATCGCCCGAGGTCATGCGCCGCACTTCCGGGTCCTTGCCCAGATTGCCGACCAAAATCACCTTGTTGACGCTACCCGCCATGATCCATCTCCGTTGTTGCCGCGACGTTAGACGGCGGCGGCGGCCGGGTCATCCGCGCCCGGCCTGTTATCCACCTCCATAGCATGTTCTCTATTCGTTCCAATAGCCAGAAGTCGCCTTTTCCCCGATAAGCCTCAAGGCGCTGGCGGCGAGGCACACGAAGGCATGCCCTTCAATTCCTATCCTTATTTCCTCTTTCTGGGGCTGGCCGTGCTGGTGTTCCGGCTGCTGGAACACCGTTCCCTGACGGGACGGCGGGTGTTCCTGCTGCTGGCGTCCTACGCCTTCTATGCCTGGTGGCGGGCCGACTTCCTGCTGCTGCTGATGGGCTCGACCCTGGTGAACTATGCCATCGGCCGCGAGATCGAGCAGCGGCGGATGCGCCATGAAGGCCGCCAGGGCCTCCTGATCGGCGGGCTGATCTTCAACCTGGGGCTGATCGCGGTCTTCAAATACCAGACCCTGTTCACCGCCAGCCTGAACGACATGCTGGGCTGGCACCTGCCCATCCCGCATTTCTTCCTGCCGCTGGCGATCAGCTTTTTCACCTTCGAGCAGATCAGCTATCTGGTGGATGCCGACCAGGGCAAAACCCACCGCTATTCCCTGCTCGATTATTCGCTGTTCGTCGCCTATTTCCCGCACCTGATCGCCGGGCCGATCGTGCGGCACAACGATCTGATCCCGCAATTCCACAAGGCCAGCACCGACCGGCGCGGCGACCTGTCGGTGGGCATCACCCTGTTCACCATCGGCCTGGCCAAGAAAACACTGATCGCCGACAATCTGGCGCCCTTTGCCGACGCCATCTTCAGCGCCGCCGACCGGGGCGTGTCCATCGGTCCCACTGATTCCTGGCTGGGCACACTGTTTTTCTCTTTCCAGATCTATTTCGATTTCTCGGCCTATTCCGACATGGCGTTGGGCTCGTCGGCGATGATGGGCATCCGCCTGCCGGTAAACTTCCTGTCGCCCTACAAGGCCGCCAGCATCATCGACTTCTGGCGGCGCTGGCACATCTCGCTGTCGGCCTTCCTGCGCGACTATCTCTATATCCCGCTGGGCGGCAACCGGCAGGGGCCGCTGCGGCGCTATCTCAACCTGTTCATCACCATGCTGCTGGGCGGGCTGTGGCACGGCGCCAACTGGACCTTCATGGTGTGGGGCGGCCTGCACGGCTTCTACCTGACCGTGAACCATGCCTTCCGGCATTTCGTGAAACGCACCGGCCTGACGGCGCCGGCGGCCCTGCGCCTGCCGCTGCATGCGGCGGCGGTGCTGCTGACCTTTGCCGCCACCAGCCTGGCCTGGATCGTGTTCCGCGCCCAGAGCCTGGACGCGGCAGGGCGTGTCGTATCGGGCCTGATGGGCGGCGGCCACAGCGCCATTGTCAGCTTCTCGCCCCTGGCGGCGGTGACGCTGCTGCTGCTGACCGTCATCATCTGGTTCATGCCCAACAGCATGCAGATGCTGTGGCGGCACGATCCGGCCCTGCCATCGCCCTATGGCGCGGATCAGGTGACACCGGCCCGCCGGCTGGCCTGGGCGCCGACGCGGGGCGCGGCCATCGCCTATGGCCTGCTCTGCATCGCCGCCGTGCTGGCCCTGTCAAATCTCAAGCCCTTCATTTATTTCCAGTTCTGATGGACAAAAGCCGCTACACCGCATGGTTTTTGGGAACGGTGCTGACCGCTGTGGCGCTGCTGGCCGGATTCAACTGGGCGGCGGGCGCTTACATCCTGCACCATCCGCATGGCCCCAGCGTGCAGACCCTGTCGGGCTTCGAGCGCGCCCTCAAGCCGGTCTGGCTGGCGCGCATACGTCCCGAGATCGTGTTCGTGGGGTCCAGCCGGGTGCGCGACGCCTTCGATCCGGTGCTGCTCGATCCGGCGCTGGGCACGCGCACTTTCAACTATGGCGCATCCAGCATGACGCCCTATGAAGCGCGGCGCTTCACCCAGGACGCGCTGGCCCAGCCTTCGGTGCGGCAGGTGGTGGTGGCGCTGGACGCCTTTACCGGCAATGGCGGCCCCGGCGAAGCGCTGCCCAGCTTTGACGAAACGCGCCTGTCGGTGACGCCGGAGGGTACACCGACGCCCCGGCGCGGGCTGTGGCTGTTCACCACCGGATATCTCAGCGGCGGCGCGGTGGGCATGAACGCGCTGAGCGCCTGGTCGCTGTTCCAGCTGAACGGGCAGGATGCCGCCGCGCGCCCCGACCTGTTCGGCGCCTATGCCCACATGACGCAGGCCGTGATGGCGCGCGACCTGTCCTATCGCCGCCAGCGGGTGATGCGGATGGGCGACGGCCCCCGGCGTGAACTGGAAGCCCTGCTGGCCGCTGCCTGCACAGCGCGGGCAAAAGTGACGCTCTATTTCTCGCCCGACCATGCCGCCATCCAGCAGCGCTATCGCCAGGGTGACGCGGCGGGGCTGGCCGCGTTCAAGGCCGCCGTGGCCGCAGCGGTGGCGCGCCACAATGCGGCCTGCGCCAACCGGGTGGCGCTGTTCGATTTCCTGAACGCGAACGCGCTCACCACCGAAGCGATGCGGGATGGAGTCAGCCCCAGCTATGTGGATCTGGTGCATGTCCGCCCGCCGGCCGGGGTCCGGCTGGCGCGGCGGATGCTGGGTCAGGGGGAGGAGACGCTGGGAACCAGGCTCGCTCCGCCCTGACGCGCAGGATGTGAATTACGGCGTGGTGCCGGTCGCAATCGGCGTGGGCGGCGGGGTGGCCTTGCCGGTTTCCGACAGCAGCACGACGGCGCCGGCAACCGCCGCGCCGATGCCGATGGCCACCAGCGGGCCGGGACGCAGCTGGGCGGCGGCAACGCCGGCGGGCTTGCCGGGCGCCAGGGGGGCCGTGTCGGCGGCATAAGCCGTGGCCGAAAGAGTCGCCACAAGGGCCGTGGCAATGGTCGCGCGCTTCAGAATGCTCATCTATCCTCTCTCAGACCCGTTCGGGCTTTTGCCTTATGGGGTTCTTTTAACACCAAGACGATCTACTACTCTTGTAAGAAATGCAAAGTGAAAACATTGCAATCGTTCTCTTTTTGTTTCCGGCCATCCCGAAACGCGCTATGACCGCCGCATGGATCCCCTGATGTCCGATTCCCTGGCCGCGCTGCTGTCGCCGCAGCGGCGGACCGCCATCCTGGATATCGGGGCCAATCCGATTGACGGCGATCCCCCCTACAAGCGGATGCTGGCGGCGGGCCTGTGCGAGGTCACCGGCTTCGAGCCGCAGGCCGAGGCGCTGGCCCGGCTGAATGCCAAGGCCGGACCATGCGAGCGCTACCTGCCCCATGCGCTGGGTGATGGAACCGCGCGCACCCTGCATGTCTGCGCGCTGGAGGGCATGACCAGCCTGCTGGTTCCCGATGCGGCGCATCTGGCGCTTTTCAATCTCTTTCCTATATGGGGTGATGTGAAAGCCCAGATTCCTGTCCAGACCCGCCGCCTTGACGACATCGCCGAGGTCGCGCCGCCGGACTTCCTCAAGATGGACATCCAGGGTTCCGAGCGCGATGTGCTGGAACATGGCCGGGAAAAACTCGCGGGCGCGGTGGCGATCCAGACCGAGATGTCGTTCATCCCGCTGTATCAGGGCCAGCCCACACTGGGCGAGATGGACAGCCTGCTGCGCGCGATGGGCTTCCTGCCCCATTGTTTCGCCGAGATGAAGGTCTGGCCGCTGGCCCCGCTGGTGGCGGGCGGCCAGCCCAACCGGGGCCTGCGCCAGCTTCTGGAAGCCGACATGGTCTATGTGCGCGACTTCACCCACGCCGAAAACATGACGCCCGAACAGTGGAAGCACCTGGCCCTGATCGCGCACCATTGCTACGGCTCCGCCGACCTGGCGCTGCGCTGCATCAACATGCTGATGGAACTGGACGCCCTGCCCCCGGGTTCCGGACAGCGATACCTGGACAGCCTTCCGAGAAAACCCGACTGATGCTCAAGAACATCTCCATCCGCGGCGCGCGGGAACACAATCTCAAGAACATCGATGTCGAGATTCCGCGCGACACCCTGACCGTGCTGACCGGGCTTTCCGGCTCGGGCAAGTCATCCCTGGCTTTCGACACCATCTATGCCGAGGGCCAGCGCCGCTATGTCGAGTCGCTGTCGGCCTATGCCCGCCAGTTCCTGGAACTGATGCAGAAGCCCGATGTGGATCATATCGAGGGCCTGTCGCCCGCCATCTCCATCGAGCAGAAGACCACCAGCAAGAATCCGCGCTCCACCGTGGGCACGGTGACGGAAATCTACGACTATCTGCGCCTTCTGTTCGCGCGCGTCGGCGTACCCTACTCGCCCGCCACGGGCCTGCCCATCGAAAGCCAGACGGTCAGCCAGATGGCGGACCGCATCCTGGCCCTGCCCGAAGGTACCCGCCTCTACCTGCTGGCGCCCATCGTGCGCGGCCGCAAGGGCGAATACAAAAAGGAACTGGCCGAGCTTCAGAAGAAGGGATTCCAGCGCGCCAAGGTGGACGGCAAGTTCCACGACATCGGCGCCATTCCCGCGCTGGACAAGAAGCTCAAGCACGATATCGAAATCGTGGTGGACCGCATCGTGGTGAAGGCGGACATCGGCAACCGCCTGCCCGATTCCATCGAGACGGCGCTGAACCTGGCCGACGGGCTGCTGGCCGTCGAGTTCGCGGACGAAACCGAAAAGGACGCGCAGGGCAAGGAGCGCCCGCGCCAGATGCTGCTGTCCAGCAAGTTCGCCTGCCCGGTGTCCGGCTTCACCATTCCCGAAATCGAGCCGCGCCTGTTTTCCTTCAACAACCCGCATGGCGCCTGCCCGGACTGCGACGGGCTGGGCACCCAGCTCTATTTCGATCCGGCGCTGGTCGTGCCCGATGAAAGCCTGACCCTGAAAAAGGGCGCCATCGCGCCCTGGTCGCGCTCCTCCTCGCCTTATTACCTCCAGACCCTGGAGGCGCTGGCGCGGCACTACAAATTCTCCATGAACGAGGCCTGGGAAGACCTGCCCAAAAAGGCGCGGGACGCGATCCTGTACGGCTCCGGCGAGGACGAGATCAAGTTCATCTATGACGACGGCGCGCGCCGCTATGAGACGCGCAAGCCCTTCGAGGGCGTCATTCCCAACATGGAGCGGCGCTACAAGGAGACCGACTCCGCCTGGAGCCGCGAGGAGATGGAGCGTTTCCAGGACACCAGCCCCTGCGAGGCCTGTGGAGGCTATCGCCTCAAGCCCGAAGCGCTGGCGGTGAAGATCGGCGGCCTGCATGTCGGCCAGGTCTGCGAAATGTCCATCCGGCTGTCCGACGAATGGTTCCGCGACATTGACGCGCGCCTGAACAAGCAGCAGCGCGAGATCGCGGTCCGCATCCTGAAGGAAATTCGCGCCCGGCTGAAATTCCTCAACAATGTGGGGCTGGATTATCTCACTTTGGCGCGCGCTTCCGGCACCCTGTCGGGCGGCGAAAGCCAGCGCATCCGGCTGGCCTCGCAGATCGGTTCGGGCCTGACCGGCGTGCTCTATGTGCTGGACGAGCCGTCCATCGGCCTGCACCAGCGCGACAATGACAAGCTGCTGGAAAGCCTGAAGGGCCTGCGCGACATGGGCAACACCGTGCTGGTGGTGGAACATGACGAGGACGCCATCCGCACCGCCGACCATGTGATCGACATGGGCCCCGGCGCGGGTGTGCATGGCGGCCATATCATCGCCGAAGGCAGGCCCGCCGACATCATCGCCAACAAGAAAAGCCTGACCGGGCGCTATCTCAGCGGCGCGGAGTCCATCTCCATCCCGGCGCGCCGCCGCAAGCCGGTGCATGACCGCTGGCTGAAGGTGGTGGGCGCGCGCGGCAACAATCTCAAGAATGTCACGGCGGAGATTCCGCTGGGCACACTGACCTGCATCACCGGCGTGTCGGGCGGCGGCAAGTCCACCCTCACCATCGAAACCCTGTTCAAGGCGGCGGCCCGCAAGCTGTCGCAGGGACGTGAGCATCCCGCCCCCCACGACCGCATCGAGGGGCTGGAATATCTCGACAAGGTGATCGATATCGACCAGTCGCCCATCGGCCGCACGCCGCGCTCCAACCCGGCCACCTATACCGGGGCCTTCACGCCGATCCGCGACTGGTTCGCCGAACTGCCGGAGGCCAAGGCGCGCGGCTATGCGCCGGGGCGCTTCAGCTTCAACGTCAAGGGCGGGCGCTGCGAGGCCTGCCAGGGCGACGGCGTGCTCCAGATCGAGATGCACTTCCTGCCCGACGTCTATGTCCAGTGCGATGTCTGCAAGGGCAAGCGCTACAACCGCGAGACGCTGGAAGTGAAGTTCCGCGACAAGTCCATTTCCGATGTGCTGGACATGACCATCGAAGCGGGCGCGGAGCTGTTCCGGGCGGTGCCGTCCATCGCCGAAAAGCTGGAAACCCTCAAGCGCGTGGGGCTGGGCTATATCTCCATCGGCCAGCAGGCCACCACCCTGTCGGGCGGAGAGGCCCAGCGCGTCAAGCTGTCCAAGGAACTGTCACGCCGCGCCACCGGCCGCACACTCTACATCCTGGACGAGCCGACCACCGGCCTGCACTTCCACGATGTGAAGAAGCTTCTGGAAGTGCTGCAGGAACTGGTGGACCAGGGCAATACGGTGGTGGTGATCGAGCACAATCTGGAAGTCATCAAGACGGCGGACTGGATCGTGGATCTGGGGCCGGAAGGTGGCGATGGCGGCGGCGAGATCGTGGCCAGCGGCACGCCCGAGGATGTGGCCAGGAATGCCCGCTCCCATACCGGACGCTATCTCAAGCCGCTGCTGAAGGCCGCGGCCGCCGCCCGCAAGCTCAAGGCCGCCGGATAAACGAAAATCAGGCCAGAATGCTGGTGACCGGCTCGCCCTTGATCCGGCGCCAGACCGACACGCTGGCGCTGGCGAACAGCCCAATCATCAGCGGCGACACCAGGAAGCTCAATCCGCTCATCACCGGCAGGATTTCCCGCGCGCGCACCATGCCCGCCATGATCTGCACTTCCTGGCTGGCGCCGGGGGTGGGCGGCACATGGCCCGCCAGCAACATTTCCACGCCAAGAAACAGCAGGAAGAACGGCGCGAAGATGCCGATCATCAGGCCCAGCAGCCGCCAGAAATGGCCCGCCGACAATTCCCAGGCCCGGCGCAGGACCGGCGCGGTTTCCGCGACCGAAATGGCGGGCAGCAGCGCCAGGAAGCGCGGCATGGCGACCAGGATGACGCCATACACCATCACCAGCAGCAGCAGCCCGCGCAGGGGACCCGGCAGGGCGGGTCCGGCCAGCGACAGCAGCATCACGGCCGGCATGATCAGCAGCAGGATCAGGCCGGCAAAGGCGAAGAAGGCGCGGAACAGGCGCCATTCCTGGGCGCCGAAGGCGAAATGCGCCATCGGCGCGTCCTTGCGCGTGCCCATGGCAAGCTGCACCACCGCGACATAGATCACCGCCTGCAAGGCCAGCACCGCCACCAGGTACAGCAGCATCATCAGCATGCTGGGCCCCATCGCGGCGGCGTTGCCGCTGGACATGTTGCTGATGAAGTCATTGTAGTAGCGCTGGAAGGTGAAGAATCCTAACACCGTCAACGCCACCATCGGCACCCAGATCAGGCCGATGATCGCGCCCAGATGGGTGAAGGTGAAACTGTAAGCCTCGCGGATGGTCGCGGCGACCGGAATGCGCGGCATCAAAATTCGTCGAACGGCCGGAGATCGTCGAACACCGGCGCCTGCGGCGCGGTCGCGTCCTGCCAGAGGCTCACGGCCCAGGCGGTCACGGCGGCGGCAACCGGCAGCTTTGCCAGGTTGGCCACCGGCTCGGTGATGAAGGCCAGCTTCTTGCGCGGCACGAAGGCGGCGACGCCGATCGCGGCGGCGGCCAGCAGCCCGGCGCCCAGCGCCAGCTTCGCGTAATTGGTATTCTTGCTCTCGTCGGCCATGCTCATCACATCCTGTTCGCTTCGAACTATAGGCGTCGGCGCGCCGCCCGTCATCCGGTCTCCGCGCGTCCCCAGCTTTATTGTGCGCGTGCCTGGGACAGGTGCACGGCCGGACAACCCAAACCCTAGCAGCCGTCCTGCCATCAAACCGTTAAACGCTACCGCCATAGTTGGGCGGAACGATGATGCGCCGCGTGGCAGGGCGCGGAAAAGCAGACACCCGAAAAGCAAAAAGGCACATGACCCAGGGTCATGCGCCTTCGCTTTTCGTCCGTCCTTGGTTCAGCCGCCAAAGGGGCTGAAGGCCGCCGTCTTACTTGGCGGTGGACTGCGGGCCGGTGGTGATCGGACCCAGGGTCTTGCCGTCGCTGCTCTGGTCGGAAACGACGATGCCAACGCCAACGGCGAGAGCGGTAACGCCACCCAGAAGGAGCAGGTTCGCGCCTTCGATCTGGGCCTGCTTCACGCCGGCGGGCTTGCCCGGGGCGAGAGCACCGGTATCGGCGGCGAAAGCCGAGGACATGGAAACGGTCGCCAGCACGGTCACCGCGCCAACAACACTCTTGAAACTGAACATAGGCTTTCCCCCTGTTGTGATGGCGGGATACTTCCCCGAAGCGGCATCCCAAGTCAACTGGGCTTTTCCGATCCCTTTTTGACTGTTGCCAAAAGGTCTTACCCTGTTTTTCGGGGTATCCGCCGGGGTGCGATTTGGCGCCGAACCGGCCGCGGGCCGGAATCACATGCGGCGCCATTTTCTCCAGATTTGTACCAGGTTTAGGAATCTTGTCCGTTACCGTCCTGCCGCCCAACCTGCTAAAGCCCCGCCATGACCCAGAAACTCCATATCATTGGCGGCGGGCTGGCCGGTTCCGAGGCTGCCTGGCAGGCCGCCCAGGCCGGTATCGCCGTCACTCTGCACGAAATGCGTCCCGTCCGGGGCACCGAGGCGCACCAGACCGATTCGCTGGCCGAGCTGGTCTGCTCCAACTCCTTCCGCTCCGACGACGCCCGGAACAATGCCGTCGGCCTGCTGCATGAGGAGATGCGGCGCGCCGATTCGCTGGTCATGGCCAGCGCCGATGCGCACAAGCTGCCGGCGGGCGGCGCACTGGCGGTGGACCGGCATGGCTTTTCCGCCGCCGTTACCCGCGCCCTGGAAGACCATCCCGGTATCACCATCGCTCGCGAAGAAGTCGCCGCCCTGCCCGGCCCCGACTGGGGGCCGGTGATCGTGGCCACGGGGCCGCTGACCTCGGCGGCGCTGGGCGACAGCATCCGCCAGGCGACCGGCGCCGACCAACTGGCCTTCTTCGACGCCATCGCGCCCATCGTGCATCGCGATTCCATCAATTTCGACATCGCCTGGTTCCAGTCGCGCTACGACAAGGAAGGCCCCGGCGGCGGCACGGCCGATTACATCAACCTGCCGATGGACGAGGCCCAGTACAAAGCCTTCGTCGCCGCGCTGCTGGCGGGCGAAAAGACCGACTTCAAGGAATGGGAAAAGACCACGCCCTATTTCGAGGCCTGCCTGCCCATCGAAGTGATGGCGGCGCGTGGCGAGCAGACCTTGGCTTTCGGCCCGATGAAGCCGGTGGGCCTGATGGACCCGCGCACCGGCCGCCAGGCCCATGCCGTGGTGCAACTGCGCCAGGACAATGCGCTGGGCACGCTGTGGAACATGGTGGGATTCCAGACCAAGCTTCGCCATGCCGAACAGGTCCGCATCTTCCGCACCATTCCGGGACTTGAGACGGCGGAGTTCGCGCGGCTGGGTGGGCTGCACCGCAACACCTTCATCAACTCGCCGCGCTTGCTGGATGCGTCGCTGCGGCTGAAGTCGCAGCCGCACCTGCGGTTCGCCGGACAGGTGACAGGCGTGGAAGGTTATGTCGAAAGCGCCGCGATGGGACTGCTGGCCGGGCGTTTCGTGGCCGACGAGATCCTGGGCCGGGCGGACAATCCGCCACCTGCAACCACCGCGTTCGGGGCGCTGCTGTCGCACATCACCGGTGGCGCGGACGCGCGCAGCTTCCAGCCGATGAACGTGAATTTCGGGTTATTTCCGGAATTCCCCAAATCCGCGAGAATAAAGGGACGCGACCGCAAACAGGCGATGAGCACCCGTGCGCTGGAAGACCTGTCGGCCTGGCTGGAAAAGCCTAAGGCCGCGGCGGAATAGGAGCAAGCCCCCCAAACCCGTATCGGGGGGACTGGCGCAACCGCATCCGGCTCCCTACGTTTCCTTTGGTACAAAGCAACGGAAACGCACACACATGGATATTCCCCTCGAACTTTCCTTCCACAATGTCGATCCGTCCGATGCGGTGAAGGCCGCCGTAGAGGCCCATATCCGCAAGCTGGAACAGTTTCACGATCACATCATCGGCTGCCGGGTTTCGATCGAGATGCCGCATCGCAGCCAGAAGGCCAGTGGCAACCCGCCCGACATCCATGTCGTGCTGCGGGTGCCGGGCAAGGAAATCGTGGTGAGCAAGGAATACAAGGACAACGGCCACAAGAAGGCCGCCACCGATGTCTATGCCGTGCTGGACAGCGCCTTCCTGGTCGCGCAGAAGCAGCTCAAGGACTATCGCCGCGTCAGCCATGGCGATGTGAAGCACAAAAGCGGCGAGCCTCGCGGCATGGCCGGGCCGACCGGCCTGGACAGCTAAACTGGACGGCTAAAGCCAAGCCTTCCACGCAGGGCGCGCGACAAAGACTGAATCATCGGCGGCGGTCAAAGCCGCTTCTTCACGAAGGCGCTGAGTAGCGCCATCTGCCGCCGATGAATCGGCACATCGCGCGGCGCGTTCAGCTTGCGCAGATATACCGGCACCAGCGCCGCTGGCAGGATCGCGGCCAGCGCCGCGCCCGGCTTGGGCCCCTTGCGCGCCGCCAGGAAATGGTCGCGCGCCCGCAACGCGAGCTGGCGCATCGCGGCGGCCAGCTTTTCGTCATTGCGCGGCAGGTGGAAGAACTCCTGCGGCGTGACATGCAGCGCCGACAGCAGGTCCAGCGGCACATAGAGCTTGTGCCGGGTGTTGTGGAACGGCAGCGCCCGCAGCAGCCCGGTCAGTCCATAGGCCAGCCCGGCCTCGCGCACATGATCCGGATTGCCGCCCAGGATTTTCGCCGCGATCCGCATCACCGCGCCGCTGGTGGCATCCACATAGGATTCCAGTTCCGCGAAACTGGCATGGGTATCGGCAGCGGAATCGAAGGCGCGCGCTGCGACCAGCGCCTCCAGATCCGCCAGCGTCACCGGCCGCTGCGCCAGCAGTTCCGCCAGCGCCCGGGCCACATCATGGTTGCGCGGATGGCCGCGCGCCGCCCCTTCGGCCGTTTCACGCCACCATTCCAGCCGGATCGCACCCAGCATCGGTTCGCGCACCGTCTCGGCCACCCGCGCCACCTCGGCCTGGAAGGCATAGAGCGCCAGCAGATGCGGGCGCTGCTGGGGCGGCGCGAACAGGGTGGCGAAATAGCGGTCGGGATCGGCGGCGCGCACCGAGGCGGAGAGGCGGTTGAACAGCGCGGCGTCCATGAAACCCGGAAGTCCGAATGCGAAAGGGCCGCGCCCCAGCGGCACGGCCCTTTCCACTCTACAGCAAAATCCGGCCAGGCTAGATGGTCAGCACCTTGGGCCGGAAGGTATTGACCCACCAGATCACGATCAGCCGCGTCACCATCACCGCCGTGAAGAAGGAGGTGATGATGCCCACGCCCAGCGTGACGGCAAAGCCGCGCACCGGACCGGCGCCCAGCTGGAACAGGATCAGCGCGGCGATCAGATGGGTCATGTTGGCGTCCATGATGGTGGCCATGGCGCGGCGGAAGCCGGTGTCGATCGCCGCCAGGATGCCGCGCCCGTTGCGCTGTTCCTCGCGGATGCGCTCATAGATCAGCACATTGGCGTCCACCGCCATGCCCAGCGTCAGCACGATGCCCGCGATGCCCGGCAGGGTCAGGGTGGCCCCGAACAGCGTCAGGATGGCCAGCAGCAGCACCAGGTTCAGGGTCAGCGCCACATTGGCGAACACCCCGAACAGGCCATAGCGCAGGATCATGAAGAGGATGATCAGCGCCAGGCCCGCCAGGGTCGAATACTGGCCGGCCTTGACCGAGTCCGCGCCCAGCTCGGCGCCCACGGTGCGTTCCTCGATCACATGCAGCGGCGCGGGCAGCGCGCCCGCGCGCAGCAGGATGGCGAGGTCGTTGGCGCTGGCGGCGGTGAAGTTGCCGGTGATCTGGCCCGAACCGCCCAGGATCGGCTCCTGGATGTTGGGGGCGCTGATCACCTGCTTGTCCAGCACGATGGCGAAGCGGTGATTGACATTGGCCTTGGTCACATCGCCGAACTGGCGCGCGCCCACGCTGTCGAAGCGGAAGGTGACGACGGCGCGGCCGGTCTGCTGGTCGAAGCCCACGCCCGCATCGGTCAGCCGGTCGCCCGACACCATCACACGGCGCTGCACCACGATCTTCTGCGGCGGCAGGTTGGCGTTGGATTCCATCAGGGTCAGGATTTCCGAGCCGATGGGCGCGATGGGCGATTCGGGATTGGCCTGCTCGTCCACCAGCTGGAAGGTCATCTTGGCGGTCTTGCCCAGGATGTTCTTGAGCTGGGTGGGGTCCTGCAGGCCCGGCACCTGCACCAGGATGCGGTCGTCGCCGGAGCGTTCGATGGCAGGCTCGCGGGTACCCAGTTCGTCGATGCGGCGGCGGACCACCTCGATGGACTGGTCCAGCACCTGCTGGCGCGTCAGGGTCTTGTAGGCGTCGGTCATCTTCAGCGTCATGCCGCCATCGGCGGTGCTGCTGAAATCATACTGGCTGCCGCCGACACCCATCACCGAACCGGACATGCTGGGATTCAGGCCCTGCACCAGTTTGCGCGCCTCTTCCATGCGGGCGGGATCGGACACGCGAACCGTGACGGTGTCACCGCGCGCCGACAGGTTGGTGAAGGGAATGCGCGCCCTGCGAAGCCCGGCGCGGATGTCGCCCACCACCGCTTCGGCCCGGTCGCGCGTCACCTGCTCCAGGTCCACCTGGAGCAGCAGGTAGGAGCCGCCCTGAAGGTCCAGGCCCAGGTTGACCGTCGAGGACGGCAGCCAGGACGGCATTTTCGCGCGGACGGTTTCCGGCAGCGCATTGGGCAGCGCGACCAGAATACCCCCCAGCACGACGAACAGGGTGAGAAGGCGCGTCCAGATGGAAACTTGCAGCACCGGGGATCAGTCCTTGTCGGCCGGCTGGTTCTTGGCGCGCACATCGGTCACCGCCGATTTCAGCACCCGCACCTGCACATTGTCGGCGATCTCGATGCTGATTTCGGGATCGCTGGCCTCGGTGGCCTTGACCACCTTGCCCAGGATGCCGCCCGCGGTCACAACGGTATCGCCGCGGCGCATATTCTCGATCATGGTCCGCAACTGCTTGGCGCGCTGGCTTTGCGGACGCCACAGAAGAAAGTAGAAGATCGCGATCATCGGCAGCGCCAGAGTCAGCGTCTGGAACAGGGGATCGGCAGAATTCATGTTTGGGTTCTTTCCGGGGGCAATGCGGGCGGACTATAGCGGGACAGCCCTTCTTTGCAACCGTGGTAAATCAAGGAGTTAGGTATGACGGCGGACGGTGGACAGGACAGGAACGGGCTTCTGCTGACCCGCATCGCCGAGGCGCTGGAGCGCCTGGCGCCCGCGCCGCTGAACAGCGCCCTGCCCGATGGCGACGCCTTTGTCTGGGAGCCGACGCAGGGCGGGCTGGTGGCGGTGCCGCATGTCGCCCATGTGGACCTGGACCTGCTCAAAGGCATCGAGCCGCAGCGCGAGACGCTGCTGGCCAATACCCGGCGCTTCGCCGAGGGCCTGCCCGCCAACAACGCGCTGCTGTGGGGCGCGCGCGGCATGGGCAAGTCCAGCCTGGTCAAGGCGGTGCATGAAGAAGTCAATCGCGACCGCGCCGACCATCTGGTGCTGATCGAGATTCACCGCGAGGACATAGACAGCCTGCCGCAGCTGCTGCGCATCCTGCGTGGCAGCCCGCGCCGGGTGGTGCTCTATTGCGACGACCTGTCCTTCGACAAGGACGATACCAGCTACAAGTCGCTGAAGGCGGCGCTGGAAGGCGGCATCGAGGGGCGCCCCACCAACACCATCTTCTATGCCACCTCCAACCGCCGCCACCTGATGCCGCGCGACCTGGTGGACAATGAACGGGGCACCGCCATCAATCCCGGCGAAGCGGTGGAGGAAAAGGTCTCGCTGTCGGACCGTTTCGGCCTGTGGCTGGGCTTTCATCACTGCGGCCAGGACGAATATCTGGCGATGATCGAAGGCTATGTGGCGCACTACGGGCTGAAGATCGCGCCGGACGAGGTGCGCAAGCGGGCGCTGGCCTGGGCGATGGGGCGGGGCGGACGGTCCGGGCGCGTGGCCTGGCAGTTCATCCAGGATCTGGCGGGAGAGCTTGGTCAGACTCTGTAACGGGTCGCACGGGCGACGGCTTCGCTATCGCTCGCCTGCCCGCTGCTCCCGCGGCCGCGTCGCGTGGCAGTTCATCCAGGATGTGGCGGGCGAACTGGGCCAGCCGCTGGATTAAGTGCTGGCTAGTTCCGCGCCGAGGTCGTCGTCAGGTACGAGCGCGGATTGACCGGCGTCGTATTGCTGCGGATTTCGAAATGCAGTTGCGGGCTGGTGACGTCGCCGGTCTGGCCGGTATAGCCGATCACCTGTCCGCGCGCCACGAAGTCGCCGCGCGACACGACCAGCCGTTCGGCATGGGCATAGGCCGTGGTGTAGTTGCCCGCATGCTTGATCAGCACCAGATTGCCATAGGCTTTCAGTTCGTCACCGGCGTAGGTGACGGTGCCGCTGGCGCTGGCATGGATGGGCGCGCCCAGCGTGGTGGCGATATTGATGCCGTCATTCTTGCCGCCGCTGGAGATGCTGCCGAAATCGGCTAGCACGCGGCCGCTGACCGGCCAGGCAAAGGCCGGCGCGCCGCCGACCGGCGCGAGCGGCTGGGCGGTAACGGTCTTGGCGGGCGCATAGGGGCCCACATCCTTGGTGACATACTGCGGCGCGGGGCGCGGGCTGGGCCGGGCGCTTCCACTGGTGTCGTCATAGGTGTAGGTGCGGACCGGCCCCGTCTTTTTCGGCGCGGCGCTGCGCTGGCCGACACGGTCGTTCACATCCCAGCTCAGCTTGGTTTCCGGCGATGAGGGCATGCAGCCCGTCACCAGCGGCGCGGCGCAAATCGCGAAAGCAAGAATGATGATATGGCGGAACTGACCCATCGGCGCGTGCCTTCTGCACTGTCTCGAAACGGATCATGCTGGGGGAATGGTTGAGAAGGGTTTAACCGTAAAAGCCCTGAAAAACGGGAACTTTAACGGCTCGTTCAGCTTTGACCCACGGTTTTCCGCAGTTTTTCCAGCACGGAACTTTCCGTCAGGTTCAGGTGCAGAGGCGTCACGGCGATTTTGTCCGCATGCACCGCGCCCAGGTCGGTGTCGGGCGGCGGCGTGGATTTGCGGCGGCGCAGGCCGATCCAGTAATAGGGCCGCTGGCGGGCATCCATGCGCTCCTCGATCTCGGTGGAGAGCAGGTCGTACTTGCCCTGCGGCACCAGCGCGATGCCCTTCACATCCGCCGCCGCGCAGGCGGGAAAGTTCACATTCATCAGCGTGCCGGGCGGCCAGCCTGCCGCCACCAGCTTCTTCACCACATCCGCGCCGTGCGCCTCGCCCGCCGACCAGTCGATCGTCATGCGCGAGCCTTCATCATAGCATTGCGACAGCGCGATGGACGGTATCCCCAGGGCGCAGCCTTCCATCGCGCCTGCGATGGTGCCCGAATAGGTGACATCGTCGGCCAGGTTGGAACCCCAGTTGACGCCGGAGATCACCAGGTCGGGCGCGCCGTCCTTCAGAAGATGCAGGCAGGCCATCATCACGCAATCGGTGGGCGTGCCGCTGACGGCGTAATGCCGCTCGTCGATTTTGCGCAGGCGCAGGGGACTGGCCAGGGTCAGCGAATGGGACGCGCCCGACTGTTCGTTCTCCGGCGCGACCACCCAGACATCGTCCGACACCGCGCGGGCGATTTCCTCGGCGACCACCAGGCCGGGCGAATGAATGCCGTCGTCATTGGTGACCAGAATACGCATCAGGCTTTTTCGATCTTTGTCTTGCCGCCCATATACGGCACCAGCACATCGGGCACCGCCACGCTGCCGTCCGGCTGCTGATAGTTTTCCAGGATGGCGACCAGGGTGCGGCCCACCGCCAGCCCCGAGCCGTTCAGGGTATGCACCGGGCCTTTCACCTTGCCCTCGGCATTGCGGAAGCGGGTGTTCATGCGCCGCGCCTGGAAGTCACCGCAATTGGAGCAGGAGGAAATCTCGCGATAGGCGTTCTGCCCCGGCAGCCACACCTCGATGTCATAGGTCTTGCGCGCGCCAAAGCCCATGTCGCCGGTGCAGAGGGTGACGACGCGATGGGCCAGGTCCAGCTTTTTCAGGATTTCCTGCGCCGCATCGGTCATGCGCTCATGTTCGTCGCCGGACTGATCCGGCGTGGTGATCGAGACCAGCTCCACCTTGCTGAACTGGTGCATGCGGATCATGCCGCGCGTGTCGCGCCCGGCCGATCCCGCCTCGGCCCGGAAACAGGGGGTATGGGCGGTGAAACGGATCGGCAGTTCCGCCTCGGCCAGGATTTCATCGGCGACGTAATTGGTCAGCGGAACTTCGGCTGTGGGAATAAACCAAAGCTCGCTTTCAATTTTCACCTCCGTGGTCGTTTTTCTCGTGAAACGAGGCGGCACCATTGAAATTGAGTGGCTCCAACTTCTGTATATAGGAAGCAGCTCATCAAAATGCTTCTGAAGCTTTTGGTCGGAAAACTTCGGCTCTCGAAATCCAGCAACATTTTCAATTGTAAAGTCGACATCTCTGGCGCTGAACACTTTCACAGGAGTATGAAAGAGGTCGTCTTTGAATTTCGGTAATTGCCCAGTACCAAACATTGCCTGTTCACGGACCATAACCGGCGGGCTGACCTCGGTATAGCCGAAGGCTTGCGTGTGGGTGTCCAGCATGAAGGCGGCGATGGCCCGCTCCAGCCGCGCCAGGTCGCCTTTCAGATAGACAAAGCGCGCGCCCGACACCTTGGCGGCGCGCTCGAAGTCCATCTGGCCCAGCGCCTCGCCGATCTCGAAATGCTGCCTGGGATCGTTGATCCCCGGCGCCTTGCCGAAGGCCCGCGCCACCACCGGCACATTGGCGCTTTCGTCCGCCCCGTCAGGCACATCGTCGGCGGGAAGATTGGGGATCAACGCCAGCGCCGTCTTCAGCTCTTCTTCCAGGTCGCGCTGCTGCGCCTCGCCCTGCTGGATGGACTCCTTCAGCCCCGCCACCTCGGCCATCAGGGCGGCGGCCTGCGCCTCGTCCTTTTTCGCCTTGGCCTGCCCGATCAGCTTGGACGCTTCGTTGCGGCGGGCCTGATCGGTCTGGAGGCGCACCAGCAGGTCGCGCAGCGCCTTGTCCTTTGCCAGCAGGCCGTCGGCAATGGCCTGCGCGTCCGCCAGGCCGCGCCGCGTCAGGCCTCGCACAAAAGTGGTGGCGTCGTCGCGAATGGCCTTGATGTCATGCATGGGAATCTCCGGTCGTCCCGGTCATGCCATGTCCGCATTTTCCGGTCAAAGGCCACGGAAATCGCGGCTTTCCATGCTTCCCATGCCTAACCAGACCCTAATCCGCCGCCCCAAATTGCAGATGACGGTTCAACCGGGTTGCAACCCCCAGTGGGTAACATGCCAGCAGTTTGGGGGATTTTCGTTGCGCCACAAAGCAGGCACATCCGTCATAAGCCGCATCACGGCCGTCCTGGACGCGCTGGACGGGCGGCTGTCACGCCTGGGGCCCGGCGCGTCCACCGCCATTCTGGCGGCGATGGCGGCGGCCGGCGCGGTGCCGCTGCATGCCGCCGTCCGCCTCGGCCAGGGCCTGCCGCTGGCCCCCATTTCGCTGGTCAACATCGCCATCGAGATCGCGCTGGTGACCGCGCCCATCATCTATTACGCCCGCACCGTCATCGCCAAGCTGAACCAGTCGCGCGCCCGCATGAACGAGCTGTCGCGCCGCCTGGCCCGGTCGGTGGAGGAAGCCGAACATGCCAACCGCGCCAAATCCGCCTTCCTGGCCAATATGAGCCACGAACTGCGGACGCCGCTGAACGCCATCATGGGCTTTTCCGAAGTGATGAAGGAACAGCATCTGGGGCCCATGACCAATACGCGCTATCTGGGCTATGCGGGCGACATCCATGACAGCGGCCGCTACCTGCTGGGCATCATCAACGACATACTGGACCTGTCCAAGATCGAAGCCGGCAAGATGTCGCTGGAAAGCGCAGAGGAGTTCGTGCTGTTCGACACGGTGCGCGGTTCGCTCGACATGGTCGCGCCGCTGGCCGAAAAGCATGGCGTGACCCTGGCCTGCGATGCCCCGCATGGCGCGGTGCATCTTCTGGCGGTGGAGCGCATGATGCGCCAGATCCTGATCAACCTGGTGGGCAACGCCATCAAGTTCACGCCCGCGGGCGGGCAGGTCACGGTCGGCGGCGCACCGCTGGCCAATGGCGGCTACCGCCTGACGGTGCGCGACACCGGCATCGGCATGGCGGCGGATGAGATCGCCAAGGCGCTGGCGCCCTTCGGCCAGGTCGAGAACCGGATGACCGCCAAGCACAACGGCACGGGGCTGGGGCTGCCGCTGGCCAAGGCGATGGTGGAACTGCATGGCGGCCGCCTGATGGTCGAGAGCGCGCCCGCCATCGGCACCACCGTTATCCTGGACTTTCCCGCCGCCCGCATCGGCCACGGCCGCGCCGCGGCCTGATCCGACTCCAAAGGCGTATCAGGCGGGGGTGACGTCGGTTCCCGACGTTGTTTCGCCGGACGTTTCGGCCTCGCGGGCGGCATCCTCGCGGGCGCGCTGGCGCTCGAAATAGATCACCAGCCAGATCGAGACTTCGTACAGAAGCGTCAACGGCACGGCCAGAGCCAGCATCGAGATGGCGTCGGGCGGCGTGAACACCGCCGCCACGGCGAACAGGCCCACGATCGCATAGCGCCGCATTTCGCGCAGCGCCTTGCTGGAGACGATGCCGATCTTGCCCAGGATCGCCAGCAGCACCGGCAACTGGAAGGTCAGGCCGAAGGCGAAGATCAGCGTCATCACCAGTTCGAGATATTCGCTGACCTTGGCCTGAAGCTGCACGCCCATCGTGTTGGCGGTGCCCTCGACCTGGAATCCGGCGAAGAAATGGATCGAGAAGGGCAGCATCACATAATAGACGAAGGCCGCGCCCAGCGCGAACATGAAGGGCGTGGCGATCAGGAAGGGCAGGAAGGCGCGCTTCTCGTGGCGATAAAGGCCCGGCGCGACGAAAATCCAGAGCTGGGCGGCGATGGCGGGAAAGCCCAGGCAGATGCCGCCGAACATGCCGATCTTGACGTTGGTGAAGAACACTTCGGTCAGGGCGGTATAGATCAGGTGATCGTTTTCCTGCCCGCGCAGGGCGTCGTGCAGCGGCCGGGTCAGGAAATTGAAGATCGGCTTGGCGAAAATGAAGCTGACGATAAAGGCGACGCCGAAGGACACCACCGCCCAGATCAGGCGGGTGCGAAGCTCCAGCAGATGCTCCATCAGCGGCGCCTTGGTGGCGTCCAGCGCGGCTTCGTCTTCCTGGGTGGGATTCATGCGGATGTTACGGGCTTGCTGTCGGGCATGGCGGCCGGGATGTCGGCGGCCGGGGTTTCCGGCACGGCCTGCGTTCCGCTGTCGGTGATCTCGAATTCGCCGCTGCGGGGTTCGATCGCCCCTTCCACCGGCGCGGTGCTGTCCGCCGGCGTTTGCCCGGCCCCATCCACGGCCGTGTCCACGCTGCGGCTGATATCGGCCTGCGCGGCGTCCAGTTCGGCCTGCATCTCGGCGACGGGGTTCTTCTTCTTGAGTTCCTCGATCTCCTTGCGGAGTTCGTCCAGTTCGGCCTGGCGCGCCATCTCGTCAAAGCTTTTGCGGAACTCACTGGCCATGGCGCGGGCCTTGCCCGCCCATTTGCCCGCCATGTTCATCAGGCGCGGCAAATCCTTCGGCCCCACCACGACAAGGGCGACGACCAGCAGGATGATGATGTGCTGCCAGCTAAAAATGTCGAACATGCAAGACGCCCCTGCCCGCGGCGGGACTTCAGACCGTGGTCTTGTCCTTGTTCGTGTCCTCGGCGTTGATCACCTTGGGGTCTTCCTTTTCGGCCAAGCCCTTCTTGAAGGAATTGATGCCCTTGCCGAAGTCGCCCATCAGGTCGGAGACCTTGCCGCGGCCGCCGAACAGCACCAGCGCCACCGCCGCCAGGATCACGATATGCCAGATGCTGAAGGTACCCATGTGCACTCCTTAAGTCTTTGAAAGACTGAACAATTGGCCGCGCCTGCCGCCCAGGGGCACGGCTCTTGCCCCCTTTAAAGCCTTCCCCGTGTTCGGGCGCAAGTGGCGGTTCCCAAAGGGCTCGTTTCTCGCGGGCGCAACATTTTCTGCCGCCGGCCCGCGGCCAGAGGCGCTTTGTTAAGCGCCCGGCCTTAGGATGGCGCCATGAGGCAACCGGGAAAGATCGCGGCGCTGGAGTCCCTGCGGGGCTTGTTGGCGCTTTGGGTCGTGGTTGCCCATGTCACGGCCCGCGTGATCAGCGACGCCCGCGTCGTGGAAACCCATGCGCGGGCGGCGCTGGAACCCCTGCTGCCCGTCTATGTCTTCATGATCCTGTCGGGCTTCGTGATCTGGGGCCTGTTACGGCGCGAGCATGAAAACTGGCGCACCTTCATCACGCGCCGCTTTTTCCGCCTGGCGCCGCTCTATTTTGCCGTGCTGGCGGTGGCGGCGCTGGCTACGCCCTTCGAACTGCGCGCGCTGGAAAACCTGTTCTGGCGCAACCAGCATGTCTATGACGCCATCAAGGTGCATCAGGAGACTTTGGCGCACTTCTGGCCTCATTTGTGGGCGCATGTCCTGATGATCCAGGGCCTGATCCCGGACACCGTCCTGGCCGATTCCAACTTCACCTTTCTCAGCCAGGGCTGGAGCATCTCGCTGGAATGGCAGTTCTATCTGATCGCCCCGGCCCTGTTCGCGCTGTGGACGCGCGAACGCCATCTGCAACTGGCGCTGTGCGGCATCGGCATTGCCGCCGTCGGCCTGCTGAATATTCCCAGCGTCGGTTTCCTGCCCAACCAGTTTGTCTGGTTCGTGCTGGGCATCGCCTCCTACCAGGCCTGGCAGTCACCCGGCTGGTACACGCATATCCCGGCGCGGGCCCATGACGCCCTGCTGCTGGCGCTGATGGCGCTGCTCTATGTCCTGTTGCACCAGCCCCTGCCCGTGCTGGTCTGGCTGGTGGTGATGGATAGCCTGCTGGCGCAGCGCACCGGGCGGCAGACCGCCACGACGCAGGCCGTCAACCGGCTGCTGGAGCAGCCCGTGCTGCAAAAGCTGGGCGAGATGTCCTATTCGGTCTATCTCGTCCACATTCCGGTTCTGTATGTGGTGTTTCGCGCCCTCACCAAATGGGACGAACACCTGTTCGGCTGGAAATTCCTGGCGCTGGCCCTGCCCGCCACGCTGATCGTGACGCTGCTGGTGTCCACGCTCACCTATCGCTTGATCGAACGTCCCGGGATCGCGCTGGGCAGCCGCCTGGCGGCGCGCAAGAACGTGTCGCCGGCGCAGGATGCCCTCACCGTCACATCCCAGGGATGATGCCTATTCATCCCACTTGGCCAGCACGTCGCCCGTGGTGCCGTCCTCGAAGGCGACCCGGCTGAAGGTCACGCCGAAGACACAGATCGGCTGGTGTTCCGGCGACTCCATCCAGCAGCGCAGCGCGTGGCCATCGCCATAGCCGGTAACAACGCCCTCCAGCAGCAGCCGGTAGGACCGGTCCAGCAGGTCCGCATCGTCCGCCGACAGCTTGCGGGTGAACTCATACGGCCGCTCTGCATGGCGGCCCAGGCGCGAATCCGCGCCAGTGAAGACCTGCGCCAGGCCCACCGTACGGGCGCTGGGCGGCGTCGGCGTGACCGGCACCGGATAGCGCACCTGTGGCGGGCAAGCATCGGACCCAGCCCAGGGCCGGGGAATCCAGAAACCTTCCACCGCCTCCACATCGTCCAGCGGCGGGGATGCGAACAGCGGCAGCGCGGTCCAAAGCGCGGGACGCGCCGACAGCGTGACGGTGCGGCGTGCGCCATCCACCACCGCGGAAGCCTGGGAGAGCGGCCCCGGAACAACGCCGCAGCCGAACGGAATGCGGATGGAAAAACGGCGGCCGATCAGGGCATCGCTGGCGCCGTCCAGCCGGTTCTGTTCGGCGAACGCCCCGGCTGCGGTGCGCGCGGCCTCCAGCAGGTCGGCCCGCGCCAGCACGGGCGGTGATGCCGGGGCGGCGGGCGGCGGCGGAACTTCCGGCCTGGCCTCGCGCACGACAGGCGGGCTGGCAGGCGCTGCAGGCGGCGGCGGCTGCGGCGCAGCCGGCGGTTCGCGCAGCATGAAGACGGCCAGCACGGCGGCGATCACCAGCGCAATCACCAGTGGCGCGATATAGGCTTTGCCATTGCGTGGCGCGTGTTTATTGTCGGCCATTCCATACAGTAGCAACCGGACGGCTGGTGTTCCACATTTCTCTTCACGGGCCGCGCGAATTTTCCGCTTACGATCGCATGCGGAGCATCCGGCCTTGACCAGCGCCCAGATCATTTCGCTCAGCGTGCTGGTGGGCGTCGTCGCCGCGCTGATCTCAGGACGCATGCGCGCCGAAATCGTGGCGCTGTCGGGCGCGGCGATTCTGCTGATCACCCGCACGATCCGGCCCGTTGAGGTTCAGGGCGCCTTCGCAAGCCCTGCCATCATCGCGCTGGCCTCACTGTTCGTCATCGCCTATGCGATGGAACTGAGCGGCCTTCTGGGACTCCTGATCCGCCAGGCGATACGACTCTGTCGGCGGCTGGGCGTGGCGGGCGTGTGGCTGGTCATCGCCTTTTCAGGCGTACTGTCGGCCTTCCTGAACAACACGCCCATCGTGGTGCTGGCGGCGCCGGTGATCCGCGACGCGGCGCAATCGCTGTCGCTGTCGGCCAAGCGGTTCCTGATCCCGCTTTCCTACGTCACAATTCTGGGCGGGGCCTGCACCCTGATCGGCACGTCGACCAACCTGCTGGTCAGCGACATGGCCCGCAACGCCGGCCAGCCCGCCTTCGGCATGTTTGAATTCACGTCGGTGGCGCTCTGCGTCGCATTTGCGGGCGGTATATATCTGTTCCTTTTCAGCAATCGCCTGCTCACAAAGATACCCGAGGAGCAATCGCCGCATCTGGCCCGCCGCGCCGATACCGCGACGGGCGACGACCCGGCGCTGTTTCCCGCCGACCGGCCCTTCCAAGCTATTCCGGCCCTCGCCTCGCTGGCTGTTTTCGTGGGCGTGGTGCTGATCGCCGCGATGGGCTGGGCGCCGATCGCAGCCTCGGCCTTCACCGGCGCGGTTTTCCTGATCGTCACCCGCATGATCAGCGCGGAGGATGCCTATAAAGGCCTGCGCCCGGAGATCCTGCTGCTGATCGCGGGCATGGTGGTGATAGGCCTCTCGCTGGAAGTGACCGGACTGGCCAGGGTGGTCACCCAGCTGATGCTGGACTGGGTGCGCTTCGCCGGGCCGCTACCGGCGCTGATCCTGCTCTATGGCGCAACGCTATTCCTCACCGAAATCCTGTCCAATGCGGCTGTGGCGGTTCTGCTGACTCCCATCGCGGTGGCGCTGGCGCAGAATCTGGGCGTCAGCCCGCGCCCCTTCCTGGTGGCGGTGATGATGGCTGCCAGCGCCGCTTTCGCAACGCCCTTCGGTTACCAGACCAATGTGCTGGTCTATCAGATGGGCAAATACAGCTATATGGATTTCGTGCGGATCGGCATTCCCCTCAACCTGCTGACATGGGTGGTGGGGATCATTGCCATATCCCTTTTCTTCCCGTTCTAGCATCGCGCCCAAGGCGAATGAACGCCGCTTGCGTCCGTCATGCCCCTGTTTCATGATTTGCCGCAAAACAGGGAAACGCCACATGACACAGGTTTCACGCCGCAACATGATGATCGGCAGCGCCGCGCTGGCGGGCCTGGGTGCCCTGCCCGCACGGGCGCAGGATGCCGCGCCCACCGCCACCATCGAGCGGCTCGATCCCGCGCTGGACGCGCTGATCGCGCCCGACGCCAAGGTCGAAGTGGTGACGGACGGATTCCAATGGTGCGAAGGCCCGGTCTGGATCGGCGGTTCCGACGGTTACCTGCTGGCGTCCGATCCGCCCAAGAACATCATTTTCCACTGGTCGCCCAAGGCGGGCCGTTCGGTCTGGCTGACGCCGTCCGGCTATACCGGCGAACCCACGCCGCGCCTGCGCGAGCCTGGCTCCAACGGCCTGTTCCTGGGCCGGGGCGGGTTGGTGATCGCCGACAGCGGCAGCCGCGGCATCGGCGGCATAGACCTGGCGACCAAGAAGAAATCCGTGATCGTGGACCGCTTTGAAGGCAAGCGTTTCAACAGCCCCAACGACCTGTGCGTCTCGCCGCTGGATGGCGCGATCTTCTTCACCGATCCCGCCTATGGCCTGGCGGGCACGGAAAAATCGCCCGACCGCGAGATGGATTACACCGGCGTCTTCCGCCTGGGCCGCGACGGCAAGGTGACGCTGATGGGCAAGTATGGCGCGCCCAACGGCGTCGGCGTCTCGCCCGACGGCAGAAAGCTCTATCACACCGACCGCGAGGCGGGCTGGATCGTCCATACCCTGGATGAAAACGGCAAGTCGCTGTCGGAAAAGCCCTTCATCGACCGTGCCGCCCAGGGCTTCAAGTCCAAGAGCGGCGACGGCTTCAAGGTGGATGCGGCGGGCAATCTGTGGATGTCGGGCGACGGCATCAGCATCGTCAACCCGCAGGGCAGGCGGCTGGGCGTGATCCGCATTTCCGGCCCCGCCGCCAATTGCGAACTGGCGGCCGACGGCCATCTCTACATCGCCGCCAACAAGCATGTGATGCGGGTGAAGGTGAAGGCCAAGAAGCTGAAAGCCGCGACATGAAGTCGGTCGCATCCGCAGCCTTGACCGGCCTGCTGATGCTTGCGCCGGACGCGGCGCTGGCACAGGCCGCCGCGTCACCGGGCCAGCGCCCGCCTCCGCCGCCCATGCCGCAGAAAATAACACCCTGCAGCACGTTGAAGGTTCTGTCGCGGACCCAGCCTGAATTGACCGATGCGATGCGCCAGGCCGCCACCGGGCCTGTCGTGCTGATCGTCACCATCGAGCCGGACGGCGTACCATCCGATACCGCGATCCGCGATTCCAGCGGCGCGGCGGAGGTGGACGAAGCGGCCCTGAAGGTGGCGCGAACCTGGCGCTGGCAGCCTTTCGCGGCAGGATGCGAAACGGCGCGGACCTTCGTGCGGCTAGACGTGAAGCCGTCGGCGCCCTAGCCCACCAGTATCTCGCCCTTGCGGCCGAGTATATCCGCCAGCGCGCCCAGCCGCTTCTGCACCGGCTCGCCGGCGATGGCTTCGCGCCTGGCGGGCACTTCCAGCACGATCTTGGCCGGTGTCAGGCGCAGGCCATACTGCGCCAGCTCGCCACCCGCGCTGGCCGACAGAGAAAAGGCGAAGCGCCAGGCCAGCCCCAGCGCCAACGCGCGCTTCTGGTCGTCCTTGTCCAGCAGGCCCGCCAGGGCGATGGCCTGGGGCACCTCCTCGTCGCCGGAATAGCGGTGAAAGACGCTGGCCGCGACGATGGCGCGGGCACGGTGGCTGGCGCCCGCGAAAGGCGCGGTCAGCACCTGGCCGAAGGCGCCCACGGCACGGTCGTCGGGATGCCGCCGCCAGGCGACATCCGAAAAGAAGGCCGATGCCTCGCGGATGCGCGCCTCGGCGGCGCTTTCGCCCTCGAACAGCGGGCGCGTCCAGTCCAGCATTTCCTGGGCATGGGCGGCGACACGGGCATTGCGCGCATTGGCGGCGCGGGCATAGGCCACCAGCGGGTCCTGGGCGCGCTCCTCCGCCGACAGCCGCTGGAACAGCAGCCCCTCGCGCAGGCCATAGGCGCTGATCACGACATCCTTGATGTCACCGGCTTCCAGCAGCCGCTCCAGAACCACCGCGCCATAGGGCAGCGATTCCGCGCGGCGGCGCGACACCACCTTGATCTTGCGGACACTGTCCTTCGACAGCCCCGCCAGCAGCCTGCACAGCCGCAGGGCGCGCCCGCGCGGAATGGTGTAATGCTGCAGGACATGGAGCGGATATTTCTGGTCTTCCATGTCCACGCGGGCAAGGCTGCGCCAGATACCGCCCACCGCATAGAGCGTGGGCGCGGACAGGCCGATCTCCTTGAAGGACGGCAGCGCCTTCAGCCCCTTGTCCACGATGTCGCGCGCCTTGTCGGGATCGCCTTTGGCCTGGTCCATCAGGCGCAGCGGCCCGAACGGCAGGGTATGGGCGAGGCCGGTGCGCCCGCCCTTGACCGGCACCATGTCCAGCGAACCGCCGCCCAGGTCGGCGGCCAGGCCTTCGGCATCCGGCGTGCCCGCAATCACCCCCTCGGCGGCGATGCGGGCCTCGTCCTGCCCTGCCAGCACGGTGATCGGCCCGCCCCAGGCGCGCTCGGCCCGGGCGATGAAGTCCGCGCCGTTGCTGGCGTCGCGCGCCGCCGCCGTGGCCACCGCCTCGCGCGCGTCCACGCCCAGTCCGTCGGCGATGACGCGGAAGCGGGCCAACGCCGCCAGCGCGTCGGTGACGCCTTGCGGATGCAGGCGCCCGGTGGTGACCATCTCACGCCCGATGGCGCAGATGGACTTTTCATTCTGCAGGGTTGCGGCGATGCGGGTGGGCGCCTCGTAAACGACAAGGCGCACCGAGTTCGACCCGATGTCGACGATGGCGACGGGCCCGCGCTTGCCGCGGGCGCCCCGGGATTCAGGCAGGACCGGCAAGATCAGCTCCGGCGCTTGTCCGGGGACTGCATCTTCAGGGCGCGGCCACGGCCCGACAGTGACGGGTTGGTCATGAAATAGGTGTGCGCGGAGAAAGCATCGCCGTCCTCGGAATGAGAATCACGGACATAGCGCCCGTCCGGCTCCATATACCAGCTTTGCGCCTGGTCTTTCAGTTGCGCCACCATGATCTGGTCAAGGACTTGTTGATGGACCGTGGGGTTTTCGATGGGAACCAGGGTTTCCACCCGGCGGTCCAGGTTGCGGGGCATCCAGTCCGCCGACGAGATGAACACCTTGGCGTCCTTGTGCGGCAGGCCGTGCCCGTTGCCGAAGCAGACGATGCGGCCATGTTCCAGAAAGCGGCCCACGATGGACTTGACGCGGATATTCTCCGACAGGCCCGGCACCCCGGCGCGCAGGCAGCAGATGCCGCGCACGATCAGCTCCACCTTCACCCCCGCCTGGCTGGCGCGGTACAGGCCGTCGATCATCGCCGGGTCCACCAGGCTGTTCAGCTTGACCCATATGGCGGCGGGACGGCCCGCCCGGGCATGCATGATCTCCTGCTGGATCGCCTCGATCAGCCTGCCGCGCAGGGTCAGGGGCGACATCGCCAGCTTCTCCATCCCCACCGGCTCGGCATAGCCGGTGATGAAATTGAAAAGCTGGGCGGCGTCGCGGCCCAGCGCCGGGTCGGCGCTGAACAGCGACAGGTCGGTATAGATCTTGGCGGTGTTGGGGTGATAGTTGCCGGTGCCGAAATGGCAATAGGTGTGAAGCTGGCCCTGCTCGCGCCGCACCACCAGGCTCACCTTGGCGTGGGTTTTCAGCGTGACGAAGCCGTAGACCACCTGCACGCCCGCCCGCTCCAGGTCGCGCGCCCATTTGATGTTGGCGGCCTCGTCGAAACGGGCTTTCAGTTCCACCAGCGCGGTGACCGACTTGCCGCTGTCGGCGGCCTCGATCAGCGCCTGCACGATGGGGCTGTCGGACGATGTGCGATAGAGCGTCTGCTTGATCGCCACCACATCGGGATCGGCGGCGGCCTGGCGCAGGAACTGCACCACCGTGTCGAAACTCTCGAAGGGGTGGTGAACGATCAGGTCCTTTTCGCGGATGGCGGCGAAACAGTCGCCGTTATGGTCGCGGATGCGTTCGGGAAAACGCGGATTGTAGGGCTTGAACTGGAGTTCCGGCCGCTCCGGCAGGATCAGCTTGCCCAGGTCCGACAGGCCCATCAGGTTTTCGACGATCACGATCTCGCTGTCGTCCAGGTCCAGGTGCTCGGCGATGAACTGGCGCAGCGGACCCGGCATCGAGGCGCTGCACTTCATGTGGATCACGCTGCCCCGGCGGCGGCGCTTGAGCAGCGTCTCGAACAGCAGCACCAGGTCTTCGGCTTCCTCCTCCACCTCGACATCGCTGTCGCGCAGCAGGCGGAACATGCCCCAGCCCCTGACGTCATGGCCGGGGAACAGCCGGTCGAAATAGAGCGCGATCACATGTTCCAGCGGAATGAAGCGCACCGTGCGGGGCGCGGTGTCGGGCAGGCGCATGAAGCGCTTGAGCTGGGACGGCACCGGGATCAGGGCCGAGAATTCCTTGCCGTCGCGCTTGTTGACCAGTTGCACCGCGACGGTGAAGCCCAGATTGGGAATGAAGGGAAAGGGATGGGCCGGGTCGATCGCCAGCGGGGTCAGCACCGGGAATATCTGCCCGGCGAACTGCCTGTCCAGGAATTCGCGGTCGGGCGGCGCGATCTCCTCGCCCGTCACCACGCTGATGCCCTCCTTGCGCAGCTCGGCATGAAGCTGGCTCCAGATGCCCTGCTGGTCGGAGATCAGCGCGCGCGCGGTCCTGTCCACCTGGGCCAGCTGTTCGGCCGGCGACAGGCCGTCGGCGGACGGCGTTGACACGCCGGCGCGCACCATGCCCATCAGGCCGGCCACGCGCACCATGTAGAACTCGTCCAGGTTGGAGGCGGAGATGGACAGAAAGCGCACCCGCTCGAACAAGGGATGGCGGCGGTTCAGCGCCTCCTCGATCACGCGGCGGTTGAAGGCCAGCCAGCTCAGTTCGCGGTTGATGAAGCGTTCCGGCGCGGCCGGATCGAGCGACACCGCATCCTGATGCTTGAGGGCGACGACATCCCCGGTGGGCAGCGCCTCGGCGGCATCTTCGTTGGCGGCGGAAACCGGGACAGGCTGGCTGGGGGCGGACATGGCCCCAGCCTAAGCGCCCAATCGTGAACTTGTCATGACATAAAGGGCAGGTCGCCCTGCCCCTCGGCCAGCAGGTCCCGGATAAGGCTCAGGTTTACCGGGCTTTTCCGGGCCAGGGCCAGCGCGTCGGCACGGGCCACGAAATCGCGGATGGCGGCGGGCGAGCGTTCCAGCCGCCCGATCATGTGGGAAATCACCGCGTCCGGCACGATCAGCTGCCGGTCGTCGAACAGCTTGGCCGCCAGCGCCGCCAGCAGGGCGTCATCGGGCATCCAGAGCGGAAAGCCCAGCAGGGCGCGGGTGCGGGATACCAGGTCCGGCAGGACAAAGGGCCATTCGGCGGGCGGCAGCTGTGCCGTCAGCAGCAGCGGCGCACCCCGTTCCAGCAACGCGAACAGCGGCGCTTCCGGCGTGCCGGGGCCTATATCCTCGACCACCAGCGCGCCATCGGGAATATCCGCATCCAGCGCCGCCGCGGGGCGGATGGCGGCTCCGGCCTTTTGCGCCCAGACCGCCGCCAGATGCGACTTGCCGGAGGCGGGCGGGCCGTACAGCGCGGCCGCGGGCGCGGGCCAGTGCGGAAAGGAATCGAGGAAGGCGACCGCGCGTTCGTTGGACGGCGCGACGATGAAATCGGCGCGGCCCTGGGCGCTCCGGGTTTCCAGCGGCAGGACAAGCTGTGTCATGACGGCGACCGATTACCCCAAACCGGGCCGCGCAGGAACAGCCAGGCATAGGCCAGGCCGGATGCGGCGGTGAGCAGGCCGGTGACGGCGGCAGCCACGCCCGTCACGGTGGGCGCGGCGATGCCGAAAGCCAGCAAGGCCAGCACCAGCAGGATATAGCCGATCTGCGCGGCGGTGGAGAGCTTGCCCGCCATCAGCGTGCGCGGCTGGAAAGACAGCCCGGCCGCCTTCACCACCAGCCAGCCCCCGGCGATGGCGGCATCGCGCCCCACCACCAGCCCCAGCAGCCAGGCCGGAGTCGCACCCACGCCGTAAAGCGCGGTGAAGCAGAACAGCATCAGCAGCTTGTCCGCGGCCGGGTCCAGCCAGGCGCCGAAGTCGGAGGCAAAGCCATAGGTCCGCGCCAGCCAGCCATCCAGCGCATCGCTGGCGCCACAGGCCGCGAAGACCAGCAGCGCGGCGGCATCGCGGCCTTCCAGGATCAGCCATGCGGCGAAGGGCGCGGCCAGCAACCGCAGCGCCGAGAGCAGGTTCGGCGCGTGCCGGAGGGGACCTTGCGTCACCGCCCCGCCAAAGCGAGCGTCCATTGCCCGCCGCGCTGGGCCAGGATGATGCCCGCGCCCGCAAGCTGCTCGCGCAACTGGTCCACCCCGCCGACATAGGCGATGGCCAGCCGCGCATAACCCAGATGCATGGCGGTGACATTGACCGACTGCACCGTGTTCAGCGCCCCGACCTGGGCCTGAATCCCGCCGAACTGGGCCAGCGAGGTGATCCGCACATCCGCCACCAGGCGGCCGCGCTGGCTGTAATCCACCACGCTGCGGGTCTTCCACAGATCCTCGATGGCGCGGACCGCCGCCTGCGCCGCCACCGGATAGACCGCGCCCATCGTGCCCTGCACCGGCACTTCCAGGCTGGTGCGGGCGGGCGCGCCGCCGGCGGCCACGCGCCGGATGTTCACCATCATGCGGCCATTGGAATAGGCGGCCTGCACCAGCGCCACTTCGGCCACGCCGTTGCGGGCGGCCACGGCGGACAGTTCGTTCCAGCCTGCCGTCTCGAAATTCAGGCCCGCCAGCGCCTCGTCATCTTCCGCGCCCGACACGGTGAAAGGCACCATGCTGCCGCGATAGGCGGGATCGGCCAGCGCCGAGGCCCAGGGACCACGGCCCACGCCCGGCGACATGGGCACCACCAGGATGCGGCGCACCGAACCCTGCGCGTAGGCGATGCCCGACGACCGCAGAATCCGCGCCACGGCATCGGGATTGAAGCGATAGGTGACGTCCGCGACATAGCGGGTGGTCGAGCGCCGCTCGTTGGCGATGTCGAAGCCGCGCGAAATCCGCAGCAGGGCGGCGGCGTCCAGCGCGGGCTGCTTGCCCCAGTCCTGCTGGCGGGTCAGGCGGCGGAACAGAATCTGGAAGGCGCGCGGGCGGCCCTGGGCGATGCCCGCATTGAAAGCCTCGGTCGAGGAGGCACCCGACGCATCCACCCGGATGCCGGGCACGGTGTAAAGCTCCTGCTGGTTTTGGGCATGGGCGGGCGCGGCGGCCAGCAGCGCGAGAAGGACAAGGGGCAGGAAGCGGAAAAACCGGTGCATGGGACGCCTGATCTGAGCCGGGCGACTATACCGGCCCGAATCTGGCGGCGAAAGTCACGTTTCGGCTAAACCCGTGCGGAAACTGGCAGAATCGCGATACAGGAGCGCGCCTTTGCGCCGCCTGTGTATTTGGGGCCACGCCGCCTTGCACCACCCTGCCCGCCCCCTTAAACGAAGCCCATGTCCGACACGCAGAATGGCCTGACCTATAAGGATGCCGGGGTCGATATCGACGCCGGCGAGGCGCTGGTGGCGCGCATCGCCCCCGCCGCCAAGGCGACACGCCGCAAGGGCGCCGACGCCGATCTGGGCGGCTTTGGCGGGCTGTTCGACCTCAAGGCGGCGGGCTTCAAGGACCCCATCCTGGTGTCCGGCACCGACGGCGTGGGCACCAAGCTCAAGCTGGCGATAGACACCCGCCGCTATGACGGCATCGGCCAGGACCTGGTCGCCATGTGCGTCAACGACATCGTGGTGCAGGGCGCGGAGCCGCTGTTCTTTCTGGATTACTACGCCACCGGCAAGCTGGAGGTGGAAAACGCCGCCACGGTGGTGGAAGGCATCGCGCGGGCCTGCAAGGAGTCCGGCTGCGCCCTGATCGGCGGCGAGACGGCGGAAATGCCGGGCCTGTACGGCAAGGGCGATTTCGACCTGGCGGGCTTCACGGTCGGTGCGGTGGAACGCGACGCGGTGCTGCCCCGGCTGGAAACGATGAAGCCCGGCGACGTGCTGGTGGGCATCGCCAGCAGCGGCGTGCATTCCAACGGCTATTCGCTGGTCCGCAAGGTGGTGGAAAAGTCCGGCCTGACACTGGACGATGCCGCGCCTTTCGCCCCCGGCCAGACGCTGGGCGAGGCGCTGCTGACGCCCACCCGCCTCTATGTGAAGCCCGCGCTGGCAGCCATCGCCACCGGCGGCGTCAAGGGCCTGGCACACATCACCGGCGGCGGCATCACCGACAACCTGCCACGCTGCCTGCCCGATGGTCTGGATGCCGCGGTGAACCTCGACGCCATTGCCGTGCCGCCGGTGTTCCGCTGGCTGGCGAAGACCGCGGGCATCGCGGAACACGAGATGCTGCGGACCTTCAATTGCGGCATCGGCATGGTGGCGGTGACCGACGAGGCCCATGCGGATGCGGTGATCACGGCCTTTGGTGGCGGCGTGCGGATCGGCACGCTCATTCAGGGTGATGGCGAGGCCAAGGTCGTCTACTCCGGGACTCTGACCCTTTGAAAAAAGTCGCCGTCCTGATTTCCGGGCGCGGCAGCAATCTCGGCGCGCTGATCGCGGCCCAGGATGACAGCTATCGCATCATCCTGGTGGTCTCCAATGTCGCGGATGCGGGCGGTCTTGAGAAAGCGCGCGCGGCGGGCATCGCCACCCAGGTCATCCCCCATATCGGCCCGCTTGGCGAAAAAAAGACGCGCGCGGATTTCGACGCCGAGATAGACGCCGCCCTGCGCGCGGCGGGGGCCGAGATCGTGGTGCTGGCCGGTTTCATGCGCATATTGTCCGATGGCTTCGTGCGCGACTGGGAAGGGGCCATGATCAACATTCACCCCTCGCTGCTGCCCGCCTACAAGGGCACCAGGGTGCATGAACGGGTGATCGCGGCGAAAGAGGCACTGTCGGGCGCCAGTGTGCATTTCGTGGTGCCCGAACTGGATGCCGGGCCGGTGATCGCGCAGGCCAGTGTGCCGGTGCATCCCTCCGACACGCCGGACATGCTGGCGGCGCGGGTGCTGGAGGTCGAACTGGGACTGTACCCGCAGGCGCTAAAACTGCTGACGACCGGCAAGGTCGCATTGAAGAACGGGCTGGCCGTTCTCTCCTGAATTTTGGCCTGAAGTTCGGCCTAAAGCCCGGCGATCTTCTGGGACATCTCCCACAGCCGCGCCGCATCGGCGTCGTTCTGTGCTTCCTTGGTCGGCGTTTCCAGTCTGCACTTATAGAAATATTCCCCGGTCGTATCCGCGACCTCTGGCGAGGACGCCAGATAAATGATGGTCTTGGCGCCTTCCTCCGGCGAAATCGCGCCCACCGGCTTGGCGACCGAGAACACCGCCCGCAGCAGTCCGCCGCTGCCATCGCCGAAGCGCGTGGCGACGAAGCCCGGATGCAGCGCGTTGGCGGTGACGCCTTGGGGCGCGCGCCTCGCCAGTTCGCGGTTGAACAGGATGTTGCACAGCTTGGAGCGGGAATAGACCGCAAAGCCCGCATAGCGGCGCTTGGATTGCAGGTCGCCGAAATCCAGCCGCGCCCCGCGATGGGCGTTGGAGGCCACGGTGACGATCCGCGCGCCCGCCGACAGGCGCGGCAGCAGCAGGTTGGTGATGACGAAATAGGCCATGTGGTTGAGGGCGAAGGTCCGCTCCAGCCCGTCCACGGTTTCCTGCCGCCGGTCGAACAGCGCCCCGGCATTGTTCACCAG
>DASTMN010000028.1:0-1622 GCA_035714165.1 Rhizomicrobium sp.
GTGCCCGCCAGCGCGGCGGCGACATCGGCGGCGGGACGGAAATCGCGGCCCAGCAGGCGCGCCGCCGGATCCCTGGCCAGCGGAATGATACCGAACTGCGCCTGCGCATAGGCCAGCAGCAGCAGGATGGCGGCCAGCGGCGCGGCGGCCAGCGACAGCCAGCGCATCCGGCCCGCCACCGCGAACGCCTGCGCCGCCAGGATCGCCAGCGCGGGATAGAGGAAACAGGGCCAGTTGCCCTGAACCCGGTCGTGCAGCGCATGGCCCAGGAAATAGGCGATGCCCACCCAGACAAGCGCGGCCGGCATCAGCAGCGGCGACGACAGGCGGCTGGCCCGCCACAACCCCACCAGCATCAGCACCAGGATCAGCGGCGTCGCCATCGCGGCCTGCGCGGCCACGAACTCGGCCAGGAAGCGCCAGGTCAGGCTGCCGCCGGAGACTCGCCCGAACTGGAAGGCGAAGGTCATCCAGCCGTGCTGCGACTGCCACCACAGATGCGGCGTCCAGACCAGCAGCGCGACACCCGCGCCCAGATACGGCCAGGGCGTCAGCAGCCATTTGCGCGCATCGCGGTCCACCACCAGCCAGGCCAGCGCACCCGCGCCCAGGAACAGGCCGGAATATTTCGACAGCAGCCCCAGGCCGCCCACGACACCCACCATCAACCACCAGCGGCCATCGCCACTGGCCCGCACTTTCGCCAGCGCGAACACAAAGGCCGCCGCCGCCACCAGTGAAGGCATGTCCGGCGTCGCCGCCAGCAATTCGACCGAGGCCATCAGGGTCAGGTTGAACAGCAGCGCCGCCAGCGCGGCGCGGTTCTTTATATTCTCTCCGCCCTTCGCATCAGGGGCGGGAGAAGAAGCGCCTTCGAACAACAGCGCGGCGGCGCGCCAGACGAACCAGGTCGCGGGCAGGGACAGCAGCACGCCCGACAGGCGCACGCCCAGCTCGGTATCGCCCAGCAGCAGCGTGCCGAACCGGATCAGCCAGGCGATGGCGGGCGGATGATCGTAATAGCCCAGCGACAGATGCTGCGACCACAGCCAGTAATAGGCCTCGTCGCCCGACAGCGGCAGCAGCGCCGCCATCACGGCGCGCAGCAACAGCAGCAACGCGATGGCAGCGGCGGATACGCGCACAGGAATCATACCCGCCACCAGCACAGGCCCGCCTCCCCCTTTGCGTGCGTCAGCACGCCCAAGGGGGAGGTGGTTTCAGCGTGCGACGGGAGCGCAGCGACCAAGCGAAAGCTGAAACCGGAGGGGGTCATAGACAAAACCCTACCTCGCCCGCCAGACGAACAAAGTGGACATGGCGTAGTTCCACAGCGCGCTCATCACCGCGCCTGCCGCGCCCGCCAGCAGCCAGCGCGACTGGTCCACATAGAGCCAGGAGGCCAGGTCGATATTGGCCAGCACGCCCACCGACCCGATCAGGCAGAACAGCAGAAAGCCCCGCAGCATCGCCCAACCCTTGAGACGGCGGTCGCGATAGGTCAGTTCGTTGTTGAGCAGGAAATTGCTGATCATGGCGATGAAGGTGGCCAGCGCCTGGGCCAGGCGGAACAGGTCGTCGGTATCGGGCAGCAGCCACAGGGACAGGCGCAGCGCCACCAG
>DASTMN010000029.1:0-11050 GCA_035714165.1 Rhizomicrobium sp.
CCCCGCGCCGTGGATGCCGCCTAGGTGAAAGCGGCGCGGCTGGTGGCATTGCTGGTGGTGGCGGCGGGGATCGTGCTGGCGATCCTCTATCGCGACGTGATCGACCCGCGCGCCATCCGCGACGCCATCGCCGCCAATCCCTTCGCGCCGCTGATCTTCATTTTGTTGCAGGTGGCGGCCAGCCTGCTGTTCGTGCCGCGCACCGTGCTGGGCATCGCGGCCGGGCTGCTGTTCGGCTTTGTCTGGGGCACGGTCTGGGCGCTATTGGGATCGCTGGCGGGCGCGGCGGCGGGTTTCGCCCTGGCGCGCTGGCTGGGCGCCACCGGCCTGCTGGATTCCTCGCCCGGCATCGGCCGCATGGTGGAGCGGGCCGAGCATGGCGGCTGGCGCGCGGTGGCGATCCTGCGCCTGACGCCGGTGCCGCACAGCGTCACCAACACGGTGCTGGCGATGACCAACCTGAAATGGCGCGATTATCTGCTGGGATCCTTCGCGGGCATGGTGCCCATGACCCTGGCCCAGGTGGATATCGGCGCGTCGGGCAGCGCCATCCTCGACGGCCGCGAATGGCTGGTCGCCTGCCTGATGCTGGCGGTGGGACTGGGCGCGACCTTCCTGCTGGGCCGCTGGCAGCGGGGTTCGCAAGGCGGACGCGACACGCTAGATTGAACCCATGTCCGTATGGGGAAAAGTTGGCGGTGCGGCGGCCGGGCTGGCCATCGGCGGGCCTGTCGGCGCGCTGGTCGGCGCGGTGGCGGGCCATTTCCTGCTGGACCGCGAGGCCGATCCCGGCGTGGTTTTCACCATCGCGGTGGTGGCGCTGGCGGGCAAGATGTCGCGCGCCGACGGGGTGCCCAGCGACCGCGACTTCGACATTTTCCGCAGCCAGTTCGGGGTGCCGCCGGACGAGGAAGTCAATGTGCGCCGCGTCTTCAACCTGGCGCGGCAGGATGTGGCGGGGTTCGAGCATTATGCCGGGCAGATCGCGCGGCTGTTCGTGGGCAATCCGGCGGTGCTGGAGGATATCCTCGACGGGCTGTTCGAGATCGCCAAGGCGGATGGTGTGCTGCATCCGGCCGAATCCACCTTCCTGGAACGGGTGGCCGACATTTTCGGCTTCGCGCCGGGCGAGTTCCGCCGCATCCGTGCCTCGCACTTCGCGCCGGAACTGACCGATCCGTATGTGATCCTGGGCCTGTCTTATTCGGCCAATGACGATGAGCTGAAACAGACCTATCGGCGGCTGGTGCGCGAGAACCATCCCGACAGCCTGATGGCGCGCGGCGTGCCGCCGGAATTCCTCAAGCTGGCGACCGACAAGGTGGCGGCGATCAACACCGCCTATGAAAAAATCCAGCAGGAGCGGGGCCTCGCATGAAGCGGGTCGAGATGCCGTCGCCCAACCAGGACGATCGTGGTGGCGCAAGCGTAGACATGCTGGTGCTGCATTATACCGGCATGCCCACTGCGCAGGCGGCGCTGGAACGCCTGTGCGATCCGGCGGCCAAGGTCTCGGCCCATTACACGCTGGACGAGGATGGCACGGTATATGCCCATGTGCCGGAATCGCGGCGCGCCTGGCATGCGGGCGTGTCGCACTGGGCGGGCGCCACCGACATCAATGCCCGCTCCATCGGCATCGAGATCGTCAATCCCGGCCACGCCTTCGGCTATCGCGCCTTTCCGCCGGAACAGATCGCGGCGCTGACCACGCTGTGCCACGGCATCCTGCTGCGCCATCCCATTCCCTCGGCGCGGGTGCTGGGCCATAGCGATGTCGCGCCCGCGCGCAAGGAAGATCCGGGCGAGCTGTTCCCCTGGGCACGGCTGGCGAATGCCGGTATCGGCCTGTGGCCCGATGCCGGTGCCGGCGATCGTGCGCGCGGTCCGGGACCGGATGCGCTGGCCCGCTATGGCTATGATCCGCAGGCGCCGCAGGACAGGGTGATCACCGCCTTTCAGCGCCATTTCCGCCCCGCCGGCCTGACCGGCCAGTGGGACGGCGAATGTGCGGCCCTGCTGGCTTCCTTGCTGTCCAGACTGGGCGTATAACCTGCCGGTCAGATGGCCGGGTGACCGCGGGCGCGCCTCAACTTCGGTTGAGAAGCGTTCGAGGAAAGTCCGGGCTCCACGGAAAAACGGTGCCGGATAACGTCCGGCGGGGGCGACCCCAGGGATAGCGCCACAGAAATCAAACCGCCTAAGGCCGCAAGGTCCGGCAAGGTTGAAATGGTGCGGTAAGAGCGCACCGCGCGACTGGCAACAGGAGCGGCACGGCAAGCCCCACCGGGAGCAAGACCAAATAGGGACGGCAATTGGCGTTTTCCGCGTCGTCGTCCGGGTCGGTCGCGCGAGGCGTTCAGCGATGAACGTCCCAGAGGAATGGTCACCCCTTCAGCAATGAAGGACAGAACCCGGCTTACAGGCCATCTGATGTTTTATTTTTGCCCCCATCCGCGGCAGCGCGGGTTTGCTCCGTAAACACCTTGCTGCTGCACCTTCCCCCGCTCGTCGCTCCGCTCGCGGGGGAAGGAAGCCGGTGTGGGTTGTGCGTTTTCTAGACGCCCGCCTTTTTGGCAGGGACTTCGCCGATTGCGGCCCAGTCCCTGTCCTGCCAGCCCCATTGCACCGCCTGGTCATAATTGGTCTTGAGCAGGTCCGCGGTGGGCAGGGTCATGCCCAGGCCATCGGCGGCGGACCGCGCCAGGTTCACATCCTTCAGGCCCAGCGTCAGCGCGAAGCCCGCCGGTTCATAGGCGCGGTTCAGGATCATGGCGCCGTAATTCTTGAACACCGCGCCGGTGAACAGCCGTCCGCCCAGCACGTCATGGAACAGCGCCGGATCGACGCCACCCTTGCGCAGCAGGGCAAAGGCTTCGCCCGTCGCCTGGAGTTCGCTGGCAATCATGAAGTTGCCCGCGATCTTGAACAGGTTGGCCTTTTCCGCTTCCGCGCCCACCGGCACGGTGCGGCTGCCGATCACATCGAAGACCGGCTGCATTTTCGCGATGGCGGCATCCTCGCCGCCCGCCACCAGCACAAGCTGCGCGGCTTCGGCCATCTCCGGCCGCCCGAATACCGGCGCGGAGATGTAACCCAGCCCCGCCGCCTTGTGCGCGGCCTGAAGTTCGCGGGCGAAGTCCACCGAGATGGTCGCCAGGTTCACATGGATCAGGCCTTTGGCAGCCTTGCCCAGCAGCGGGCCCGCCAGGCCGACTTCGCGCATCACCGCATCGTTGGAGAGCATCGAGAAAGCGGCATCGCCCTGCAGCGCGTCTTCCGGCGTTTTCGCCGCCACCGCGCCCTTGGCCACCAGCGCTTCGACCGGCGCGGCGGAGCGATTCCACACCGTCACTTGATGGCCCGCCTTGAGCAGGTTCGACGCCACGTGATGGCCCATGCGGCCCAGGCCGATAAATCCGATCTTCATGCTGCAATCCTTTGCGCTGTGCGGAAGCGGAGGGTGACCATCGGCGCGCCGATGTCCAGAGGGTGTCCCGTGCCCGCCCGGCAGCCCGAATCAGCCTGCGGTTGCAGGCTGCGCAGGATGCCGAACACCGTTCACGGCCACAGCCACGGGTTGTGCCGCCACCCAAATCGTTAACGTCCTGTTTACGCCTGTCACCATAGGGTTACCGTGTTCCACAATCGTTCCCACAGAACCCACCGCTAGGGCATCCGGGGATGAAGGATACAAGCCAAGCCCCTCATATTTCAGGGTTTTTGGTTTGACGGGACATTCTGTCCCATGATATCCCATGCTGTCCCAAAGGTTCGCGCGAACCGCCTGGCAAACGGCCGAGCTTCCGGCCCGTCCAGGCATCGGGGACAAGGGGGTTCTGGCAGATGACCGGGTTGGTCCAGCCGTTCATTTCGACGGTTCCGGGGTCGCTCGACAGCAAGGGGCGGGTCTGCATTCCCGCCACCTATCGCCACATCCTGTCTGCCCAAAACACCGCCGGCCTCTACATCTGCCCCAGCTTCATCGATCCGGCGCTGGATGCCTTCGGCCAGACGTTGCTCGACGCCATCCATGCGCGGCTGGCCGGGCAGGATCCCTTCTTCTCGGTCAGCCATGACGACGAAGCCACCGCGCTGATCGCGCGCACCCAGGCGCTGCCGGTGGACGAGAATGGCCGCGTGCGGCTTCCCGATGCGCTGATCGAACATGCCGGGCTGAAGGACCGCATCGTCTTTGTGGGCAAGGCGCAGAAATTCCAGGTCTGGGATGCCGAGCGGTACGCGCCCGTCGAGGCCGAGGCGCTGGCGCGCGTGAAGGCGCGGATGGAAAAGCTGCGCGGCGGAGACGGCGCATGAGCGGCCATCTTCCCGTCATGCTGAACGAAGTGCTGGAAGCCCTGCAGCCGCGCGACGGCGCGCAGTATGTGGACGGCACCTTTGGCGGCGGCGGCTATTCCACCGCCATTCTCGAAGCCGCCGACTGCCGCGTGCTGGGCATCGACCGCGATCCCGCCGCCATCGCGCGCGGCCAGGCGCTGGTGGAACGCTTCGGCGGTCGCCTGACGCTGGTACAGGGCGAGTTTTCGCAAATGGATCAGTTCACGGATTCCAGTGCCAAGACTGTTGATGGCGTTGTGCTCGACCTGGGCGTGTCGTCCTTCCAGTTCGACCAGCCGGAGCGCGGCTTCTCCTTCCGCGAGGATGGGCCGCTGGACATGCGGATGAGCCTTTCGGGTGAAAGCGCCGCCGATTTCGTCAACAGCGCCAGCCATAGCGAGCTGGCCTCGGTGATCGCGCGCTTCGGCGAAGAGAAGAACGCCCGCCGCATCGCCACGGCCATCATCGCGGGCCGCCCCGTCACCGGCACCGCCCAGCTTGCCCGCATCGTGTCCGAAGCGCAGGGGCCCGCCGCGCTGCGCCACGCCATTCATCCGGCGACGCGCACCTTCCAGGCGCTGCGCATCCATGTGAATGACGAACTGGGCGAACTGGAACGCGGGCTGGATGCGGCGCAGGCCACCCTGCGGCCCCAGGGCCGCCTGGTGGTGGTGTCGTTCCACAGCCTGGAAGACCGCATCGTCAAGCAGTTCCTCAGCCGCCGCAGCACCGCCGCCCCGCGTGCCTCGCGCCATGCGCCAGTGACTGCGCCCGATACGGGCGCCGCCTTCCGGCTTCTTACCACCCGCCCGCGCGTTCCGTCGGCGGAAGAAATCGCCGCCAATCCCCGGTCCCGGTCCGCCAAGCTGCGCGCCGGGCTGCGGCTGGCGGCATAGGAGGCCGCATGGTTCGTGTCCTGAACTTCTTCTGCGTGGCGCTGATGGGCCTTTCGATCCTGGGCCTCTATCATGTTTCCGAAAAGACCCGCGTGACGCAGGTGGAACTGGCCGGTGTCGAGCGCCAGATCGCGCAGGAACGCACCCATCTCAGCGTTCTGGAAACCGAGTGGCAGCATGTCGCCGCGCCGGAACGCATCCAGCGCCTAGCCGTCGCGCGGCTGGGCATGGCCGACAATGCCTCGGTCCAGCTCTCCTCCTTCGAGATGCTGCCGCGCCGCGGCGCCGCCGATCCCGCGCCGCTGAACAACGCGCCCATCCGCAATGCCAGCGTGCAGATACCGGTACAGTCCGCGCCGCATTCCCCGGCCATGCCTGTGGCCGTTCCGGCAAGACCGGCCCCGGCCAGCATTTCCGACCTGATTACCGATTCCGGCATGTGAGGATATGAGCGAAGGCCCCACCGTTTTTCAGCGCCGTATCGTCATCGGGGCCGGACTCTGTGTTCTGGCCTTCGCGCTGGTGGGAATGCGTCTTGCCCATGTCACCCTGTTGCAGCCGCTGGACGGCAGCCGCCCCGCCCTCGCCATTGCCGCCCGCGCCGATCTCACCGACCGCAATGGCGAATTGCTGGCGCGTGACCTGCCGGTCAAGGATCTCTATGCCCGCCCGCAGGTCTTCTGGGACAAGGACCAGGCGGCGCGTGACCTGGCACGGGCCACCGGCGCGGGCGAAGGCCGCCTGCTGAGGGGGTTTCACAACGCCAAGTCGCCCTATGTGCTGGTGGCGCGGCAGGTCACTCCCGATGTCGAGGCCAAAGTGATGGCGCTGGGCCTGCCGGGCCTGGAGTTCGAGCAGGGCGCCAAGCGCTTCTATCCCGACGGCCGCAACACCGCGCAGGTGCTCGGCGTCACCGATCCCGACGGTGGCGGCGTGTCGGGACTGGAACTGGGCCTGCAGGATGCCTTGCGCCGTGCACCGGGCGGCAAGGTCGCCACGTCGCTGGACATGCGGGTGCAGTTCATCGTCGCCGACGAGCTGGCCAAGGCCCGCGCCAAGTTCCGCGCCAATGCGGCGGGCGCCATCGTGATGGATGTCACCAGCGGCGAAGTGCTGGCGCTGGTGTCGCTGCCGGACTTCGATCCCAACCTGCGGAAAATCCTGGAAGGCGACTCCACCCGCAACATCATGGCCCAGGACGTTTACGAACTGGGTTCGATCTTCAAGATATTCACCTTTGCCATGGCGCTGGAGGACAAGACCGTCCGCCCCGACGAGGTGCTGCCCACGCCGCCGGGTTACAAGATCGGCCGTTTCACCATCCGCGAGGCGCACCGCATGCCGTCGGCCATGGCGGCAAAGGACATTCTGGCCCAGTCCTCCAATGTCGGCACGCTGCAGATCGCCTTGCGGTCCGGCGGTGTGCGCCAGCGCGAGTTCCTTTCCAGCCTGGGCCTGCTGTCGCCGCTCAAGACCAACCTGCCGGAAACCTCGCGCCCACTCTTCCCCACCCGCCAATGGGCCACCGCGGAAACCGCCACCGTCAGCTATGGCCACGGCATATCGGTCAGTCCGCTGACCTTCACCGCCGCTTTGGCCACGGTGGTCAATGGCGGGCGGCGCATCGTGCCGACCTTTGCGCGCCAGCCGGATGGCAGCGACCGCCGCGGCGAGCAGGTGGTGAGCGAGGCGACCAGCCTGAAGATGCGCGAACTGCTGCGCTATGTCGTGACCGACGGCACCGGCCGCAACGCCGATGCCGTCGGATATGATGTGGGCGGCAAGACCGGCACCGCCGAGGTGCCCGGCCCCAACGGCCGCTATATCCGCAATGCCCTGCGCTCGTCCTTCGCCGCCGTGTTTCCGGTGCACAATCCGCGTTATGTGGTGATGGTGCTGATGGACCAGCCCAAGGCAACCAAGGACACGTTCGGCTTTGCCACCGCCGGCTATACCGCCGCCCCGCAGGCCGGCCGCATCATCCAGCGCATCGCGCCGCTGCTGGGCGTTCCCAACACGGCGCCGCCGACCCGGCTTGCGGGCGGCAACACATGATGACGCCGCTGCGCGTGACGGATTTGACGGACCTGCACCTGACCGGGCTGACCAGCGACAGCCGCAAGGTCAGGCCGGGCTATCTGTTCGCCGCGCTGCCGGGCACGAAAACCGATGGCGCGCAGTTCGTGCGCGACGCGGTGGCGCGCGGCGCGGTGGCGGTGCTGGGTGCGCCCGGTCTCGCACCTGATGTCGGCGCGCTGGGCGTGCGGTTCATCCCGGAGGAAAATCCCCGCGCAGGGCTGGCGCGCTATGCGGCGGCCTTTTTCGCGGCGCAGCCGGAGCTGGTGGCGGCCGTCACCGGCACCAAGGGCAAGTCCTCCATCGTCGCCTTCCTGCGCGAGATCTGGACGGCGCTGGGCAAGCCCGCTGCCAGCCTGGGCACGGTGGGGGTGATCGGCCCGAACGGGACCATGCCGCTGGGCCACACCACGCCCGATCCGGTGGAGATTCACGAACTGCTGGCCCGGCTGAAGGCCGAAGGCGTGGAGCATCTTGCGATCGAGGCATCCAGTCATGGGTTGGACCAGCACCGGCTGGATGGCGTGACCATCGCGGCCTGCGGCTTCACCAACATCACGCGCGATCACATGGATTATCACGCGACCTTTGACGCATATCTCGCCGCCAAGCTGCGCCTGTTCACCGAGGTGGTGCGGGAGGGCGGTTTCGCGGTGGTCAATGCCGATGCCGAGCATGCGACGCGGTTTTCCGACGCCGCGCGGGCGCGCGGCCTGACGCTGATCACCGTGGGCGAAAAGGGCGACACCATCACCCTGGCGGCGCGGGAAGGCCGGGGCGATGCCCAGGCGCTGACCATCCGGCATGCGGGGCATACTTATAATGTGCTGCTGCCGCTGGCGGGCGCGTTCCAGGCTTCCAATGCGCTGGTCGCGGCCGGGCTGGCCATCGGGCTGGGGGAAAAACCGGACGCCGTCTTCGCCGCGCTGGAAACGCTGAAAGGCGCGCCGGGCCGGATGGAAAAGGTCGCCTTCTCGAAGGACGGCGCGCCGGTCTATGTGGATTATGCCCATACGCCGGACAGCCTCGAAAAGGTTCTGGAAGCGCTGCGGCCCCATACCAGTGCCCGCCTGCATGTGGTGTTCGGCTGCGGCGGCGACCGCGACCGTGGCAAGCGCCCGCTGATGGGGGCGGCGGCGGTGCGGCTGGCCGACACCGTGATCGTCACCGACGACAATCCCCGCAGCGAAGATCCGGCCGCCATCCGCGCCGAAATCCTGGCGGGGGCGCAGGGCGCGCGCGAGATCGGCGACCGCGCCGAAGCCATCCGCGCCGCTATGGCCGGGCTGGCGGCGGGTGATGTGCTGGTGATCGCCGGCAAGGGCCATGAGACCGGCCAATACATAAAGGACACGGTGCTGCCCTTTTCCGACCGCGAACAGGCGGTCGCGGCGGCAGTGGCGGCGGGAGGGCGCGCGGCATGACGCTGTGGACGCATCTCGAAGCCGAAGCCGCCACCCTGGGCACGGCCAGCGCGCCGTTCCAGGTGGATGGCCTTTCGATCGACACCCGCACGCTGCGGCCCGGCGACCTGTTCGTGGCGCTGGCGGGCGACAACCGCGACGGCCATGATTTCGTGCGCGCCGCGTTCGAGGCCCAGGCAGGCGCGGCGCTGGTGACCCATGCGCCGCAAGGCGTAACCGGGCCGTTGCTCACCGTGGGCCATACCCAGCGCGGCCTGGAAGACCTGGCCCGTGCCGCCCGTGCCCGCAGCAATGCGAAAATCCTGGCCGTCACCGGCAGCGCCGGAAAGACCACCACCAAGGAAATCCTGCGGCTGGCCTGCAACGCGCTGGGCCGCACCCATGCCAGCGCCGCCAGCCATAACAATCACTGGGGCGTGCCGCTGTCGCTGGCCGCGCTGCCGCGCGATGCCGAATATGGCGTCTTTGAAGTGGGCATGAACCATTTCGGCGAACTGCGGAACCTGGTGTCCTTCGTGCGGCCGCATGGGGCGCTGGTCACCACCATCGCGCCCGCGCATCTGGAATTCTTCGGCAACTGCGAATCCATCGCCGACGCCAAGTCGGAAATCTTCGAGGGGCTGGAACCGGGCGGCTTTGGCCTGATCCCGGCCGACAGTGTGCATGCCGAACGGCTGATCGCCCGCGCCCGGCAGGCCAGGGTTTCGCGGATCGCAACCTTCGGCGAAAAGGGCGATGCGAAGCTTCTGTCTTTCGCGGCCGATGGCGACGGGATGCGGCTCAAGGCCGATATCCTGGGTGTCGCGGTGGATTGTTTTGTCGGTGCGCCGGGCGGCCATATCGCCCAGAATGTGGTGGGCGCGCTGGCGGCCATCGCGCTGCTGGACGGCGATGTGCTGAACGCGGCCGCCGCGTTGAAGGATTTCACCGCGCTGAAAGGCCGGGGGGCGCGCTTCCGCAGCGGCGACATAGACGTGATTGACGAAAGCTATAACGCCAATCCCGCCTCGATGGCGGCGGCGCTGGCGCTGCTGGGATCCGCAAAAGGGCGCCGGATCGCGGTGCTGGGCGACATGCTGGAGATGGGCGAGGGCGGCATCGCCCATCATGCCGGGCTGGCCGCGTCCATCGAGGCCCATCGCACGGACCGGGTCTTTGCCAGCGGTGCGCAGATGAAACATTTGTGGGACGCATTGCCCGCGTCGCGCCGGGGCGGCTATGCCGCGACATCGGCGGAGCTGCTGCCACTGGTGCTGGCTGCGCTGCAGCCCGGCGACACGGTGCTTGTCAAGGGATCGAACGGTTCGAAAATGGCGCTGATTGTCGAGGCCCTGAAAGCGCGGGGCGCGGGCTGATGCTGTATTATCTCTCGCTGCTCACCCATACCGAGGAACTGGCCTTCTTCCGCCTGTTCCGCTACCTGACCTTCCGTTCCGGCGCAGCGGTGGTGACGGCGCTGCTGATCGCCTTCCTGATCAATCCCATGCTGATCCGCTGGCTGAAGGTGAAGCAGGGCAAGGGCCAGCCGATCCGCGCCGACGGCCCCCAGCGCCACATCATCGAAAAGGCGGGCACGCCGACCATGGGGGGGTTGCTGATCCTGATTCCCTGGATCGGGGCGACGCTGCTCTGGGCTAACCTGGCCAACCCCTATGTCTGGATCGCCCTGCTGGTGACCGGGGCGTTCGGTCTGCTGGGCTTCCTGGACGACTATTATAAAGTGACCAAGCGCACCTCGGATGGCCTGTCCAGCCGGGCGCGGCTGCTGATCGAGTTCGCGGTGGCGGGCCTGGCCACCTGGCTGATCATGGGGATTCAGGCCCCGGACCTGTCGGGCATGCTGGCATTGCCCTTCCTCAAGACGGTTTTGCTGCCGCTGGGACTTTTCTTCCTGATCGTGGGCGGCTTTGTGATTGCGGGCGCGGCCAATGCGGTGAACTTCACCGATGGGCTGGACGGGCTGGCCATTGTGCCGGTGATGATCGCGGCGGCGACGTTCACCCTGATCGTCTATCTGGTCGGCAATGAGCGGTTCGCCGCCTATCTGCAAATCCCGTATGTCGAATATTCCGGCGAGCTGGCGGTGTTCCTGGCGGCGCTGGTCGGCGCGGGCCTGGGCTTTCTCTGGTACAATGCCCCGCCCGCCGCCATCTTCATGGGCGATACCGGCTCGCTGCCCCTGGGCGGCGCGCTGGGTGTGGTCGCCGTGGCGGTGAAGCATGAACTGGTGCTGGCGCTGGTCGGCGGCCTGTTCGTGCTGGAAACCGTGTCGGTGGTGGTGCAGGTCGTTTCTTACAAGCTGACCGGCAAGCGCGT
>DASTMN010000030.1:0-86165 GCA_035714165.1 Rhizomicrobium sp.
ACCACCCCGGCCACCGCCAGCGACAGGGGCAGCAGCATCTCGGCCTGTTTGCGCAGGAAGATCATCTTGACCTCCCAGTTCACCATCAGCGGGATCAGGCCGCTGATCGCCGACGTGCCCAGCATGCAGAGAATCGCCAGCGCCATCAGCCCCCAGCGGCGGCCGACATAGTCGCGCAGCAGGCGGCGGATGACCGCGCCATTGCGGGCCTGAGGGCTGGCCGATGGACCGGAAAGGGAGGTGGGATGCATGCGCCGCCGATGTAGCATGGCGGGCCGCGCAGGGCAAAAATCAGGGGCCGAATCGGCGCGAAAACCGGTGCGCGGCCAGAGGCTTAGTGCTTGTGGTCGGCGCCGGGGTCCATCAGCCGGTGCATGTGGACCACGAAATAGCGCATCTGGGCATTGTCCACCGTGGCCTGGGCCTTGGCCAGCCAGGCCTTCCGCGCATCCTCATAGCTGGGATACATGCCCACGAAATCCAGCTTGGACAGATCCTTGAACTCGACCTGATCGGTGGATTTCAGTTCGCCGCCGAATACGAAGTGCAGGAGCTGCTTGGACTCGGACATTGGGACTCCGTGGATGGCTGGTTTCATTCAACCGCAAAGCCCGCACCGGCCTAAGTCTGCTTATTGTCGCAGCAGATGGACGATCCGGTCATGCAAGGCGGGGTTGGCCGCCACCAGGCTGGGCTGCAGGGTGTCGGCGCGGTTGTAGGTCATGGGCTGGCCGCTGGCCGTGGTCAGGCGTCCGCCCGCCTCGGACAGGATGATGTCGGCGGCCGCCAGGTCCCAGTCGCGCTTGGGCGTCAGGCTGACGCTGGCATCGGCGCTGGCATCGGCCACCAGCACCACCCGGTAGGCGACGGAGTTGCGGTTCTGCACATGCATGGCGGGCCAGGGCGCTTTGACCAATTGCGTCCGGTCGCCCAGCATCGCGCAATCTGCCAGCGCCTCGCGGGCGCCAACACGGATCGGCGCGCCGTTGCGATGCGCGCCGCCGCCCAGCCGGGCGCTGTAGAGTTCGTCGGTCATCGGATTGTAGACCACGCCGCAGCAGGGGCGGCCCTGCGTCACGATCCCGGCACAGATGGTGAAATGTGGGCGCTGCTTGAGGAAGGCCACGGTGCCGTCGATCGGGTCCACCACGAAGGTCCGGTCTTTTTCCAGCCGGTCCGGATTGTCGGCGCTTTCCTCCGACAGCCAGCCATAGCCGGGCCGGGCGGCCATCAGGGCGTCATGCAGGTGCCGGTCCACCGCAAGGTCCGCTTCGGTGACGGGGCTGCCGCCTTCCTTGTTCCAGCGCTTGTAGCTGGTGCCGAAGTAGTGTCGCGCGATATGGCCCGCGGCGCGAACCGTTTCCTCCAGCAAGGCGAGATCGTCACGCTCCGGCAAGCGTCATGCCCTCGATGCGGACGGTGGGCGCGTTGGTGCCGTGACGGAACTCCAGGTCGCTGGCGGGCGTCAGGCGGGCGAACATGTCCTTGAGGTTTCCGGCGATGGTGACTTCCGAGACCGGAAACGCGATCTCGCCATTCTCGATCCAGAAACCTGCGGCGCCCCGGCTGTAATCGCCGGTCACGCCGTTGACGCCCATGCCCATCAGTTCGGTGACATAGAAGCCCTGTCTGATGTCGGCGATCAGGTCTTTCACCGCCAATGTCCCGGCCTGAAGATACAGGTTGGTGGAGGAGGGTGCGGGCGGGCCGCCCGTGCCGCGCGCCGCATGGCCGGTGGTTTCCAGGCCGAGCTGGCGGGCGCTGGCGCAATCCAGCAGCCAGGTGGTGAGAAGGCCGTCCTCGATCAGGGCGCGGCGGGCATTGGCCACGCCTTCGCCGTCGAACGGCTTGGAGCGCAGGCCGCGCATGCGATGGGGATCGTCCAGGATGGTCACGCCGGGCGCGAAAACCGGCTGGCCCATGCGGTCTTTCAGGAAGGAAACGCCGCGCGCGATGGCCGCGCCGGAGATGGCCCCGGCGAAATGCCCCACCAGTCCCGCCGCTTCATCGGGGTGAAACACCACCGGCACGGCCTGGGATTTCATGGAACGGGGATTGAGCCGCCGCACCGCCTTTTCGCCCGCGCATCGGCCGATGTCCGTGGCGTCGCGCAGGTCGCCCGCATGACGGGCGCTGGCATGGTCATAGTCGCGTTCCATGCCGGTGCCTTCACCGGCCAGAACCGCGACGCCGATGCTGTGGCTGGTGCCCGCATAGCGGCCGTAAAAGCCGGTGCTGGTGGCCAGCGCCACGGCGCTGCGGCTGAAGGATGCGCCGCCGCCTTCGGAATTGGTCACGCCCGGAACCGCCAGGGCGGCGCCTTCCACGGCGCGGGCGCGTTCGATCAGGGTTTCGGCGCTGGGCTCGGCCGGGTCTTCCAGGTCGAGCTGGGGGATATCGCGCGCCAGCCGGTTCTGCGGCGCCAGCCCGGCAAAGCGGTCTTCCGGCGCCAGCCGGGCCATGGACATGGCGCGGCCGGGCAGGGCCGCCAGCGCATCGTCCGAGAAATCGGTGGTGGAGATGAAGGCGACCTTGCTGCCGGCAAAGACCCGCAGGCCCAGGTCATAGCTTTCCGCCCGCTCCACATCCTCCAGCTTGCCCAGCCGGTAGGAAACGCTGGAGGAAACGCCCTCCACGAACAGGGCGTCGGCGGCGTCGGCCCCCGCTGCCTTTGCGGCGTCCAGCAGGCGGCCAAGGATTTTCTGGGGATCATGGGGGGTGCTCATGCCCTCCCGATGCCGCGAAACGGTCCCCCGGTCAAGGCTTGGGCGCGGTTCCGCTCGCGGGAGTGGAGGCGGCAGCTGCGGCGGGCGTGACATAGAGGCGCTTTTCGCCGAACGCGAAATAGGGATGCAGGCGCCGGAGAATGTTCATGCCGATCGTCAGTTTCGCGCCGGGAATATTGTCGCTGTCACGCAATGCCCGGTTGCCCGTTTGCTGGGTTCTGTCCTTGTCGCGGAACCGGTCGCGGTAAACGACGATGCGGGGATTGAGAACGGTGATGTCGCCGAACTCCATCCTGGAGAAGTTGCGGGCATAGGCATCATTCTCGATGCCCATGAATGCAAAGCGCTCGGTTTCCGGGCTGGGATCTCCGGCGCCGAGAAAATACTTTGCGACCAGATCACTCACAAACGTGTCTGTTGCGCCGGTATCAACAATCGCCTCGAACTTCTTGCCGTCCAGCACGATCTCGACCTCGATATGCCCCTTGTCGCGCAGGACGATGGGCACCATGCCGGCTGCATCGGCTTTCCAGTGAATGACCTTGCCCGGGCAATGGTCGGTCATGAAGTAGCGCATGACATTGTCCGTGAAATCCAGCTCGATGTCATAGTTGAACAGCATGTTGGCGGCGATCAGGCCGTCGAACTGCCTTGGCACATTGCTTTCGGACATCACGAACAGGCGCGTCTTGCTGAAGCGCAGCCTGCCGATCATCAATTCGTCCACGGCGGCGCTCTGCTGGCTCATCTGGCCGGAGACATTGTACATGCGCAGCGTGTCGTTGGATTTCTGCACATGCAGGTTGGCGCGCGAGGCGCCTTCCGCCGAAATCTGGGAAATGAACCCGGCGGTGTCCAGCAGCATGGTCAGTTCGGTGCCGTTGATCTTGACCGGTATGGTCCGGCGGCCGTCTTCCAGCGTGGTCATCTTGATGGTGTCTATGAGGCGCAGCGGCTTGCAGTCCTGCGCCAGGGCGGGTGTGCAGAGTGCTGACAGAAGCAGTCCCGCCGCGATCATCCGGTTCTTCATGAAGGCCCCGCCCTGTCGTCGCGCGATATTAGCGCGGGCGCCTCAGTCCCGCCAGATCGGCTTGCCGGAGCCGGGCAGGCCCAGCGACGACCATTTTTCCGTGACGCGGCGGATGACGTCTTCGTCCATGGCGATCTTGACGCCCCATTCGCGGTGGGTTTCGGGCGGCAGCTTGTTGGTGGCGTCCAGCCCCATCTTGGACCCCAGCCCGCTCTCCGGCGAGGCGAAATCCAGATAGTCGATCGGCGTGCGCTCGATCACCGTCACATCGCGGGCCGGATCCATGCGGGTGGAGACCGCCCACATCACATCCTTCCAGTCGCGCGCGTTGATGTCGTCGTCCACCACGATCACCCATTTGGTGTACATGAACTGGCGCAGGTACGACCACACCGCCATCATCACCCGCTTGGCATGGCCGGGATAGGCCTTCTTCATGCTCACCACCGCGATGCGGTAGGAGCAGCCTTCGGGCGGCAGCCAGAAGTCCACGATCTCGGGGAACTGCTGTTTCAGCAGCGGGATGAAGACCTCGTTCAGCGCCTCGCCCAGGATGGACGGTTCGTCCGGCGGCCGCGCCGTATAGGTGGACAGATAGACGGGATCGCGCCGCATGGTGATGGCGGTGACGGTGAAGACCGGAAATTTCTCGACCGAATTGTAATAGCCGGTATGGTCGCCATAGGGGCCTTCATCGGCATAATTGCTGAGCGAGACTTCGCCCTCGATCACGATCTCGGCCTCGGCAGGCACCTTCAGCGGCTGTGACACGCAGTCGGCCAGTTCCACGCGGCTGCCGCGCAACAGGCCCGCGAACTGGTATTCGCTCAAGGTCTCCGGCACCGGCGTCACCGCCGCCAGGATCATGCCGGGATCGGCGCCGATCACGCAGGCCGCGGGCAGGGGCGCGGTCTTTTCCCGGCTCCAGCGGTGATGGTGCTGCGCCCCGCCACGATGCTTGAGCCAGCGCATGATTGTCTGATTTTTGTTCAGCACCTGCATCCGGTAGATGCCGAGGTTGAAATTGTCCTCGCGGCTGTCGCTGGGGCCTTTGGTCACCACCAGCGGCCATGTGATCAGGGGGGCGGGTTCGCCCGGCCAGCAGGTCTGCACCGGCAGTTTCGACAGGTCGATGTCGTCGCCGCGCAGCACCACCTCCTGGCAGGGCGGGCGCGAAACGGTCCTGGGCTTCATCGCCAGCACGGTCTTGACCAGCGGCAGCAGGTCGGCGGCTTCGCCCAGCGAACGCGGCGGCTGGGGCTGGCGCAACTGGGCCAGCAGTTCGCCCACCGCGCGCAGTTCCGGGCCGGTCGTGCGGGCCACGCCGCCCATGGTCACGCCCATCGCCACGCGCTTTACCGTGCCGAACAGGTTGACCAGCACCGGCATGTCGCCGGGCGTGCCGTCGGCCCGGATGGGCTTTTCAAAGATCACCGCCGGGCCGCCCTCGGCGATCAGGCGGGTCTGGATTTCGGTCATTTCCAGAACGGTGGAAACCGGTTCGCGCACGCGCACCAGCTCGCCGTCTTTTTCCAGGCGGGCGATGAAATCGCGCAGGGAGTTGTAAGCCATGCCCCCTTTTAGGGGCCGGTTCTCACCGCATCAAGCGTCCCGCTTCAAGGCATAGCTGGGTGTCTTGGCGTGGCGGCGCGCATACAGGAAATAGGCTCCCAGGCCCAGCACGAACCACACGACCCAGCGCAGCTTGGTGTCCAGCGGCAGGCCATAGATCATGAAGGCGCACACCGCCATGCCGCCGATGGGCACCAGCGGCATCAGGGGCACCTTGAAGGGGCGCGGTACATTGGGATGGGTCTTGCGCAGCACGATGACAGCCAGGCACACCAGGACGAAGGCGGTCAGGGTGCCGATGGCGACCAGCTCGATTAGCAAGTCTTCCGGCAGGAACGCCGCCAGCACCGTCGCCACGCCGCCGATCAGCAGCGTGGAGATATAAGGCGTACGGAACCTGGGATGCACAGTGGCGAAGAATTGGGGCAGCATGCCGTCACGCGACATGGCGTAGAAGATGCGCGACTGGCCCAGCAGCAGGCCCAGCACCACGGTCCCCAGGCCCAGCGTGGCGCCGAAATTGGTCAGCTTCACCAGCCAGTCCATGTTGGGGCCCATCGCCTGGACCGCGACGGTCACCGGTTTGGACACGCCAAGGTTGGTGTAATGCGTCACGCCGGTCATCACGACGCACATCAGCACATAGAGGACGGTGCAGAGCGCCAGCGATCCCAGGATGCCGATGGGCACGCTGCGCTGCGGGTTCCTGGCCTCCTGCGCGGCGGCTGATACGCAGTCGAAGCCGATATAGGCGAAGAACACCACGCCGGAGGCGCGGATGATGCCGCCCCAGCCGAAATGCTCGCTGTCCACGGCGGGCGGAATGAAGGGCGTGAGATTGTCGGCGGTGACATATTGCAGGCCGAACCCGATCACCAGCAGCACCACGGCCAGCTTCAGCACCACCATCAGGCTGTTAAAGTTGGCGCTGGCGCGGATGCCGATCACCAGTAGCGCGGTCAGGAACAGCACCAGGCCGGCCGCCGGAAGGTTGATCGCCGCCCCGGAGGCCACGAGATGCAGCCCGCCTTCCCACTTCAGAGGCGGGCTGGACAGGTGCTCCGGCACATGGATGCCCACATCGGCCATCAGGCCATTGAAATATCCGGCCCAGGCGACGGCCACGGCCGACCCGGCGGCGAGATATTCCAGGATCAGGTCCCAGCCGATGATCCAGGCGGCGAATTTTCCGAAGGTGGCGAAGGAATAGGAATAGGCGCTTCCCGCCACGGGGATCATGGCCGAGAACTCCGCATAGCAAAGCCCCGCAAGCGCGCAGCCGAAGCCGGCGATCAGATAGGCGACCATGACGCTGGGCCCGGCATATTCGGCCGCAACCTTGCCGGTGGAGACGAAGATGCCCGCGCCGATGATGATGCCGATGCCCAGGCCGATCAGCTGCCACGGACCCAGCGCCCGGTGCAGCTCGTGTTCGCGCACGATCTCGTTTTCCTCATTGACGTGCATGCCCGTCCCCTTGCCCAACACTGGATTCTGTCCGGCAGCATGTCAGAGCGCATCCCAAAAGGGGAGGGGCATTTGGGCAGGCCTAGGACCTGAGCAGCCGGTACACGCCGGTATCGCGGATTTCCCGGTCCTCCAGGTCGCGTGTGGTCTGTACCTGATAGGCGGCGCATTTCTCCACGCCGCTTTTGGGAAAATAGGCGCGGTCCGGATCACCCAGCAGGCTGTCTGCCTGCAATGTGTGCAGCCAGCGCATCAGGCGTTCGGCCAACGGCTTTTCATAGAACAGGTCGCCCACCAGCACGACATCCCATGCCGCTTCCGCGCCGATCAGGTCGCCCTGATGAATGTCCACCGCCACCGCATTGGCCCCGGCGTTCAGCGCGATGGCAGCGCAGGCATGGGCGTCGATATCGGCGCAGGTCACCTGCGCGGCGCCCGCTTTGGCCGCGGCGATGCCGACCATGCCCGAGCCCGATCCGATGTCCAGCACGCGCTTGCCGCGCACAAGCGTGGGAGTGTCCAGCACATAACGCGCCAGCGCCTGTCCGCCCGCCCAGGCGAAGGCCCAATAGGGCGGCGGCACACCCATTTCCGCCAGTTCTTCCTCGGTGCGCTGCCACAGGGGCATGACTTCGCTGGCCATATGCAGCCGCAGTTCCGGCACCAGCGGTGGTGCGATCAGCGCGGTGTTCCGCAGGATGAAGTCGCGCGGCGTCATGCAGTGACCGCGAACAGCAGGCCCAGCCCGATCATCACCGTGCCGCCGATGCGTTCGCGCAGCGCCGCATGATGCGTCGCGGCCATGCGCCCGCCCCTGGCCGCCAGCCAGCCATAGCCGCTGAGCACCAGCCCTTCGCCCAGCAGCGTCACCAGGAACAGCACGGCATATTGCGGCAGCAGGGCCGCGCCGGTGTCGAGGAACTGCGGCAGGAAGGCGCCGAAGAACAGCATGGCCTTGGGATTGCCCAGCTGGGTCAGCAGGGCCTGCACGAAAGGACTGCGCTGGAGTTTCGGGCCCGTGACGGCGGCATGGGCCTGGTGGCTGTGCCACAGCGCCGCCGCGCCCAGCCAGACCAGATAGGCCGCGCCCAGAAAGCGCAGGGCGCGGAACGCTTCCGGCCAGGCCTCCACCAGCGCGCCCAGTCCCGCCACGCACAACAGGTACCAGACGGTATTGCCGGCCTGGGTGCCGCAGATCGCCGCCGCGGCGGCGCGAAACCCACCGCGAAAGCCATAGGCGCTGATCATCACCACCGTGGGGCCGGGCGACAGCGAGAACAGCAGTTCTCCGGCGGTGAACACCAGGAAGCCGTGCCAGCTCAGGATGGGCAGGGAGGTCATGCGGCCCGCAGCTTTGCGGCGTTGCGCGCGGCTTGGCAAGCGGTCAGGATGACGGCAAAGGCAATGCCATGAAATATGACAGCTTCGCGGCCTTCTATCCCTTCTACCTGCGCGAACATGCCCGGCGCGCCACGCGGCGGCTGCATTTCGCGGGATCGGTGCTGGGATTGCTGTGCCTGGCGGCACTCGCCCTGACCGGCGACTGGTGGTGGCTGCCGGTGGGACTGGTGTGCGGCTATGGCTTTGCCTGGATCGCGCACATGCTGGTGGAGAAGAACCGTCCCGCCACCTTCCGCTATCCGCTCTACAGCTTCATGGGGGACTGGAAGATGTTCTGGCAGATGCTGACGGGGACGATTCCGTTCTAGCCGAACCACGATGCGGCGGCGAAGGCCAGCGCGATCAGCGCCCCGGTTTCCCGGTTGGACCGGAAGATCGCCAGGCAGTTCTCGGCGTCGTCAATGTCCAGTTTCCGGACCTGCCACAGCAGATGCGCGCCCGCCGCCAGCATCACGAATCCGAAGGGCCATCCCGCATGTTCGGTGAAGCCCGCCGCCAGGATCAGGGTGAAGGCGATGGCGTAGAAGCGCAGCACCCATTTCTTCGTGCCGCCGGCCAGCAGCCGCGCGGTGGAGCGCACGCCGATCATCTCGTCATCGGCCTTGTCCTGATGGGCATAGATGGTGTCATAGCCCAGCGTCCAGAAGATCAGCCCCGCATAGAGCATGGCGTCGGCCAGGTCGATGCGTCCGGTCTGGGCGGCGAAGCCCAGCAGCGCCCCCCAGTTGAAGGTCAGGCCCAGCCAGGCCTGGGGCCACCAGGTGATCCGCTTCATGAAGGGATAGGCCGCCACCAACAGCAGCGAGGCCGCGCCCAGCGCCACCGCGAACCCGTTGAACTGGATCAGGATGCCCAGCCCGACCAGGCAGAGCAGGACCAGGAAGACCGCCGCCTGCCGGGCCGTCACCGCGCCCGACGGAATGGGCCGCCCGCGCGTGCGCGCCACCGCTGCGTCAATGTCGCGGTCGATGATGTCGTTGAAGGTGCAGCCCGCCCCGCGCATCACCAGCGCGCCGATTCCGAACAGGATCACATAATAGAAGTCCTGCCATTCCAGGAAGCGGCGCTCCTCCGCCGCCGCGCCCAGCAGCAGCCCGAAGACGCAGGGCCAGAACAGCAGCCAGGTGCCGATCGGCCGGTCCAGCCGCATCAGCCGCAGATAGGGCTGGATGCGGGGCGGCATGTGTTCGACCCAGCTTGCGGGAACCGCGTCGGCGGGGGTGGCTTGCGATTTGGTGTTCATTTGCGTCAATTGTTGCATGCTCCAGGATTTAAATGAACAGCAACTGACGGAAGTGGGCGGCAAGACCCGGCTCTATGTGACCGGCGATCTGGGCGCGGGCGTGACGCTGGCGCTGGACGAGGGGCCGTCGCATTACCTGCTGCATGTCCTGCGGGCCAAGGCGGGGGATCATGTCCTGCTCTTCAATGGGCGCGATGGTGAATGGCAGGCCGAAATCACCCAGGCCGCCAAGCGCGGCGTCACCGCCACCTGCCGGGCGCAGACGGCGCGGCAGCAGGGTGTGCCGGACATCTGGCTGGCCTTCGCGCCGGTCAAGAAGACGCCCTCCGACTATCTGGTGCAGAAGGCGGCGGAACTGGGCGTGGCGGTGCTGCAGCCGATCTTCACCCGGCGCACGATTGTCGGGCGCATCAATCCGGAACGCATGGCCGCCAACGCCATCGAGGCGGCGGAACAATCCGGGCGGCTGACCGTGCCGGAGGTCCGTGACGGTGTTCCGCTGGAAAAATTGCTGGCGTCGTGGCCGCCGGAGCGGCGGCTGCTGTTCTGCGACGAAGGCGGCGATGCGAAAGCGATGACACAGGCTGCGCGCGAAAGCCGGGGCGGTCCCTGCGCTATCCTGACCGGGCCGGAGGGCGGCTTCGACCCGGACGAGCGCGCCCTGCTGCGCAGCCAGCCTTTCGTGATGCCGGTGACGCTGGGGCCGCGCATCCTGCGCGCCGACACCGCCGCGCTGGCGGCGCTGGCGCTATGGCAGGCGGTGGCCGGGGACTGGTCGTGATCCCGTCACCGGCGGAGGTGGCCCTTGCGCGGTCCCTGTCGGGTGCCTAATTACCTGCCCAGAGGGTGATTTCATGTCCATTCCGCAGTCCGCCAGCGGCCCGATCGAAAGCCGCGACGACCTGGTTCGCCAGCTCTCCAGGGGCTGCCGTCCACGAGATGAATGGCGCATCGGCACCGAGCATGAGAAATTCGTCTACGACCTGAAGACCCACAAGCCGGTCGCCTATGACGGCCGGCCGGGCATCCGCCAGTTGCTGGAAGGGATGCAGCGTTTCGGCTGGGAGCCGGTGCGCGAGGGCGAGAACATCATCGGGCTGACGCAGAACGGCGCCTCGCTGTCGCTGGAGCCGGGCGGCCAGTTCGAACTGTCGGGCGCGCCGCTGCGCACCGTCCATGAAACCTGCGCCGAAGTGGACACGCATCTGCAGCAGACCCGGCAGGTGGCCAGCGAGATCGGCGTGGGCATGCTGGGCTTCGGCTTCGCGCCCAACTGGACACTGGCCGAAACGCCGGTGATGCCCAAGGGCCGCTACAAGATCATGCGCGAATACATGCCGAAGGTCGGCGGCTATGGCCTGGACATGATGTTCCGCACCTGCACCGTGCAGGTGAACCTGGACTTCGAATCTGAAGCCGACATGGTGAAGAAGTTTCGCGTCGGCCTGGCGCTGCAACCCGTCACCACGGCGCTGTTCGCCAATTCGCCCTTCCGCGAAGGGCGGCCCAGCGGCTTTCTCTCCTATCGCGCCCAGGTCTGGACCGATGTGGACAATGCCCGCGCCGGGATGCTGCCTTTCGTGTTCGAGGACGGCATGTCCTTCGAGCGCTATGTGGATTACGCCCTCGATGTGCCGATGTATTTCCTCTACCGCGACGGCCAGTACATCAACATGGCGGGCAGGAGCTTCCGCAAGTTCCTGGCCCGCGAGATTCCCGAGGTCGCGCACATCACCCCGATGATGAGCGACTGGGCCGACCATCTCACCACCATCTTCCCGGAAGTGCGGCTGAAATCCTTTCTGGAGATGCGCGGCACCGATGGCGGGCTGTGGCGGCGCATCTGCGGCATGCCCGCTTTGTGGGTGGGCCTGTTGTATGACAGCCAGTCGCTGGATGCCTGCTGGGATCTGGTCAGGGACTGGACGGCGGAGGAACGCCAGGCGTTGCGCGATGGCGTGGGCCGCCAGGGCTTCAAAACGCCGTTCCGCAAGGCCACGGTGCATGAGGTGGCGCACCGCATCCTGGAAATCTCCGCCGCGGGTCTTCAGCGCCGCGCCGCGCTGGATGGCGCGGGTATGAGCGAGGACGGGTTCCTGGGACCGCTGCGCGAGCTGGTCAATCGCGGCTATACCCGCGCCGAGGAAATGCTCAAGAACTACCACGGTCCCTGGAACCGTGACCTGACGCCGCTCTTTACCGAATACAATTTCCTGTAGGACGCGCGGCCCGCGTCAGGGTTTCGGCGGGATGACGCCGGTGCCGCCCATCTTGACCGGCTCGCCCGACGGCACCCGCGCCGCGTTGTTGCGGCCGATCATCCAGTGCGGATAGAGCAGGGGCGGGGCGCTGATGGCGTCCAGCGTGGCGATCTCCTCCGCCGTCAGGTCCAGCGTGATCGCTTCCAGATTGTCATTGAGCTGTTCCAGCGTCTTGGCGCCGATGATGGTGGAGGTGACAAAGGGCTTCTGCCGCACCCAGGCCAGCGCCACGCGCGCCACCGACACGCCATGCGCTTTTGCGATGGGGCGCATCGCCGTCACGATGGCGTCGGCCTTGTCCTTGTCCAGCGGCGGGAAGTCGAAATTGGCGCGCCGTCCCGGCTCCGCCGCCGCATCGCCGCCCGGCGTATACTTGCCCGCGAGATAGCCGCCCGCCAGCGGACTCCAGACCAGGCAGCCGATGCCCTGATGGCGCATCAGCGGCACCAGGTCATGCTCCAGGTCGCGCCCTGCCAGCGAGTAATAGGCCTGATGGGTTTCGATGCGGGCAAAGCCGCGCCGTTCGGCCAGGCCGTTGGCCTCCATGATCCGCCAGGCTTCCCAGTTGGAAACGCCGACGTACCGCACCATGCCCTGCCGCACCAGGTCGTCCAGCGCGCGCATGGTTTCCTCGGTGGTGGTGACGCTGTCGGACTGGTGGATCTGGTAGAGGTCCACATGATCGGTGCCCAGCCGTTCCAGGCTGCGGCCGATGCTGTCCATGATATGGCCCCTGGAGGCGCCCATGTCGTTGGGGCCCGGCCCCATGCGGCCGAACACCTTGGTCGCCAGCACCACATCGGTGCGCTTCACGCCCAGTTCCTTCAGCGCCGCGCCCGTCATGCGCTCGGATTCGCCGATCGAATAGACATTGGCGGTGTCGATGAAATTGATCCCGGCTTCCAGGCTGCGGCCGATCAGGGCGGTCGCGGCCTTCTGGTCCAGCTTGCCGATCACCCCGCCCAGCCAGTTGCTGCCGGAAAAGGTCATGGTGCCGAAACAGAGTTCGGACACATACAGGCCGGTGCGGCCCAGGCGGTTGAATTTCATGCTGCGCTCTATTTGGGTTCGGGAAGGGGGATGAACTCGACGTCATCGCCGGGGATCAGGCCGAACCTGCCGTCTTTCCATTCCCGCTTGGCGCGCTCGATCCGTTCCTTGTCGGACGAGACGAAGTTCCACCAGATATGGCGCGGCCCATCCAGGGGCGCCCCGCCCAGCAGCATCACCCGCGCGGGCGCATCGGCATAGAGCGTGACATCCTCGCCCGGCTCCAGCGCCAGCATCGCGCCGGGGCCATGCACCTCGGACGCTTCGCCATCGATCTGGGGGCCGGTCTGGATCTCGCCCTCGATCACCAGCAGGGCGCGTTCCTCATGCCCGGCGTCGTAATGCAGCGCGCCGCCCGCTTCGAACCGCGCATCGGCATAGAAGATGGGCGAGAAGGTCTTGACCGGCGATGTCAGGCCGAAGGCCTCGCCCGCGATCAGCCGCAGCGTCACGCCGTTTTTTTCTTTTTCCGGCAGGTCGGCGACTCCGAAATGCTGGAAGTTGGGCGGCGCTTCCTCGTCCGCCTGGGGCAGGCCCACCCAGCTCTGGATGCCGTGCATGCGGTGGCCGGCGGCGCGCACCGCGTCGCCGGTGCGTTCGGAATGGACGATGCCGCGCCCCGCCGTCATCCAGTTGACGTCACCGGGACGGACTTCCTGCACCGTGCCCAGCGTGTCGCGGTGCATCTGCGAGCCTTCAAACAGATAGGTGATGGTCGCCAGCCCGATATGGGGATGGGGCCGCACATCAATGCCCCGGCCGGGCTTGAACTCCACCGGGCCGAAATAGTCGAAGAAAACGAAGGGGCCGATGCTGCGCCGCGCCGCCTGCGGCAGCAGGCGGGTGACGAAAAAACCATCGCCCAGGTCATGGGCCTTGCCGGTAATGGGGATCATGGCGCGAGCCTAGCCGGACCGGCGCAAAAGCTCTAGGCTTGCGAAAAATTTTCAGGGGAACGTCCATGCTGCGCAGGATTCTGGCTTCGGTTTCGCTGGTGGCCCTTCTGGCGGCTCCGGCCCAGTCGCAAAGCCCGGCGAAAGACGACGCGCTCCAGATGGTTTCGATAGACGTGGAGGGCGGCGGCGGCACCCTGTTCGTCACGCCATCGGGCACCTCGCTGCTGATTGACACCGGCAACCCGGAAGACAGCCGCCTGACCGGCGATCATCCCAGTTCGGAACGCATCGCCAAAGCGGCCCAGGCGCTGGGGGTGAAAAAGATCGATTACCTGCTCACCACCCATTACCACAGCGACCATATCGGCGGGCTGGCGGGCCTGTTGAAGCGCATGCCCATCGGCACGTTCATTGACCACGGTCCCAACCGCGAGACGACCGCCTCCACCCGTCCGGGCGCGCCGCAGATAGATCTCAAGAACCCGCCGCCCGGCTCGTCCGCGGCCGGCTACAACACCTATCTCGCGCTGGTCGGCAACCGGCCGCACAGGGTGGTGAAGGCGGGCGATGTGCTGAAGCTCGGCGGCATGACCGTGACGGTGGTGATGGCCGATGGTGTGCCCATCGCCCGGCCGCTGCCGGGCGCGGGCCAGGCCAACCCCGCCTGCGAGGGTATGGAGCCGATGGCCAACAATGGCGGCGAGGAGAATGCCCGCTCCACCAGCGTGGTGATCGGCTGGGGCAAGGCGCGGATCGCCGCCTTTGGCGACCTGACCTGGGACCGCGAGAAAGACCTGTTCTGCCCGGTCAACCGGGTCGGCAAGGTGGATGTCTATCTGGCCACCCATCACGGCACCGGCCTGTCGGGCAGCCCGGCGGCGGTGGACGCGCTGGCCCCCATCGTCACCATCATGGGCAACGGCATGCGCAAGGGCGGCGACCCGGCGCGGGTGGCGACCATCGAGAAATCGCCGCGCCACCAGGCGCTGTGGAAGCTGCATGCCTCGGTGCCCAATCCGCAGGTCAATGGCGATCCGGCGATGATCGCCAACCCGGTGGGCGAAACGGACCGGGACGATTTCCACAATCTGCGCCTGCGGATCACTCCGGCGGGGGCGATCACGGTGATCAACGAGCGCACCGGCTTCAACAAGACCTACCGGGCGCCGTGATGCGGCGGCTGTGGCTGGCCGCGCTGCTGCTGTCCGCCACGCCCGTTTTGGCGGATGCGCCGCTGAAAATCGTCGTGGTGGATGTCGAGGGCGGGGCGGCGACCCTGTTCCTGACGCCGGAAGGCAAGTCGCTGCTGATCGACACCGGCTGGCCCAGGGGCGCGGGCCAGATGCCGTCGCCGGATGGCGCCGAAGAGTCCGCCGACCGCATCATTGCGGCGGCGAAGACGCTGGGCATCACGCGGCTCGATTATGTGCTGGTGACGCATTATCACGACGACCATTCTGGCGGCGTGTCGGCGCTGCTGTCGAAATTCCCCGTCGATACGGTGATAGACCACGGCCCCAACGGCGATCCCCTGCGGCCCGGCACGCCGCCGGAGCGGGTGGTCAACACCCCCGCCGGGCAATATCCGCTTTATCTGGAGGCGATCAAAGGCAAGCGGCGGATCATCGCCAAGGCGGGCGATGTGATCCGCATCGGCTCGCTGACCAATACCATCGTCGCCAGTGACGGGCAGGTGATCGCAAACCCGCTGCCGGGCGCTGGTGAGGACAACGCGCATTGCGCCGCCGCGCCGCCCGCACCGCCCCTGAACGAGAATGGCCGCTCGGTGGCGTCGCTGCTGCGCTTCGGCAAGGTCACCATCGCCCAGTTCGGCGACCTGAGCTGGGACAAGGAGCAAGAACTGGCCTGTCCCGTGGATCGGGTCGGCAAGGTCAACCTGTTGCTGGTGACCCAGCATGGCTCGGCCAAGGTGTCTTCCAATCCGGCGCAGGTGGCCGCCATGCGGCCCGATGTGGCGATCATGCCCAATGGCGGCAAGAAGGGCGGCGATCCCGAAGTGATCGAAACCGTGACCCGCCAGCCGGGCCTGCAAGGCTTCTGGCGGTTGCATGAGAGTTATAAATTTCCGGAGCTGAGCGGCGACAAGGCGATGATCGCCAACCTCAACCCGCCGCAGGCGGCGATTGACGCGGTGGCGCACAAGCCCTGGGAAGCGCCGCCCGACATGGGCCACGCCATCCGCGCCGAGATCGCCCGCGACGGCCATATTACGGTCATCAACGAACGCAACGGATTCTCGAAGACCTATACCGTCAAGTGAGATCGGGCAGGGCGTGGCCGGGACCGATGGGCCGCGCCCATTTCATCGCGTCGCATGACAGCGGCCCGTACAGATGCGGAAAGTCCTCGCCGCGCGAGGGTGCATGTTCCCATTTCAGCGCCGTGCCCAGCGCCGCCGTGTCCGCCGCCACCAGCATCAGCCCGTCCTGCCCCGCATAATAGAGGCGCAGCGTCTCGGCCAATTGCGCGGCGGTGGAGAAATGCAGGAAACCGTCGGCCCGGTCATGGGCCGAGCCGTGATAGTCGCCGGTCTGCGCCTCCCATTCGGCGCGCGGCACGATCTTGTAGATCAGCAAGAAAAGTTCCTCATCCTGAGCCCTCACCCTTCGACAGGCTCAGGGTGAGGGGGGATTTTGCTCATGCCGCCGCGGTTCCACCCACCGTCAGGCCATCCAGCCGCAGGGTCGGCTGGCCCACGCCCACCGGCACGCTCTGGCCGTTCTTGCCGCAGGTGCCGACGCCGGTATCCAGCTTCATGTCGTTGCCGATCATCGAAACACGGGTCAGCGATTCCGGGCCGGAGCCGATCAGCGTCGCGCCCTTGATGGCATGACCCAGCTTGCCGTCCTCGATGATATAGGCCTCGGTGCAGCTGAAGACGAACTTGCCGCTGGTGATGTCCACCTGGCCGCCGCCGAAATTGGTGGCGTAGATGCCCTTCTTCACGCTGGACAGGATTTCCGCCGGATCGTGATTGCCGCCCAGCATGTAGGTGTTGGTCATGCGCGGCATCACCGGCGCGGCATAGGACTGGCGGCGGCCATTGCCGGTGGCGGCCACGCCCATCAGCCGGGCGTTCTGCCGGTCCTGCATATAGCCCTTCAGGATGCCGTCCTCGATCAGCACGGTGCGCGAGGTTGGCGTGCCTTCATCGTCGATCGAAAGCGATCCCCGGCGTCCATCAATCGTGCCGTCATCCACCACCGTCACGCCGGGCGCGGCAACGCGCTGGCCCAGCAGCCCGGCGAAGGCCGAGGTGCCCTTGCGGTTGAAGTCGCCTTCCAGTCCGTGTCCGATGGCTTCATGCAGCAGGATGCCGGGCCAGCCCGGTCCCAGCACCACCGTCATCTCGCCGGCGGGGGCGGGGATGGAGGTGAGGTTGACCAGCGCCTGGCGCAGGGCTTCGTCCACGCCCGCCTGCCAATAGGCCGGATCGAGATAGGTCTCATAACCGCCGCGCCCGCCGCCGCCGAAGCTGCCGGATTCCTGGCGGCCGTTTTCCTCCACGATCACCGAGACGTTCAGGCGGACGAGGGGGCGGATGTCGGAATAGCGTTCGCCGCCCGCCCGGATGATCTCGATGCGCTGCCATTCGCCGCTCAGCGAGGCGGATACCTGGCGCACCCGGCTGTCCTTGCCGCGCGCATAGGCGTTCATCTCTTCCAGCAGCGTAACCTTCCTCTCGAAGCCCGCCGTCTCCAGCGGGTCGATGGCGGTATAAAGCTTGACGTTGCTGCGGGGCGGGGCGGCGGCGGCGACGCCGGAATGGCCGTGGGCGACGGCGCGCACCGTCCCGGCGGCGCGGGCGATGGCGTCTTCCGAGATTTCGGATGCATGGGCATAGCCGGTGGCTTCCCCCGCCACGGCCCTTAGGCCGAAGCCCTGGCTGGTGTCGAACGTGGCCGCCTTGAGCCGGTTGTCGTCAAAGGCGAACGATTCGGACTGGCTGTATTCCAGGTAGAGTTCCCCGTCGTCCGCCCCCTTGAGGGCCTGGTCCACCGCCTGCTGGACCCGGTCCCGGTCCATGCCGGTACGGGTGAAAAACAGGTCGTGTTCGGAGGTCTGGTCGGCCATGATCGTTTCCTGACAGGTTATGTTGCAGGGCAAAAAGCCCCGCCGGATGCGTCTTTGACCCCTAGATATCGGGGCTTGCGGCGGTTCCGGCAAGCGCCGGGACCCCATCGGGACCGGATTTTGCCGGTCCCCGCCACCGGGGCCGCCCAGGCCCTGGACCGGCCCCCGGCCCGGCCTTCGGATGGCGCAGTTTGGCGGGAAAGCGGGCCGTGCCATAAGGTCGCAATGACTTTAAGGGCTTAACCCATCTAAATCCCCGCCAAGAATCTGAAAAGGGCGGGGATTCCAACCGCCCTGATTTTACTTGTGAGGTCGCAGCATGTTTTTGCGGAAATCCGGCGCCATGGCCAAGACGGCCGCAGCCACCGTCGCCCTGATGGGCTTGCTGGCGCTTCCGGCCCTGGCCGCGCCCGTGGACTGGGGCAAGGGTTTCCAGGACGCCGCCTCGCCGGTGATGGAGCAGATCGAGGATTTCCACCGCCTGCTGCTGTGGATCATCGTCGCCACCTGCCTGTTCGTGCTGGGCCTGCTGATCTGGATCGTCGTGCGCTATCGCGCCGCCGCCAACCCGGTGCCGTCCAAGGTGCATCACAATACCCTGCTGGAAGTGGCCTGGACCCTGATCCCGGTCATCATCCTGGTGTTCATCGCGGTGCCGTCCTTCCGCCTGCTGTATTTCCAGCACGCCATTCCCGACGCGGACCTGGAAATCCGCGCCATCGGCAAGCAGTGGTTCTGGACCTATGAATACAAGGGTGCCGAACCCTTCACCTTCGATGCGCTGATGCTGACGGACGAAGACGCCAGGAAGCAGAACAAGCCCCGCCTGCTGGCCACCGACAATGCCGTGGTCGTGCCGGTCAACAAGGTCATCAAGATCGAGACCGCCGGCGCCGATGTGATCCATTCCTGGGCGCTGCCGGAAATGGGCGTCAAGATGGACGCCGTGCCCGGCCGCCTGAACCACACCTGGTTCAAGGCCACCAAGACCGGCATATATTACGGCCAGTGCTCGGAACTGTGCGGCTCGCGCCACGCCTACATGCCGATCGAAGTGCATGTCGTGACCGACGCCGAATATGCCGCCTGGCTGGCTGAAGCCAAATCCAAGTTCGCCCGCCTCGACACCGGCGTCACCCGCCTCGCGTCGAAATAGGATTATCCGCCATGACCACCACTTTCGACGCCCACCACGACGATCATTCCCACGGCGATCACGCCCACCACCCGACCGGCTGGCGGCGCTACGTCTATTCGACCAATCACAAGGACATCGGCACGATGTACCTGTTCTTCGCGATCTTCGCGGGTGTGATCGGCGGCTTCTTCTCGATGATGATGCGCGCGGAACTGATGTTCCCCGGCGTGCAGATCTTCCATGAAGTGCACGAGTTCAACGTCTTCGTGACCGGCCACGGCCTGATCATGGTGTTCTTCATGATCATGCCCGCCATGATCGGCGGTTTCGGCAACTGGCTGGTGCCGCTGATGATCGGAGCGCCGGACATGGCCTTTCCGCGCCTGAACAACATCTCCTTCTGGCTGCTGCCCTTCTCCTTTGCCCTGCTCGTGATGAGCATGTTCGTGGAAGGCGATTCCGGCGGCATGGGCGTCGGCGGCGGCTGGACCATTTATGCCCCGCTCTCGACCTATGGCTCGCCCGGCCCGGCGATGGACCTGGCGATCCTGTCGCTGCATATCGCGGGCGCGTCCTCGATCCTGGGCGCGATCAACTTCATCACCACCATCTTCAACATGCGCGCGCCGGGCATGACCCTGCACAAGATGCCGCTGTTCGTCTGGTCGGTCCTGGTGACCGTGTTCCTGCTGCTGCTGTCGCTGCCGGTCCTGGCGGGCGCCATCACCATGCTGCTGACGGACCGCCATTTCGGCACCAGCTTCTTCAATCCGGCAGGCGGCGGTGACCCGATCCTCTACCAGCACCTGTTCTGGTTCTTCGGCCATCCCGAGGTGTACATCCTGATCCTGCCCGGCTTCGGCATGATCAGCCACATCATCGGCACCTTCTCCAAGCGCCCGATCTTCGGCTATCTGGGCATGGCCTATGCGATGGTCGCCATCGGCTTCATCGGCTTCCTGGTCTGGGCGCACCACATGTACACGGTGGGCCTGTCGGTGGACACCAAGGCCTATTTCGTCTTCGCCACCATGGTCATCGCGGTGCCGACCGGCATCAAGGTGTTCAGCTGGATCGCGACGATGTGGGGCGGTTCGATCGAGTTCAAGACCCCGATGCTGTGGGCGATCGGCTTCGTCTTCCTGTTCACCGTGGGCGGCGTCACCGGCGTCGTGCTGGCGAATGCGGGCGTGGACGTGGTCCTGCAGGACACCTATTACGTCGTGGCCCACTTCCACTACGTCCTGTCGCTGGGCGCGGTGTTCGCGATCTTCTCGGGCTTCTACTACTGGTTCCCGAAATTCTTCGGCTACATGTACAACGAGACGCTGGCCAAGCTTCACTTCTGGATCACCTTCATCGGCGTGAACCTGGCCTTCTTCCCGATGCACTTCCTGGGCCTGCAGGGCATGCCGCGCCGCTATGTCGACTATCCGGACGCCTTTGCGGGCTGGAACGAAGTGTCGTCCTATGGCGCCTTCATCGCGGGCTTCGGCGTGCTGGTGTTCCTGGGCGTCTGCGCCGAGGCGTTCATCCGCAAGCGCAAGGCCCCCGACAATCCCTGGGGCGTCGGTGCGACAACGCTGGAATGGACCCTGTCCTCGCCGCCGCCGTTCCACCAGTTCAACGAGCTGCCCAAGATCAAGTAGACGGACGCCATGTCGCTTTCGCTTGCCTATCCCCGTGTCACGACCGTCGGCGATTTCGTCGCGCTGCTGAAGCCGCGCGTCATGTCGCTGGTCGTTTTCACGGGACTGGCGGGCATGGTGGCGGCGCCGGGGCATGTCCATCCGCTCACCGCTTTCACCGCCTTGCTCTGCATCGCGGTGGCGGCGGGGGCGTCGGGCTGCCTTAACATGGCCTATGACAGCGACATTGACCGGTTGATGAGCCGCACGGCCACGCGCCCCATTCCGATGGGATATGTGGACCGAGCCGACGCGCTGGGCTTCGGCTGGTCGCTGTCCATCGCCTCGGTGGCGACCATGTGGCTGTTCACGGGCGTGTTGCCCGCGGTGCTGCTGGCTTTCACGATCTTCGTCTATGTCGGGGTCTATACCCTCTGGCTCAAGCGCCGCACGCCGCAGAACATCGTGATCGGCGGCCTCAGCGGCGCGCTGCCGCCCGCCATCGGCTGGGCGGCGGTGACGGGCGAGCTGACGCTGGCGCCGGTGCTGCTGGTGGCGATCATCTTCATGTGGACGCCGCCGCATTTCTGGGCGCTGTCGCTGTGGCGCTCCGGCGATTATGCCGCCGCGGGCGTGCCGATGCTGCCGGTGGTGAAGGGCAAGGCCCATACCCGCCTGCAAATCCTGCTCTATACGCTGCTGCTGGTGCCGCTGGGCCTGTCGCCCGCCTTTATCGGCCTGGGCGGGATACTGTACCTGGCCGCGTCGGCGATCCTGGGCCTGTGGTTCCTGAAGGAAGCCGTCGCGGTCTATTTCGAGAAGAACGAGGACAAGGAGCCCGCCGCCCGCCGCCTGTTCGGCGTGTCGCTGCTCTATCTCGCGGTGCTGTTCGCCGCCCTGATCGTCGAGAAGCTGGCCGGGATTCCCGGCCTGGCGCTGGCGTCATGAGGGACGAGGCGCAATGGGCCCGGGAACGCCGCAAACGCAATATCGCTCTGGCCCTGACGCTGGGTGGAGTGGCAATACTTTTTTTCCTGATGTCGATCGTGCAGTGGCACGAACAGTCGGCCGGTAATTGAGAGGGCTTGGTCATGAGCAGTGATGTGAAACACGACTATCACCTGGTGGACCCCAGCCCCTGGCCGGTGGTCGGCTCGCTGGGCGCCTTCGTGATGATGGCGGGCGCGGTCTTCTGGATGAACAAGGACTATTCGGGCTTCTGGGGCCTGCCGGTGAACGGCACGCCGTGGATTTTCCTGATCGGCCTGGCGCTGGTGCTCTACACCATGGCCGGCTGGTGGCGCGACGTGATCAAGGAATCGGTGCAGCAGGGCGCCCATACCCCGGTGGTGAAGCTGCATCTGCGCTACGGCATGCTGCTGTTCATCGCCTCGGAAGTGATGTTCTTCGTGGCCTGGTTCTGGGCCTATTTCAACGCCGCCTTCTTCCACGCCGATGTGGGCATCGCCACCTGGCCGCCCGCGGGCGTGGTGACGCTGGACCCCTGGCACCTGCCGCTGCTGAACACGCTGCTGCTGCTGACCTCGGGCACCACCGTGACCTGGGCGCACCATGCCATCCAGACCGGCGACCGCAAGGGCGCGATCCAGGGCCTGGTGCTGACCGTGATCCTGGGCGTCTGCTTCTCCATCGTGCAGGCCTATGAGTACATGCACGCGCCCTTCACCTTCGGCTTCAACAACCTGGCGCTGAAGCCCTTCGAGGACGCGATGCACATGCCGCTGGCTAGCGGCGCGGGCAACATGGACGCCATCTATGGCTCGACCTTCTTCATGGCGACCGGCTTCCACGGCTTCCATGTCATCGTCGGCACCATCTTCCTGGCGGTCTGCCTGTTCCGCGCCATCGCGGGCCACTTCACCCCGCAGCGCCATTTCGGCTTCGAGGCGGCGGCCTGGTACTGGCACTTCGTGGACGTTGTGTGGCTGTTCCTGTTTGCCTGCATCTACGTCTGGGGCGAAGGGCCGATATCGCACTAAGCGGCGTCTTGCGGGAGAGATGCGCTGAGTACGCCCAACACACCCAAGGCAATCCTGCTTGGCCTCTGTCCGCGCTGCGGGCAGGGGCCGCTGTTTTCCGGCTATATCGCCGTGCGGCCGCAATGCCCGGCCTGTGCGCTGGACTATTCGATCTTCGATGCCGGTGACGGACCGGCGGTGTTCGGCATCCTGATCGTGGGCGCCATCGTCTGCGGCCTGGCATTGTGGGTGGAGTTCACCTTCATGCCGCCGCTCTGGCTCCATGCCCTGTTGTGGATACTGCTGATCGGGATTTTGACGGCGCTGTTCCTGCGCCTGTCGAAATCCGCGCTGCTGGTGCTGCAATACCGGCACAAGGCGGGCGAAGGCACGCTGGAATGACCTTCCGGCCCTATCCCGGGATCACCATCGCCAGCCTGATCGTGCTGGCGATCCTGTGCTGGCTGGGCGGCTGGCAGCTGGAACGGCGGGACTGGAAGCTGGCGCTGATCGACCAGGTGGAGCGCAACATGGCCGCGCCGCCGATCACGCTGGATGCGGCGCTGGCGTTGCCGCCGGACGATGCCCAGTACCGGCATGTGCGGCTGGAAGGCCGCTTCGATCATGACCGCGAGAGCTATGTCTTCACCACGGATGCGGGGGCGGCCGTCTATCATGTGCTGACCCCGTTCCACACCCGCGACGGGCGCACCCTGATGGTGGACCGGGGCGAGGTGCCCCGTGAACGGCTCGATCCGGCCACCCGTGCCGCCGGGAACGTGGCGGGACCGGCGCAGGTGGTGGGTGTCTGGCGCGTGCCCGATCCGCCCGGCGGTTTCACGCCGCCGCCCGACAGCACCACGCATATCTGGTACGCCCGTGACCTGGCGGGCATCTCCGAGGCCCAGGGCCTGACACTGGCGGCGCAGGTGGTGATCGAGGCCGACGCCACGCCCAATCCCGGCGGCTGGCCCAAGGGCGGGCGCACGGTGGTCGCCTTCCGCAACCAGCATCTGTCCTATGCCGTGACCTGGTTCGGGCTGGCCGCCTGCCTGGTGGGGGTCTGGCTGGCCTACCATGTTTCGCGTGGCCGCATCGGCTGGAAATAGGTGGTTCTGGGGCGGCCCCCGCCCTATAAAACCGCCTCCCGAAAGGCAGATACCGTGAGCTTCATTTCCACCCGCGGGCAGGCGGCCCCCAGCAGCTTTTCCGATGTCCTGCTGGCGGGGCTGGCGCCCGATGGCGGCCTCTACCTGCCGCAGGCCTGGCCGCAACTGACCGCCGCCGAAATCGCGGCCTTCAAAGGCGCCCGCTATCAGGATGTGGCCTTCGCCATCCTGTCGCGCTTCACCTCCGGCTCCTTCAGCGACGCCGAGCTGCGCGACGCGGTGGAAGCCGCCTATGCCGATTTCGACGCGCCCGCCATCGCGCCTCTCAGCCAGATCGGCGAGGGCGAATACCTGCTGGAGCTGTTCCACGGCCCGACGCTGGCCTTCAAGGACATCGCCATGCAGATCCTGGGGCAGCTTTTCAGCCGCGCCCTGGCCAAGCGTGGCGGCCGCGCCACCATCGTGGCGGCGACGTCGGGCGATACCGGCTCGGCGGCCATCGCCGCGCTGGGCGGCTTGCCCAATATCGATGTCTTCGTGATGCACCCCAAGGGGCGCGTCAGCGACGTGCAGCGCCTGCAGATGACGACGGCGGCGCATGCCAATGTTCACAATATCGCGCTGGAAGGCACTTTCGACGACGCCCAGGGCATCGTGAAGGACCTGTTCGCCGATACCGCGTTCGCCCGCCAGATCAGCCTCACGGCGGTCAACTCGATCAACTTCGCCCGCATCGCGGCCCAGTGCGTCTATTACTTCACGGCCACGGCGCAACTGGGCCGGCCCGCCGCCTTCGTGGTGCCCACGGGCAATTTCGGCGACATCTTCGCAGGCGAGGCGGCGGCGCGCATGGGGCTGGACGTGGCGCGGCTGGTGATCGCCACCAACGCCAACGACATCATGGCCCGTGCCCTGAATGACGGCGTGTATGCCGCCGGCAGCGCCCACGCCACCCTCAGCCCCTCGATGGATATCCAGGTGGCCTCCAATTTCGAGCGCGCGCTGTTCGAGGCGTCGGGCCGCGACGCCGAATGGACGGCGGCGGCGATGGGCGACTTCGCCCGCAGCCGCAGGCTGGACCTGCCGCGCGCGGTTCTGGACAATCTGCGCGCCCGCTACAGCGCTTTCGCCAGCGATGACGAACAGACCCGCGCAGCCATCGCGGCGGTGCACAGGCAAACCGGCCGCATCATCGATCCGCACACCGCGGTGGGCGTTGCCGCCGCGCGCAAGCTGGATAAGGCGCCGTCGCCGGTGGTGATCCTGTCCACCGCGCATCCGGCCAAGTTCCCCGATGCGGTCAGCCAGGCCATCGGCGCGCCGCCGCCGGAACCCGCGCGCCTGTCGGGCCTGAAAAACCTGCCCGAACGGCTGGAGGTGCTGGGCCGCGACACCGCTTTGATAAAGCGGTTCATCTCTTCTAGACTGACGGCATGACCTTGGAAATATCCAAACTTTCCAACGGCTTGACGGTCGTGAGCGATCCGATGCCGGGGCTGGAAAGTGCCGCTGTCGGCCTGTGGGTGAATACCGGCAGCCGCAACGAGACGCCCGCCCAGATGGGTATCTCCCACATGCTCGAACACATGGCTTTCAAGGGCACGCTGCGCCGGTCGGCGCGGGCCATCGCCGAGGAGATCGAGGCGGTGGGCGGCATCCTGAACGCCTATACCAGCCGCGAGCAGACTGCCTTTCATGCCCGTTTGCTGAAGGAGGATGTGCCGCTGGCGATGGACATCATCGGCGACATTCTCACCAGCCCCACTTTCGAGCCCGCCGAACTGGAGCGCGAGCGCCAGGTGGTGTTGCAGGAACTGGGGCAGGCGCGCGACACGCCCGACGACATCGTGTTCGATCACCTGCAATCGGCGATCTATCGCGGCCAGCCGCTGGGCTGGCCGATCCTGGGCGAGGAAGAGACCGTCAACGCCTTCAGCCGCGAGATGCTGCAGGGCTATATGGCCTCGCAGTACCGGCTGGACGGCATGACGCTGGTGGCGTCGGGCGCGGTGCGCCATGCCGACATGCTGAAACTGGCGGAAGACACCTGTGGCAGCCTCAACCCCGGCGCGGTGCCGCCGGTGTCGCAGGCGCATTATACCGGCGGCGACTATCGCGAGATCGAGGACCTGGAACAGGCGCATGTCGCCTATGCCTTTCCCGGTGTCTCCAATTCCGATCCCGACTATTTCGTGGCCCAGGTCTATGCGACGGCGCTGGGCGGCGGCACCTCCTCGCGCCTGTTCCAGGAAGCGCGGGAGAAGCGCGGTCTCTGTTATTCCATCTATGCCTTTTCCAACGGCTTTCAGGATTCCGGTTTCCTGGGCATCTATGCCGGGACGGGCGAGGCGGAAGCCGCCGAGATTTCCGCCGTCATCGCGGGCGAGATGGAAGCCATCGCCGGGAACCTCAGCGAGGCGGAAGTCGCCCGCGCCCGCGCCCAGCTCAAGGTGTCGCTGCTGATGGGCATGGAACGTCCGGGCACGCGGGCCGAACAGATCGCGGGCCAGTGGTTCGCGCTGGGCCGCATCCAGTCGGCGGCGGAAATCGTGGAACAGCTGGACGCCATCGATGCCGCCGCCGTGAAACGCTATGCGGCGCAGGTGATGCAGAAGTCGGTGCCCGCCGTCGCGGCGCTGGGCCCGGTCGGCAAGCTGGAAAGCTTTGCCGCTTTCTCCCGCCGGTTCGGGGGCGCGGCGCTGCCCAGCGCGGCGGAATAGGGGCGGCGGAACGGAATGGTCAAGGCCGCTTTCGCGAAAACCAGCCCCATCGCCTTCATGCGCGGCCTGACCTTTCCCGGCGGCCAGCAGCCGGTGATCAAGGGCAACGGCGTCTATCTGCGCTATCCGCGCATCGCCGACTATGCCGCATGGGCCAGGCTGCGCGGCGACAGCCGTGAATTCCTCACGCCCTGGGAGCCGGTCTGGGCCGAGGACGAACTGACGCGCGGCGCCTTTCGCCGCCGCATCAAGCGGTATCAAAAGGAAACGCGGCTGGATTCGGCCTATGTCTTCTTCGTGCTGCGCGACAGCGACGACGCGCTGCTGGGCGGCTGCACCTTGTCCAATGTGCGGCGCGGCGTGACCCAGTGCTGCACGCTGGGCTATTGGGTGGGCGAGACATTCGCCCGCCAGGGTTACATGACCGAAGCGCTGAAGGCGCTGGTGCCGTTTGTCTTCCGCACGCTGGGCCTGCACCGCATCGAAGCGGCCTGCCTGACCGGCAACCAGGCCTCGCGCAGCCTGCTGGCCCGCGCCGGTTTCCGCGAGGAAGGACTGGCGCGAAAATACCTGCTTATCAACGGGATATGGGCGGACCATCTCCTATTCGCTTTGCTGAAGGAAGAAGCGCAGCTAGGTTAGCGCCGCTTCGCCAACATAGAGACGCATGACCCTGTATCGCCGCATCCTGCTGTTCTGCGCCGCGCTCTTCACACTGGCGGGCATCGCCCATGCGCAGGCGCCCGGCGCCAAGCCGGCCCAGCCCAATTTCGGCAGCGCGCAGAATGTGCTGGAACTGAAGGCGGCGCTGACGCCCTATCATGCGCCGGGCAATCCCAGCGGCACCGAGGCCGACGGCTCGCGCTGGTACATGCTGCAGGTCAGCAACGATTCCGTGCGCCCCGCCACGCGCGTCCTGATCGCGGGCCAGCCGCCGCGCAGCGTGCTGAATGTACTTCCCCTGAAATCGCGGCCCGCCATCCTGGCGCTGGCCAGTTCCGATTCCGGCACGGTGGTGGAAACCGCCACCGCCTATGGCCGCCGCGCCTGGCGGGTGATCGTGCCGCCCGTCACGACGGTGGGCATCGCCCTGCGCGTGGGATCGGCCGAAGACCCGCCCGCGCTCTATGCCTGGACCGAACCGGCGCTGGCCTCGCACAACCGCCAGCTTGCGATCTTCATCACGGCCGTCGCCTCGCTGATCGGGGCGTCGGCGCTGATCACCGGCGGACTGGCCATCCTGATCGGTCATGCGGCGCCGCGCTGGGCGGCGATCACGCTGCTGCTGCTGCTGTCCAGCTGGCTGTCGGGCACCGGCATGTTCGACGCCAGCCTGGCCACGCGCATCGGCGGTCCCTATGGCCTGTCGGCCTTCCTGACGGCGCTGGCGCTGGCGGCGGGCATGCGGATGGCCAACGCCATCATTCCCATCCGCGAGATATGGCCGCGGCATGAAAAGCTTTTCCAGCGCGGCGTCTTCGCGTTGGCCGGGCTGGGCGCGCTGGCCTATCTGGGCCTGCCGGGCGCGGTGGTGGCAACCGACATGGTGATCGTGGCGGGCAGCATCGCGGTGGCGGCCTATCTGATTTATTGCGGGCGGCGCGGCCACAAGGCGGCGCAGGTGATCGCGCCCAGCGCGGCGGCCTTCGCGCTGGTGGCGGTGGCGGCGGCGGTGATGGCGGTCGGCGGGCTGGGCGAGAACCTGACCGGCCCGGCGGCCACCGGCGGCTTCGCGGCGGCGGGCGCGATCCTGCTGGCGATGGCGGTGATCGCTTCGGAGGAAATCGCCGTGCTGCCCTTCCTGCACGGTTCCTATGCCGCGCGGCTGCTGGAAACCCAGGTGCCGACCGACGAGGCGATAGACCATGCCACGCCGTTCAACAGCCTGGCGGCGGCGGCCATCGGCGCGGCGCATCAAGGCGTGTTCAATCTGGATTTCCGCGCCGGCCTGCTCAGCCTGTCGCAGGAAGCCGCGCAGATGGTGGGCCTCAGCACCCATGAGATCACCCTGTCACGCGCGGACTGGCAGGCGCATATCCATCCCGATGACCGGGAAATCTATACCAATGCGCTGGAGCAGTATCGTCCGCGGTCCGGCCTGGCCTTCCGGCTGGAGTTTCGCGCCCGTGGCGTCAACGGCCCGTATCGCTGGCTGGAGCTGCGCGCCACCATCGTCACCGAACAGGATGTGGCCTCCGACTGCCTGGGCCTGTTGTCCGACATCACCCAGCGCAAGGAAGCGGAATTCGCCGCCCAGAACGCCGAGGCGGCGCGCAAGCGCGAGGCGGCGCTGCCGCGCGATCCGCTGACGGGCCTGGGCAACCGCGTGGCGCTGATGGAGGCGCTGGACGCGCTGGGCGACGGTTTCGGGCGCGCTTTGTTCGTGCTGCTGGACATAGACCGCTTCAAGGCCATCCATGCCAGCCTGGGCGATGGCGGGGCCGATGCCGTGCTCCGGCAGATGGCCGAGCGGCTGGCCGGCATGGGCGAGCCGGCGCAATTGTTCCGCGTCGGCGGCGACAGCTTTGCTTTCCTGTTCGCCAATCCGCGCCGCGCGCCGCAGCCCATCGGCAATGCGCTGGCGGAGGCCTGTGGCAAGCCCTATGCGGTGGACAAGCGCGAGGTCTTTGCGCCGTGCAGCGTCGGCCTGGCCACGGGCGGCCAGAGCGAAGACCCGCTGGCGCTGATCAAGAATGCGGAACTGGCCCTGATCGCCGCCAAGCGGCAGGGCGGGGCCTGCGCCCGGCTCTATTCCAGCGAACTGGAAAATCTCGCCCCGGGCGATTCCGTGGCGCTGGAAAGCGAGCTGCGCCATGCGCTGGCGGCCGACCAGCTTGATGTCTTCTACCAGCCGATCATCCGGCTGTCCGACCGTTCGCTGGCGGGCTTCGAGGCGCTGCTGCGCTGGCAGCATCCGGTGAAGGGATTGATCTCGCCGTCCGATTTCATCGCCCATTCCGAGGAGACCGGCCTGATCGTGGCGCTGGGCCGTTTTGCGCTGGAACGGGCCGCCGCCGACCTGGCGCGCTGGCAGCGCTATTTCCCGCTCAACCCGCCGCTGTTCGTCAGCGTGAATTTTTCCCGCCGCCAGCTGAAGGACAGCGGTTTCGAGCAGTTGCTGCGCACCGTGCTGTCGGGCAGTGGAATCGCCGAAGGCTCGCTGAGCCTGGAGATCACCGAAAGTGTCATCGCCGCCGATGCGCGGATGCCCGAACTGATGGCGCGCATCCGTGCCGCGGGAGCAGGGCTGTCCATCGACGATTTCGGAACCGGGGCTTCCAGCCTGAGCGAGTTCCGCACCCTGCCGGTGGACACGGTGAAGATCGACCGCAGCTTCCTGGCCCGCCACGGCGGCACCGATATAGACACCGATGGCGAGGTCGTGCTGTCATCGGTGGTGAGCATGGCGCATGACCTGAAGCGCGCCGTGGTGGTGGAGGGCGTGGAAAGCGAGGCCGACGCCCAGTTCCTGTCGCGGATCGGATGCGAGTTCGGCCAGGGCTTTCATTTCTCGGCCGCCCTGGACGGGGCCGCCGCGCTGGAATTCATCGCCCGGCATTACAATACCGAAGCGGCTCCCGAAGCCTGAAACCGTCAACCCCAACGGAGATGACCATGATCAAGACCGGCGACAAGATTCCCTCCGCCACCCTGATGGAGATGCAGGACGGCAAGCCCGCCCCGGTCGGCACCGACGAGTTTTTCGCGGGCCGCACGGTGGCGCTGTTCGCGCTGCCCGGCGCTTTCACGCCCACCTGCTCGGCCAAGCATGTGCCGGGCTTCGTGCAGAATTACGATGCGCTGAAGGCCAAGGGCGTGGACGCCATCGCCTGCGTGTCGGTGAATGACGCCTTCGTGATGGGTGCCTGGGGCAAGGACCAGAGCGCCGACGGCAAGGTGCACATGCTGGCCGACGGCAATGGCGATTTCACCCGCGCCCTGGGGCTGGAGTTCGACGCCAGCAAGTTCGGCATGGGCAAGCGCAGCCAGCGCTACTCCATGATCGTGGACAATGGCGTGGTGAAGAGCGTCAATGTGGAGCAGCCGGGCGCCTTCGAGGTGTCCAGCGCCGAATACATGCTGTCGGAACTGCTGCCGTAAGACGTATCGCGGGCGGGTTAATCAGCGCGGGATAGCATCCCGCGCTAACCTGTCCGCGCGTTCGTTTTCCGGATGGCCGGAATGGCCGGCGACCCATATCCAGCGGATGCTGTGGCGGGCCATCTCGTCATCCAGCGCGCGCCACAGGTCTTCATTCTTGACGGGCTTCTTGTCGGCGGTCTTCCAGCCTTTTTTCTTCCAGCCCAGAATCCATTTCGACGCGCCGTCCATCACATAGCGGGAGTCGGTATGGATGGTGACGGTGGACGGGTTCTTCAGCGCCTTCAGCCCTTCGATCACCGCCATCAGTTCCATGCGGTTGTTGGTGGTGGCTGCGTCGCCGCCGGACAGTTCGCGCTCGTGGCCGCCGCTGCGCAGGATCGCCGCCCAGCCACCAGGACCGGGATTGCCGGAACAGGCGCCATCGGTGAACATCTCGATGCTCAAAGCCCGTATTCCCGCGCGTGCTTGACCTTGTTGTGGAAGCGCAGCTTCTTGGAATATTCGCGCGGGTCCTTGGGGCGGACCAGCGCATTGGGATCATGGTTCAGCCAGTCGAAGGTACGGGTCAGAAGGAAGCGCAGCGCCGCGCCCCGCATCAGCACCGGCAGGGCGGCGATCTCGTCCTCGCCCAGGCCGCGCGCCGCGCGATAGGCGTTGATCACCGACTGGCCCTTGGTGATGTTGAAGCTGCCGTCCATTTCAAAGCACCAGCTGTTCAGCATAATCGCCAGGTCATAGACATAGGCGTCGTTGCAGGCGAAATAGAAATCGATCACCCCGCCGACCTGGTCGCCCATGAACAGCACATTGTCGGGAAAGTAGTCGGCATGGATCACGCCGCTGGGCAGCCCGGTGGGCCAGCCCGCTTCCAGCGCTTCCAGCGCGTCCCGCATCAGCGCCGTCAGCCCGTCCTCGATCGTGTCCGCGCCGTTTATCGCCTCGAACAGCGGCCGCCAGCCTTTGGGGCCCAGCGCGTTGGCGCGGGTCAGGGCGAAGCCTTCCTGCGCCTTGTGCAGCCCGGCCAGCGCCGCGCCCGCGCTGGCGCAATGGGCGGCATCGGGACGGCGCAGCGAAATGCCGGTCAGGAAGGTGACGATGGCGGCATTGCGCCGGTTCAGGCTGACCAGCGAACGGCCGTCACGCGTCTTGACGGGCAGGGGGCAGCGCACGCCGCGCGCCGCCAGATGCTCCATCAGGCCCAGGAAGAAGGGCAGGTCTTCGGCCGCCACCCGCTTCTCATACAGGGTCAGGATGAAGGCGCCGCGATCGGTCTGAAGGTAGAAATTGGAGTTCTCGATGCCCTCGGCGATGCCCTTGAAAGACAAAGGCGTGCCGATGTCATACTGCTCCAGCAGCCGTTCCAGTTCCTCGAAACTGACCTCGGTATATACGGCCATCTGCCCCTGGTCCTCGCGCCTTACCGCCCCGGAAAGCTTGGCTTTCTGGCCGTTCTGTGCTTTCCATCCGGGGGCCGCTTGGCTATGGTCCGCCGCCCCGCCGGTGGCCCGGAGAAGTCGGGCCGGGGCGGCCAAAAGTCAAGCGCCAACGGGCCGGGCACAAGGGATAAACACCTTTCATGAATCGTCTTGCCCATTCTCTGGCCCACTCTTTGCCCCGCGTCGCGGCCCTTGCCGCGGTTGCCGTCCTGGCGGGATGCAGCACCGCCATCCAGGTCTGCCCCGTGCCCGCCATCCTGTCGGACACCGCGACCTATACGGCCTTCCGGCCCGGCACCACGCCCGACCTGGCCAACGAGCTGTACAGCGTCTCGCTGATCAACGCCGATACCGACTGCCGCTACACCGCGCGCACCGGCAATGTGCGCTCTTCGCTGGACCTGACCTTCCGCGCCACTCGTGCGCCCAGCGCCGACCGCGCACGCTATACCGTGCCCTATTTCGTGGTGGCCCATGAAGGCGCCAAGATCTTCACCAAGCGGCTGTTCAACCTGACCTTCGAATTCGCGCCGGGCGCGTCCACCGCCACCATCAACCAGTCGCCCGACGAGACCACCATCCATGTCGAGAACGGCAAGCTGCCCTGGAACTACCAGCTGATCTCCGGCTTCCAGCTCACGCCGGAGCAGATCGCGTACAACAAGCAGAAGGCGCGTTACGCGCCATGACGCTGGTTTCCGACCTGTCGCGCATCGCGGGCGAAGCCTTCGCCGCGGAGGGCCTGCCGTCCCATTTCGGGCAGGTGCAGGTGTCGGACCGGCCCGACCTGGCCCAGTTCCAGTGCAATGGCGCGCTGGCGGCGGCAAAAGTCTCCAAATCCAATCCGCGCGAGATCGCGGGCCGCATCGCCGCCCGTCTGGCGACACAGGCGATCTTCGCCAAGGTGGAGATCGCCGGTCCGGGCTTTCTCAATCTCGACCTGACGGATGCGGCGCTGGATGCGCGCACCGCCGCGCTGGCGAACGATCCCCTGCTGGGCGCGCCCGGCACCGGCACGGGCCGGACGGTGGTGCTGGATTTCGGTGGTCCCAACATCGCCAAGCCGATGGCGGTACACCACCTGCGCTCGACCATCATCGGCGACTGCCTGCAGCGACTCTACCGCGCCAATGGCTGGACGGTCGTCAGCGATGTCCATCTGGGCGACTGGGGCCTTCAGATGGGCCAGTTGATCAGCGAGATCGAACTGGACGGCCGCGCGCCGGTCTATTTCGACGTCAATCATACCGGTCCGTACCCGGATGAATCGCCGGTCAGCATGGACGAGCTGGAAGTCCTCTATCCCCGCGCCTCCGCCGCCTGCAAGGCCGATCCGGCGCGGCTGGAAGCCGCCCGCCGCGCCACGGTGGAATTGCAGGCGGGCCGTCCTGGCTATCGCGCCTTGTGGCGGCATTTCGTGTCGGTGACCGAGGTGGGCCTGACCCGCGAATTCGGCAGCCTGGGCGTGACGTTCGACCTGTGGAACGGGGAATCCAGCGTGGACGCGCTGATCCCGCCCATGCTGGACGATCTCAAGGCGCGCGGCCTGGCCGAAATGAGCGAGGGCGCGCTGGTGGTTCCGGTGGCGCGCGACGACGACAAGAAGCCGTTGCCGCCGCTGATCCTGGTGAAGTCCGAGGGCGGCGTGCTCTATGGCACCACCGATCTGGCCACCATCATCGCGCGGGTGCGCGAATACGATCCCGACCTGATCCTGTATGTGGTGGATCATCGCCAGCACGGCCATTTCGAGCAGGTGTTCCGCGCCGCCGACAGGGCCGGTCTGTCGGGCAAGGCGCATCTGGAGCATGTCGGGTACGGCACCATGAACGGGGCCGACGGCAAGCCGTTCAAGACACGCGCGGGCGGCGCGATGAAGCTGCACGACCTGATCGGCATGGCCACCGCCCAGGCCGAAAAGCGCCTGGCCGAGCAGGGCATCGCCCATGATATCCCGGAGGCGGAGCGGGGCGAGATAGCCCGCAAGGTGGGCATCGCCACCATCAAGTTCGCCGACCTGTCGAACCACCGCACCACCGATTATGTCTTCGACCTGGACCGGTTCTCGAAGTTCGAGGGCAAGACCGGGCCATACCTGCAATATGCGGCGGTGCGTATCCAGTCGATCCTGCGCAAGGCGGCGGAGCAGGGCGTGGCCGCCGCCGCGCCGGCCGTCCGTTCGCCGGAGGAACGGCGCCTGATTCTCCAGCTTCTGGCGCTGGGCGATGTGATGGCGGGGGCCGAGGACAAGCGCGCGCCCAACATGCTGTGCGAATATGCCTTTGAACTGGCCCAGAATTTCAGCCGCTTCTACAGCGAGCATCACATCCTGTCGGAACCGGACCCCGCCCTGCGGGCGGCCCGGCTGGGGCTTTGCGCCCTGGTGCTGGCCGTGCTGACCCGGGTGCTGGACCTGCTGGGCATCGAGGTTCCCGAAAGAATGTGAGTAACTTGCGGGCCCGCGTCCGGTTCGTTGACTCCCCAAAGCCCCTCTTTATGATGCCCTGCAACATCCCCGCCCGCCTGAAGGCGCTGCGGGGCTGGCCAGCATACGATCCCTCGCGGGAGAGCGCTCTTTCAAAGGGCCGCCGAAGGAGCAACCGCCCGGAAACTCTCAGGCAAAAGGACCGCGATCGGGTGATGAACTTCTGGAAAGCGAGGCCGCATCCTTCAAAAGGGCGGCTTCCACCGAAGGGGTAACCGCTGCCGTCTCTGCTTGCAGACGCGCCGGGAAAACTCTCAGGTCCCATGACAGGGGGCGCGCGCCAATTCCGGCGTGCGCTTTTCGTTTTTGGGATCGACATGACCGATACACTTCTTCGCACGCCGCTTCACGCCCTGCATATCGAGCTGGGCGGCAAGATGGTGCCGTTCGCGGGCTATGAGATGCCGGTGCAATATCCGGCGGGCATCCTCAAGGAACACCTGCACACCCGTGCCCAGGCCGGGCTGTTCGATGTGTCCCATATGGGGCAGGGCTTCCTGTCGGGCGAGGTCAACGCGCTGGAGCGCGTGACGCCCGCTGATGTGGCGGGCCTGAAGCCGGGCATGCAGCGTTATGGCCTGCTGCTGACGCCGGAAGGCACGATCCGCGACGATTTCATGTTCTCCCGCCTGGCGGGCGAGGATGACCTGTATCTGGTTGTCAATGCCGGGACCAAGCAGGGGGATTTCGCCTATATCAATGAAACACTGAAGGGCACCGCCCAGGTGACGCCGCGGTTCGACCGGGCGCTGCTGGCGCTGCAGGGACCGGCGGCCGAAGCGGTGCTGGCGCGCCATGCGCCGGGTGTCGCGGACCTGACCTTCATGCAGGTGATCCGCACCACCGTGGCGGGCGCGCCCGCCATCATCAGCCGCACCGGGTATACCGGCGAAGACGGCTATGAGATTTCCATCGAGGGCGCCGACGCTGAAAAGGTCGCCCGCGCTTTGCTGGGCGAGGCGGAGGTTCTGCCCATCGGGCTGGGGGCGCGCGACAGCCTGCGGCTGGAAGCGGGCCTGTGCCTGTATGGCCATGACATTGACGACAGCATCAATCCCGCCGAAGCCGGGCTGCTCTGGTCCATCGGCAAGCGCCGCAAGGAAGCACGGGATTTTCCGAACGGCGAACGCATCATGGCGGGCGGCTTTGCGAAAAAGCTGGTCGGCATCCTGCCCGAAGGCCGCGCGCCCGCCCGCGAGGGTGCGGAAATCGCCGACAAGACCGGCCGCATCATCGGCAAGGTGACCTCCGGCGGTTTCGGCCCCAGCCTGAATGCGCCGCTGGCGCTGGGCTATGTCGAAACCGCTTTCGCCGCGCCCGGCACGCCGCTGGACCTGATGGTGCGCGGCAAGCCGCTGCCCGCGGCTGTCGCGCCCACGCCCTTCGTTCCGCACAAATACCGCCGTTCCAAGATCTGATCAGGAGAATCCCATGTCCGAAGTCCGCTATACCGACCAGCATGAATGGATCCGCCTTGATGGCGAGGAAGCCACGGTCGGCATCACCAAATACGCCGCCGAAAGCCTGGGCGATGTCGTGTTCGTCGAAGTGCCCGCCAGCGGCAAGGCCCTGACTGCGGGCGGCGAAGCCGCCGTGGTGGAAAGCGTGAAGGCCGCCAGCGACATTTATGCGCCGGTGTCCGGAACGGTCAGCGCCGGAAACGGCGCGCTGGAAAAGGAGCCGTCCAAGGTCAATGACGACCCGGAAGGCGAGGGCTGGTTCTTCAAGCTCACCGGCGTGAACAAGGACGAGTTCGCCAAGCTGATGGATGCCGCCGCCTACGCCAAGTTCGTGGAAAGCCTGTAGGATGCGCTACCTGCCGCTGACCCCCGACGATCGCCGCGCCATGCTGGCGCGGATCGGCGCACCGGATGTGGATGCGCTGTTCCGCGATGTGCCGCAATCGGCGCATGTCTCGCTGGCCGCCTTCGACCTGCCCGACACCCAGGGCGAGATGGAGGTGGAACGCGCGCTGGTGAAGATGGCGGCAAAGAACACCGCCGCCGGGGCGGCGCCGTTTTTCTGCGGCGCGGGCGCCTACAAGCATCATGTGCCCAGCGCGGTGGATCACCTGATCCAGCGGTCGGAGTTCCTGACCAGCTATACGCCCTACCAGCCGGAAATCGCCCAGGGCACGCTGCAATACCTGTTCGAGTTCCAGACCCAGGTGGCGCTGCTGACCGGCATGGAGGTGGCCAACGCCTCGCTCTATGACGGCTCCACCGCCACCGCCGAAGCGGTGTTGATGGCCCAGCGCGTCACCAAGCGCGGCAAGGCGATCCTGTCGGGTGGCCTGCATCCCCATTACGCCGAAACGGTGGAGACGGTGGCGGGCCTGTTCGGCCCCATCGCCCGCACGCCGGTCACGCCGGGCAAGGCCGAGGACATCATCGCCCTGATCGACGAAGATACCGCCTGTGTGGTGGTCCAGTCGCCGGACGTGTTCGGCCTGATCCGCGACCTGCGGCCCATCGCCGATGCGGCGCATGCCAAGGGCGCGCTGCTGATCGCGGTGGTGACCGAAGTGGTGTCGCTGGGCCTCTTGGAGCCGCCGGGCGCGCAGGGTGCGGACATTGTCGCCGCCGAGGGCCAGTCCATCGGCAACGGGTTGAATTTCGGCGGCCCCTATGTCGGCCTGTTCGCCACCCGCGAGAAGTTCCTGCGCCAGATGCCGGGCCGCTTGTGCGGCGAGACGGTGGATGCCGAAGGGCGGCGCGGCTTCGTGCTGACCCTTTCGACCCGCGAGCAGCATATCCGCCGCGAAAAAGCGACCAGCAACATCTGCACCAATTCCGGCCTCTGCACCCTGGCCTTCACCATCCATCTGTCGCTGCTGGGCGAGGACGGGCTGACGCGGCTGGCGCGGCTCAACCATGCCAAGGCCGGCGCGCTGGCCGACCGGCTGGCGGCGCTGCCGGGCGTGGAACTGGTCACGGATGCCTTCTTCAACGAGTTCACCGTGAAACTGCCCGTGCCCGCCGCGCCGGTCGTGGATGCGCTGGCGGCCAGGGGCGTGATCGCGGGCGTGCCCGCATCCCGCCTGCTGCCGCGCGATCCGGCTTGCGAGAAGCTGCTGATCCTGGCGGCCACCGAAACCAATACCGATGATGATTGCACGGCGCTGGTCACCGCCCTTAAGGATGCCTTGTCATGAGCATGAACAATCAGGGCCGTCCCACCGGGACCGGCGAAGCCGGCAGCAGCGGCATCGCCACCATCTCCGGCGACCGGGGCCTGGATCATGAAGAAGGGCTGATCTTCGAACTGGGGCATGGCGCGACCGGCGTGGACCTGCCTGATGTCCAGATCGCGGAGGCGCGGCTGGGCGGCATGCGCCGCAAGGGCGAGATCGGCCTGCCGGGCCTCAGCGAGCCGGAAGTGGTGCGCCACTATGTGCGGCTGTCGCGCAAGAATTACGCGATCGACAGCGGGCTTTATCCGCTGGGGTCCTGCACCATGAAGCACAATCCGCGCCTGAACGAGAAAATGGCGCGGCTGCCCGGTTTCGGCGACCTGCATCCATTGGCCCCCGCATCCACCACCCAGGGTGCGCTGGAACTGATCGCGGCGCTGATGAACTGGCTGACCACACTGACCGGCATGCCCGCCGTCGCCATGTCGCCCAAGGCGGGCGCGCATGGCGAGCTGTGCGGATTGCTGGCGATCCGCGCCGCCATCCAGGCGCGGGGCGAGGACCGCAAGCGCATCCTGGTGCCGGAATCGGCGCATGGCACCAATCCCGCCACCGCCGCCTTTGCCGGTTTCACGGTAGACGAGGTGCCCGCCCTGCCCAATGGCCGGGTGGACGCCGCCGCGCTGAAGGCCAAGCTGGGACCGGACGTGGCGGCGATCATGCTGACCAATCCCAACACCTGCGGCCTGTTCGAGAACGAGATCGTCGACATCGCCAGGGCGGTGCATGACGCGGGCGGCTATTTCTATTGCGACGGCGCCAATTTCAACGCCATTGCGGGCCGGGTGCGACCCGGCGATCTGGGCGTGGACGCCATGCATATCAACCTGCACAAGACCTTCTCCACGCCGCATGGCGGCGGCGGTCCCGGCGCGGGTCCGGTGGTGCTGTCGGAACGGCTGGCCGCCTATGCCCCTGTGCCGCTGCTGGTTGCCGATGGGAACGGCCTGCGCCTGGTCGAGGATGCGGGCGACGCGCCGCAGGGCGCGCGGCCTTTCGGCCGCATGTGCGCCTTCCACGGCCAGATGGGCATGTTCGTGCGCGCTCTGACCTACATGCTCTCCCATGGACGCGATGGCGTGCGCCAGGCCTCGGAAGATGCGGTGCTGTCGGCCAATTACATCCTGGCCTCGCTCAAGGATGTGATGACCGCGCCCTTCGGCGACGGCCCCTGCATGCATGAGGCGCTGTTCGACGACAGATTCCTGGACGGCACCGGCGTCACCACCCTGGATTTCGCCAAGGCGATGATCGACGAGGGGTATCACCCTATGACCATGTACTTCCCGCTGGTGGTGCATGGCGCGATGCTGATCGAGCCGACCGAGAGCGAGTCCAAGCATGCGCTGGACCGTTTCATCCATGTGCTGCACACCCTCGCGGAAGAGGCCAGGGCCGGTCGCACCGCGCGGTTCGCGGGCGCGCCGCGCCTGGCGCCGCGCCGCCGCCTGGACGAGACGGCGGCCGCGCGCAAGCCGGTGCTGCGCTGGAAAAAGCCGGATGTGCTGAAGGAAGCGGCCGAGTAGCCGTAACCGCTATTTGCAGGTGCGGATTTTCAGGCCGGGCGGCAGTTTTGTCGCCGCGTCGCTGCACGCAACGTCCAGCTGTGCCTGGGTCAGGCCCTTGGTCTTGCGCAGGTCGGTGCCCAGAAAGGATGTGACGGAGGTTTTCGCCCCGGTCAGGTCGGCGCCGTCCATCTTCGCGCTCGCCATGTTGGCGGCGCTGAGGTCGGTATTCCGGAAGCTGACATTGGTGAAGTTGGCGAAGGACATGCACATCAGCGAGGCATTGGCCCCGTCGAAGCGGGCGCCCGTCAGGTTCTTTTCCTTGACGCAGGTATTGGCCAGGTCCGCGCCGCGCAGGTCGCAGCCCACGCAATCCACGATGCCGCCATGCAGCTTGGCCACGGCGGCGGGGTCGGCGGCCTGGGCGGGTGCTGCCACCAGGGCGGCCGGGATGGAAAACAGGGCGGCAAAAAGGGTGGTCCGGGTCATGGGCCAAGGCTGCGCCTGATCGGTTACCATCCGGTTGACGGACGGAACTCCTGAAACCCGGTAAGAATAGGGGAACCTGTGCGCCCTAACGGCGTTGGCTGTGCATGCAGGCAGGGATGCCCGTTAATGGTTCCATGCAGGCCGCCCGGTTGCGGGCGCTGGCGGCGCGTCTGCGCAAGGATGCGGCGGAAACCGCCATGCCCGACTTCCGCCGCAAGATGCAGCGCACCGCCTCGGAACTCGAAGAAGCCGCGGTGGACATCGAAACCCGCGTCCTGCAGGCCAGGGACCGCAACTAGGTTTCCCGCGACGGGAAATGGTCGCGGATATGGGTATTGAAATAGGTCCCCATGGAATCCGAGAAGATCAGCGCGTCGTAAACCTCCTGCGGCACATCCTCATAGACATAGGTGCGGCCCGAGACGCGGAAGGTCGCGGTCAGGGTCCGTGCGGTGGCGTCATACCGGACCGACTTCAGGGCGCTGGACTGGATGAAGGGCATGTGCCGGAAACGAAGAAGGGCGCGGATCGCTCCGCGCCCTTTCGTCTCAGCGTCGTGACGCGGCTCAGGAACAGCCGCTGGTCGCGCCGCAGGTGTTGCACTTCATGCAGGTGCCGTTCCGCACCAGGGTGAAGTTGCCGCAGGCCCCGCAACTGTCGCCTTCAAAGCCCTTCAGCCGCGCTTCCGCCGACCGGGCGGCGCGGGTTTCGCGCAGCGCTGCCTTGCCGCCGCCCAGCGCCATTTCCAGGTGCGCCACCTGGGCGCTGACGGTGCCGATGGTGGCCTCGACGCTGGCGCGGATCTCCGACAGGTCCAGCGGTTCCAGCGTGTCATGGCTGCTGTCATTGTCGGCCTCGAACGCGGCGAAATGTTCATGCTCGTCTTCGTCCAGCATCCGGGGCTGCGCCCCGCCCTTGACCAGCGCCATCTGCGGGCCGCGGCCGCGCAGGTAGCCGGTGGAGGCGACCTTGGCGATGGCGACCTCGGCGGGCGCGCCGCCCTGGCCCAGGTCTTCGTCCTGCGACGGCAGCACATGCGCCAGGTCGGTGCGGCCCAGATAGGACACGCCCAGTTCGCGGAAGATGTAATCCAGCACGCTGGTGGCGTTCTTGATGGAATCGTTGCCGATCACCAGGCCCGCCGGTTCGAAGCGGGTGAAGGTGAAGGCCTCCACGAACTCCTCCAGCGGCACGCCATATTGCAGGCCGACCGAGATGGCGATGGCGAAATTGTTCATCAGGCTGCGGAAGGCGGCGCCTTCCTTGTGCATGTCGATGAAGATTTCGCCCAGCCGGCCGTCCTCATACTCGCCGGTATGCAGGTAGACCTTGTGGCCGCCCACCACGGCTTTCTGGGTATAGCTCTTGCGGCGGTGGGGCAGCTTTTCGCGCTCATGGGTGCGAACCTTCTCGATCACCCGCTCGACGATCCGCTCGGTGACGACCTTCTGCTGAACGGGCGCCTGCGGCGTTCCGTTGCGGCCGTCGGCGGCGGTTTCGTCTTCATCCTCGTCGGCAAAGGCGAATACCTGGCTGGCCAGCGGCTGGGACAGCTTGGAGCCGTCGCGGTAGAGCGCATTGGCCTTCAGGCCCAGCTTCCAGCTCAGCATATAGGCCTCGCCGCAGTCCTTCACCGCCGCGCTGCCCGCCATGTTGATGGTCTTGGAGATGGCGCCCGAGATGAAGGGCTGCACCGCCGCCATCATGCGGATATGCGCTTCCACCGACAGGGCGCGCTTGCCGGTGCGGCCACAGGGATTGGCGCAGTCGAACACCGGCAGGTGCTGCTCCTTCAGATAGGGGGCGCCTTCCAGGGTCATCGCGCCGCAGACATGCAGGTTGGCGGCGTCAATGTCGGCCTTGGAGAAGCCCAGCGCCTTGAGCATGTCGAAATCCGGCGCGTCCATCGCCGCGCCGTCCAGCTTCAGCACCTCGGTGCAGAACTGCGTGCCCAGCGTATACTTGTTGAACACGAAGCGGATGTCGAAAGCCGATTCCAGCGCCGCCTCGACCTGGCCGATCTGCTCGTCGGTGAAACCCTTGCCGCGCAGCGCGTCGTAATTGATGCGGCCCTTGTAATCCTCCAGTGTCCCGTGCCCGACGGCATGGGCCACGATGGCGTCGATCTCGGCCTGGCCATAGCCCAGATTGGCCAGCGCCTCGGGCACGCAGCGGTTGATGATCTTGAAATAGCCGCCGCCGGCCAGGGTCTTGAACTTGACCAGCGCGAAATCCGGCTCCACGCCCGTGGTGTCGCAATCCATCACCAGTCCGATGGTGCCGGTGGGCGCGATCACCGTGGCCTGGGCGTTGCGGAAGCCATGCTCCTTGCCCAGCTTCAGGGCATCGTCCCAGGCGCGCTTGGCCGCTTCGGCCAGGCCGGTGTCGCCCACCGCCTTCAGGTCCAGCGGCACGGGCAGGGTGGCGAGCTTTTCATAGCCCTTCTCCTCGCCATGCGCGGCGCGGCGATGGTTGCGGATCACCCGCAGCATCGCATCCTTGTTGGCGGCATATTCGGGGAAGGCGCCCAGCTCGCCCGCCATCTCGGCGCTGGCGGCATAGGAAACGCCGGTCATCAGCGCGGCGATGGCGCCGGCAATGGCGCGGCCTTCGCGGCTGTCATAGGGCACGCCCGCGCTCATCAGCAGGCCGCCGATATTGGCGAAACCCAGGCCCAGGGTGCGATAGTCGTAGGAAAGCTGCGCGATCTCCTTGCTGGGGAACTGCGCCATCATCACCGAGATTTCCAGCACCATGGTCCACAGGCGCACGGCATGTTCAAAGCCTTCCACATCGAAGGTTTTGACACCGTCACCCTTGCGGAAGGCCATCAGGTTCAGCGAGGCCAGGTTGCAGGCGGTATCGTCCAGGAACATGTATTCGCTGCACGGGTTGGAGGCGCGGATTTCGCCGCCCGCCGGACAGGTGTGCCAGTCATTGATGCTGGTATGGAACTGGATGCCGGGATCGGCGCAGGCCCAGGCGGCATAGGAAATCTTGTCCCACAATGCGCGCGCTTTGACGGTGCGCGCGACCTTGCCGTTGCCGCGATTGCTCAGGTGCCAGTCGCCGTCTTCCAGAACCGCCTTGAGGAACTCGTCGGTGACGCGGACCGAGTTGTTGGAGTTCTGCCCGGCGACCGAGGTATAAGCCTCGCTGTCCCAGTCGGTGTCATAGGTGCGGAAGTCAATGTCCTTGAAGCCCTGGCGCGCGAAGCTGATGACGCGCTCCACCAGGCTGTCGGGGATCATGCTCTTGCGCGCGGCGCGGATTTCGCGGCGCAGGGCAGGGTTCTTCTGCGGGTCATAGCAGTCGCCGCCCGATCCCTCGCAGTTGACGCAGGCCCGCAGCACCGCCTTGAGGTGTTTTTCCGCCAGCTTGGAACCGGCCACCAGCGCGGCGACCTTCTGCTCCTCGATCACCTTCCAGTCGATGAAATCCTCGATGTCGGGATGGTCGATGTCCACGATCACCATCTTGGCGGCGCGGCGCGTGGTGCCGCCCGACTTGATCGCGCCCGCCGCGCGGTCGCCGATCTTCAGGAAGCTCATCAGGCCCGACGAACGGCCGCCGCCCGACAGCTTCTCGTCCGCCCCGCGCAGGGGCGAGAAGTTGGTGCCGGTGCCGGAGCCGTACTTGAACAGGCGCGCCTCGCGCGTCCACAGGTCCATGATACCGCCTTCATTCACCAGGTCGTCCTTGACGCTCTGGATGAAGCAGGCATGCGGCTGGGGATGTTCATAGGCACTGGTGGACCGGGTCAGCCGCCCGCTCTTGTGGTCCACGTAGTAATGGCCCTGGCCGGGACCATCGATGCCATAGGCCCAGTGCAGGCCGGTGTTGAACCATTGCGGCGAATTGGGCGCGCATTTCTGCGACGCCAGCATGTGGCAGAGTTCGTCATAGAAAGCCTGGGCGTCGCTTTCCGCGTCGAAATAGCCGCCCTTCCAGCCCCAATAGGTCCAGGTGCCGGCCAGCCGGTCGAACACCTGCTTGGCCGATTTTTCGCCGGTGGTTTCCTTGCTGTCCTTGGCGGCGGCCTGCTTGCGCCAGAGGAATTCGGGCACGCCGTCCTCGGCCACTGGCTTGAGGGTCTTGGGCACGCCCGCCTTGCGGAAATATTTCTGGGCCAGCACATCGCTGGCCACCTGGCTCCAGCTTTCCGGCACCTCGATGTCGGAATGGCTGAAGACGATGGAGCCGTCCGGGTCGCGGATTTCGCTGCTGGCGGTGCGGAAGGCGATGCCTTCGTAAGGCGAATGCCCCTCAACCGTGAAGTGACGGCGAATACGCATGGCGATACCCCGGAATTTGGTGTTGGACGGCCCAGTCCCAGCCCGCGCGCGCCATTCCTGGGTGGCTTGCGGCGGCGAAAGGGATGCTTTCGCGCCGGGCTGTCTCGCCAGATATGGTGGTCACGGGTGGTGACTGGCCCAAATTATGGGCCTGCGGGATCGGACGCGGCAAGGGCAATCATGGCCGTCCGGCGGGTAATCCACCACATCCGGTGGCGGGAACCGGATGGAACCCGGCCCCGGCGGGGCGGCCCGGATTCCAGGAGTTTTCCACAGGCCGTCCACGGTTTTTGGGGGCTTTGGGGATAAGTGAAAAAGCCGCCCTTGAAGCTTGTCCGGTGCCCTGCAACATTGGCGCAAACCCCGCCCACGCCCTATAGTCCGGGCGAATCCGCGAGCCGTGCCCGCATGCCGTTCTTCAAGATGATCTTTTCCTGGTGGAACTCCGCGACCTGGGGAACCTGGCTGACGACCTGGCTGTCGGGCAGCCCGGTGGGCACTGACGATTTCGGCAACCGCTATTACCAGAACAAGGACGGTTCGCGCCGCTGGGTGATCTATAACGGCACCGTCGAGGCCAGCCGCGTGCCGCCCGACTGGCATGGTTGGCTGCATCACACCTATGCCGAGCCGCCGACCCGCGCCCCGCTCAAGTCCAAGGGCTTCGAGGCGCCGCACCAGCCCAATCTCACCGGCACCGAGGGCGCCTATAAGCCGTCGGGAAGCCTGGCCAGGGGCGGTGTCCGCCCCTCCGCCACCGGCGACTATCAGGCCTGGAAGCCGGAATAATACTTTATGAGCAGCAGGGTCATGCAGCAGCAGAGCAATATTGCTGAAACCATTATCGGCGCCATCGTGGTCGTGGTGGCGATCGCCTTCCTGGGCTTCGCCTATATGCGCACCGGCACCGGCAGCCTGTCGGGCTATGAGATCAATGCGCGCCTGCCCAAGGTGGACGGGCTGGGCGTGGGCACCGATGTGCGGCTGGCGGGCGTCAAGATCGGCTCCGTCACCGATCTGGTGCTGGACCCCAAGACCTATCTGGTCACTGTGCACATGAATGTGCGCAGCGACATCCAGATTCCCGCCGACTCCTCGGTGCTGGTGACCTCGTCGGGCATCCTGGGTTCGTCCTATCTGTCCATCACGCCCGGCGGCGACGACAAGATGATGGCCGCGGGCGACTTCTTTGAAAGCGCCCAGGGTTCGGTGGATGTGATGGGCCTTGTGGGCCGCTTCATGGGCGGCGATACCGGCTCCAAGCCCGCGCCGAAGCCGCAGCCGCCGCTGGGCGACGGCCCGTGAGGCTTTTGGCGCCGGTTTCCGCCCTGCTCGCGCTGGCGGCGATTCCGGTCACCGCCCATGCGCAGAGCGCCTCGGTTCCGATCGCGCCGCCTGAGCCGCCCGCTTCCATTCCCGCGCCGCCGCCGCTGCATGGTGAAGAGGCGCCCGCCATTCCCGTCGGGCCGCAGGGCGGCACCGTTCTGCAGATGCGTGGGCTGGACAAGATCACGGGGCGTCCCACCAACGTCACCGCGCCCATCGGCAAGCCGGTGCGCTTCGCCACCCTGACCGTCACGGCGCGCTTCTGCTATTCGACGCCGCCCAGCGAAACGCCCGAAACGGCGGCCTTTGTGCAGGTGGAGGATCACCGTCCCGACCAGCCGGCGCGGAAGATCTTTTCCGGCTGGATGTATGCTTCCAGCCCCGGCCTGAACGGGGTGGAGCATCCGCTCTATGACGTCTGGGCATTGAGCTGCAACAACGCGCCGCCCTCGGCGGTGGCCGCCGCCAGTTCCGCGCCCGCGCCCGCCAAGGTGAAGGCGCCCGACTCCTCGGACCGCGAAGGCGTCGCCGCCCTGCCGGAAGGCGCGGGCCAGTAGCGCCTAGAAGAACGGCCAGATCGCCTCGCGGCTCAGGGCGTAATTCAGCTTCATCAGATACTGCTCGCGCGGGATTTCCACCGCGCCGAACCGCGCCAGATGGCCGGTGATGAACTGGGTGTCGAGCAGGACGAAGCCGCCCCGCTTCAATCCATCCACCAGCGCCGCCAGCGCCACCTTGCTGGCGTCGGTGCGGCGGCTGAACATGCTTTCGCCGAAAAAAGCCGCGCCCAGCCGCACGCCGTACAGCCCGCCCGCCAGTTCGCCGTCCTGCCAGGTTTCCAGCGAATGGGCGTGGCCGCCCGCATGCAGCGCGGTGTACAGGCGCAGGATTTCGTCGTTGATCCAGCTTTCCTCGCGGCCCGGCGCGGGCGCGGCGCAGGCCTGCATCACTTCTGTAAAAGCCTGGTCGGCGGTGACGGTGAAACGGCCGGAGCGGATGGTGCGGGCCAGGCGGCGCGGCACATGGAACGTATCCAGCGGGATGATGCCGCGCTGGTCGGGCGACACCCAGTACAGGGTGGGGTCGTCGCGCTTTTCCGCCATGGGAAACAGGCCGTCGGCATAGGCGCGCAGCAGGAGTTCGGGCGTGAGCCGGGGACCGTGCATGGCAAAAGAATAGCCCGCGACGGCTTCACCGTCGCGGGCTATTTGTTGCCCCCCCTCTGTCGCAGCTCGGTCTGCTCCGCAGACACATCGCTGCGCCGTTCGATACGCTGCCGCTATCGAACCCCCGCCGCAATGGGCGCTTCGCGCTGCGGGGGGAGGAGGTTCGTGTGCGTGGCTATTTCTTGTTGATCGAGAAAGCGCCGGGACCGGCCGCCGCGATGTAGAGGAACAGGAAGCAGAACAGGATCGCCGCGTCGCCGCCGTTATGGACGGGGAAGGGGCTGCGGGGCGCATGCGCCAGCCAATAGGCGAAGGCCATGGTGCCGGAGGCGATGAAGGCGGCGGGACGGCTGAAGAAGCCCAGGATGATCATTACGCCGGTGATGATTTCGATCACGCCGGCCGCGCCACCCAGCGAGGCCAGCGGCGGATGCATGTTGCCCGCCGGAAAATTCAGATGCTTGGTCGTGCCATGTTCCAGGAACAGCAGGCCCGCGACGATGCGGGTAATGCCCAAAATCTGGTATGAAAACCTGTCCAGAAAACCCATGTGAACGTCCCTCCCACGTTGTTGCAAGACGGGAACCTTAACGGGGAACGGAAGGCTGGGCTATGACGATTGCGCCATCTTCAGGTCCTGCTGCAATGCGGCAACGCCGTCGGGCGGCAGCAGCATCTGGGCGTCATAGCCGGGATTGAAGATCACGCCATAGCCGGGCGGCAGCCGCAGGAAGAAATGCCGTCCCGTCATCCGCAGCGCATATCCGGCCATGTCCTGCGGCTGGCGGCCGATGGCGGTGAAGGCGGCCACGAAAGCCAGGTCGTCCTGCTCCAGCAGGACCGGGCGGAAGCCGCTGCCGTCCTGCCGGACCTCTTGCAGGCTGGGAATGAAAAGCTCTGCCGCGGCGATTTCCAGCATGACGGAATCGCCGGACACGGCGCCGGTTTGCGCTTTCAGGATTTGCCGTTCAATGGCGTTCTGTGGCGCGAAACCCAGCAGCGTCATTCATGGTCCAGGCTGGCCAGGTATTTTTCCAGCCAGTGGATCGAATAATCGCCGTTGATGATGTCCGGCTCGCGCACCAGCTTCTGGAACAGGGGGATGGTGGTCTCGATCCCGCCCACCACCAGCTCGTCCAGCGCGCGGCGCAGGCGCAGCAGGCATTCGTTGCGGTTGCGGGCATGCACGATCAGCTTGCCCGCCAGGCTGTCGTAATAGGGCGGAATGCGATAGCCGGAATAAATCGCGGAATCGAAGCGCACGCCCAGTCCGCCCGGCGTGTGGAAATGGTCGATGGTGCCGGGCGAGGGGCGGAAGGTGAAGGGGTTTTCCGCGTTGATGCGGCATTCGATGGCATGGCCCTCGAACACGATATCGCTCTGGCGGAAGGCCAGCGGCGCGCCCGCCGCGATGCGGATCTGCTCGCGAACGATGTCGATGCCGGTAATAGCTTCGGATACCGGATGTTCCACCTGCAGGCGGGTGTTCATCTCGATGAAATAGAAGCGGCCGTCTTCGTACAGGAACTCGATGGTGCCCGCGCCCAGGTAACCCAGCTTGGTGAGCGCCTTTGTGCAGATGCCGCCGATCTCGTCGCGTTCCTGCGCGTTGAGGGCGGGACTGCCCGCTTCTTCCCAGACCTTCTGGTGGCGGCGCTGCAGCGAGCAGTCGCGTTCGCCCAGATGCACCACATTGCCGTGGCTGTCGGCCAGGATCTGGATTTCGATATGGCGCGGCTTCTGGAGGTATTTCTCCATATACACCGTGTCGTTGCCGAAGGCCGCCTTGGCCTCGGCGCGGGCGGTGGACAGCGCGAACATCAGCTCGCCCGCATGCGCGGCAACCTTCATGCCGCGTCCGCCGCCGCCGGCCGTCGCCTTGATCAGGACGGGATAGCCGATTTCCTCGGCCAGGCGCGGTGCGTCGGCATCCGTCACTTCACCGTCCGAACCCGGCACGGTGGGGATGCCCAGCTCCTTCACCGTCTGCTTGGCGGTGATCTTGTCGCCCATCATGCGGATATGCTCCGCCGTGGGGCCGATAAAGGTCAGGCCATGCGCGGCGATGATGTCGGCGAACTTGGCATTCTCCGACAGGAAGCCGTAACCGGGATGAATGGCTTCCGCGCCGGTGATCTCGCAGGCGGCGATGATGGCGGGAATGTTCAGGTAGGACTGGGCCGCGGCGGGCGGGCCGACGCAGACGCTCTCATCGGCCAGGCGCACATGCATCGCGTCGCTATCCGCCGTGGAATGGATGGCCACGGTGGAGATGCCCATCTCCTTGCAGGCGCGGATGACGCGAAGGGCGATTTCGCCGCGATTGGCGATGAGAACTTTCTCGAACATCAGGCGATGACGCAGAGGGTCTGGCCGAACTCGACGGGCGAGGCGTCGGCGACGCTGATTTCCTTCACGGTGCCGCCACGGGGCGCGGTGATGGCGTTCATGGTCTTCATCGCTTCCACGATGAACAGCGTGTCGCCTTCCTTCACCGTTTTGCCGACGCTGACAAAGGGCGGCTTGCCCGGTTCAGGCGACAGATAGACCGTGCCGACCATGGGCGAGGGCACCGCGCCGGCGGCGGGGCCGCTGGAAGGTGCGGCGGACGGCGCGGCGGCGGCAGCCGCCGGAGCAGCGGCAACGGGCGCCGGTGCGGCGGCGACAACGCCACCCGCCGAACGACTGACGCGGATGCGTGCGCCGTTATGCTTGATCTCGATTTCGGTCAGGCCGGTTTCCTTGAGCAGCTTGGCCAGTTCGCGCACCGCGTCCGCGTCGATGCCGGACTTGCCCGCGACGGTGGTTGTCTTGCGGGCGGGGGCTTTCGCCGTGGCCTTCACCTGTTTCGCCGCGGGCTTTGCCGCGCGTTTGGCGGACGGCTTGGCGGGCTTCTTTTTCTTGCTGCTCATTTGGTTACCTTCAGGATTTCGGCAGGATATCGGCGATGGCGTCCACGGCGCGCAGATAGCCCTGCGCGCCCAGGCCCATCACGATGCCGGTCGCACCTTTTGAGACATAGGACAGGTGGCGATACGGCTCGCGCCGGTGGATGTTGGACAGATGCACCTCGATCACGGGGATCGTCAGCGTCTGGATGGTGTCCAGGATGGCGATGGAGGTGTGGCCATAGCCCGCTGGATTGATGATGACGGCGCTGCCGTTGGTGCGTGCTTCCTGCAGCGTGTCCACGATCTCGCCTTCATGGTTGGACTGGCGGAAGATGACCGACAGCCCGTGGCGGGCGGCCTGCGCCACGCACATCTTCTCGATCTGGGGCAGGGTGGTGCGGCCATAGACCTCCGGCTCGCGCTGGCCCAGCAGGTTGAGGTTGGGGCCATTGACGATGTAGATCGGTAAGGTCTTGGATTGTTTTGACTTTTTTGCCATAGACTTTCCGTGGGCGGGAGCGATTCAAGCCTTATAATCACTCTGTACCGATACGGAAATGCTTAAGGTAGCGCGCATGTCCCAGACTGTTTCCCAGGTCCATCCCACGACCCGCCCCCCGGCGATCACGGTCACCCTGAACGGTGAGACGCGTATGCTGGACCAGGCCATGAGCCTCGATGCCCTGCTGCGCAGCCTTGGGTTCGATCCGGCCAAGATCGCGGTGGAGCGCAACCTGGAGATCGTGCCGCGCTCCACCTATCAGCAGGTGATGGTGGCCGAGGGCGACCGGCTGGAGATCGTGCATTTCATCGGCGGCGGCAATGCCCCCGTCGCGCCGCCCGCGCCCGCACCGGCGCAGCGGCAGGACAGGCCCTTCGTCATTGCGGGGCGCAGTTTCACCTCGCGCCTGATCATCGGCACCGGCAAATACAAATCCTATGAGGAGAATGCGCGGGCGCTGGAAGCCAGCGGCGCACAGATCGTCACCGTGGCGGTGCGCCGGGTGAACCTGACCGATCCTAGCCAGCCCATGCTGGTGGATTTCATCGATCCGAAAAAGGTCATGTTCCTGCCCAATACCGCCGGCTGCTTCACGGGCGAGGAGGCGGTCCGCACTCTGCGCCTGGCGCGCGAGGCGGGCGGCTGGTCGCTGGTCAAGCTGGAAGTGCTGGGCGAGAAGAAGCTGCTTTATCCCGACATGATCGAGACCCTGCGCGCCACCGAAATGCTGTCGAAAGACGGTTTCCAGGTGATGGTCTATTGCAGCGACGATCCCCTGATGGCCAAGCGGCTGGAGGATTGCGGCGCGGTGGCGATCATGCCGCTGGCCTCGCCCATCGGGTCGGGCATGGGCATCACCTCCACCGTGAACCTGCGGATGATCATTGCCGACAGCAAGGTTCCGGTGATCGTGGATGCGGGCATCGGCACCGCGTCCGACGCGGCGGTGGCGATGGAACTGGGCTGTGACGCGGTGATCACCAATACCGGCATCGCCCATGCGGACGATCCGGTGCGGATGGCGCGGGCCATGAAGCTGGCGGTGGAGGCGGGCCGCGAAGCCTGGCTGGCCGGGCGCATGCCCCGCAAGCCCTATGCCGATCCGTCGAGTCCCCTGACCGGGCTGATCTAGGGCGCTTGCCTTTTGCTCATTGGGTGCGTCGCGCGTGCTCACCTACGCCGGGTAGGCTCCGCGCGCTCCTGCCCACTGACCAAAATGCTGCGCGCCAAAATGCTGTGCGCCGGTCTTGTCTAGCTCTTCGCCATTTCTTCGCTGATCGAGGCGTCGTCCATGAAGGCGCCCGGCCGCATGCGGCCGTTAATGATGAAGGTCGGCGTGCCGTCTATGCCCACCTTGCGGGCCAGCGCGATGCTGTCGTTCAGCGCCTTGGTGATCTCCGGGTCGGCCATGTCGGCTTTCAGCTTGGCCATGTCCAGGCCCACCTTGGCGGCATTGGCGAACACCATCTCCTCGGTCATGGCGCCTTCCTCGCTCATCAGGGCGAAGTGGAAGTCCAGGTAACGGTCCGGCTGGCGGCGCGCCGCCAGCGAGGCCTTGGATGCGAAGATCGCGCCCGCGCCGTGCAGCTGTTCGATGGGGAACTCGATCAGGGCGATGCGCGTGTCGTTCTTGTGCGCCTCGTAGAACTTCTTCATCGCGGGCAGCGAGGCGCGGCAATAAGGGCAATCGTAATCGTAGAACTCCACCAGCGTCTTCTTGGCATCGGCGGGGCCGGTGACGAAGGCGATGCGGGGATCGAAGAAGGCGGCCTGTCCGACCTTGGCCAGGGTGGCCTCGCGCTGGGCGACTTCCTTTTCCTTCTCCATCGCCTCGTGCCGGCCCATCATCGCCAGCGCCAGTTCCGGGTGCTGCATCAGATAGGTCTGCATCTGCCGGTCGTTGATCGGCATATAGCCGTGCCGCGCCATGGTGACGATGATCGCCACGGCCAGCGCCGCGCCGCCGATGGCTCCGGCCAGGGTGATAACGAATGCCCGCATGATGCTCTCCTAAACTATCGGCCTAACGCTGGCGCATCAGGCCTGAGGCCGCGCCCAGTATATCCTGCGCCCGTTCCCAGTCCGCGCCGCCCTGGGGCAGCTTGGCGCGGGCGCGGGTGGCGAACACGATGGCCTTCTGCATGTCGCCGCGATTGTAGTTCAGCTCGGCGGTGGCCAGGTTCGCCATCGGTTCGTTCTGCAAGGCGCTATAGGCCTGGGCAGTTTGATACCAGGTAAACAGGTCGTCATTTTCCGCCAGCAGGGCGGCCTTCAGGTTCTGAAGGGCCTCGCCCGCCAGGGCGCGGTCTTCCATGGCGAGCTGGGCCGAGGCCAGCGCCAGGCGCAGTTGGGGCGCGCCGGGGCGCAGCCGCACCGCCTTCTGATAGTCGGGAATGGCCAAAGCGGGCTTGGCCATGCTGACATTGATCTGGCCCCGCACCTCGTAGAAATAGGGATTGTTGGGTTCTTCCGCGATCAGGCTGTCGATTTCCGCCAGCGCTTTCTGGAAATTGGGCATCCGCATATAGGCCAGCGAGCGGGCATAGCGGGCTGGCGCGGAGGTGTCGGTCACCGGAAAGCGGATCATCGCGTCCTTCACCGGCAGCACGAAGCCCGCCAGCTTGGCCTGCACCATCTGGTAGGTCCGCAGGCTCTGCGGCGAATCCTGCACCTCGCGGAAGGGCGAGGCATCCACCAGCGACTCCAGGTCGGCGACGCGGTCCTGGCCCACCGGATGATCCACGGCGAAGCGGTTGATCTTGTAGGCGCTCATCGCCTCCTGCTGGGCGAAGCGCTGGAAGGTGCGCAGCATGCCCATCGGCGACTGGCGGGTGGCGTTCAGCAGCTTCAGCGCGATCTGGTCGGCGGTGGATTCCTGCACGCGGGTGAAGGCGGCGAAGCGCGCCGCCGTCACCGCCTGGCCCAGGCCCATCAGCGCCATGCCCGCTTCGCCCGCGCCCGCGATCATCGCGGCGACGCCGGCCACCATCGACAGCAGCATCGGCACCATCGCCTGCTTGATGGCGAAGGAGCCGCGCGTCAGGTGCGCGCCGGAGATATGGCCGGTCTCGTGCGCCATCACGCCGATCAGTTCGTTGGGGGTGCGAAGCCACAGCAGGATGCCCGCGCAGATGAAGATGTTGGCGGGCTGCATCGCGAAGGCGTTGATTTCCAGATCGCCCACCAGATAGACCTTGACCGCGTCGGGATCGAGGCCCGCGGCCTTTGCCAGCGGCGTCTCGTAGCTGCGCAGCATTTCCTCGGTCTCGGTGTCGCGCAGGATGCCGATGCCCTGCGCCTGGACATGGGCGGGCAGCACGCAGGTCAGCAGCGCGGCGGCAAAGCCGGCGGCGAATGTGAGCTTGCGGAGCAGCGATCTGGATGACGAACGGGGCGTGTGCGGCGGCAAGGCGAATCTCCTAAAGGGCCGCATCCTTGCGCGGCCGTCCCCCGGTCCAGAACCCCGGCGGACGGTATGGGGGCAGGGGGGCAAAAGCAAACGCTGGCTTTCCCGGTTCAGGGTAAGGCATAAAGACCCCGAAAAAGCCGCTGGGATTACATCCGCGTCATGCGTTCCGCCCGCCTTCTTGCCCTGCTTGCCGCGCCCCTGACCCTGGCCGGCTGCACCACCTTCGAATCGATCGGCAACCAGATGGTGTCCACGGTGGGCCTGACGGAGGCCGCGCCGCGTTCCTACACCTCCAGCGCCGTGTCCGAGGCACGCCGCACCGGCATCGCCGTCGCCGACGAGCCGTATGCCGCACGCGCGGGCGCGGCCGCGCTGGCCGCGAACGGCAATGCGGTGGATGCGGTGACCACCATGTTCTTCACCCTGTCGGCGACCTATCCGGTGGCGGCGGGGCTGGGCGCGGGCGGCATCTGCCTGGTGCGCGACACCAATGGCCGGGTGACGGAGTTCGATTTCCTGACGCGCCAGCCGCGCGGCGGCGGCGCTTATGCCATTCCCGGCGCGGTGCGCGGTTTCCATGAGATGCAGACGCTCTATGGCGCGCTGCCCTGGCAGCGCACGGTGGGGCCGGGCGAAGCCTATGCCGCGACCGGCTTTGCCATCTCGCAGGCGCTGGCCACGCGCCTGGCGGATTCCCAGAATGTCGTGCGGCTGGACGCCAGCCTGGCGGCGGAATTTCTCGACGAGTCGGGCCAGCCCCGCGCGGTTGGGACTGAGGCGCGCAATGTCCCGTTGTCCCAGACCATGACGCAGATCCGGCTGAACGGCGCGGACGGTTTCTACAAGGGCGCCACGGCGCAGCGCATCGTGGCCTGGTCGGCGGCGCAGGGCGGGGCCATCGCCGCCGACGAGTTTGCCGCGACCGCCGCCAAGCAGACCGCGCCGCGCCAGCGCCGCACCGGCGGGCTGACGGCCTGGCTGCCCGGTCCGGGCACCGGCGCGGGGGCTTTCTCCGGCGCGCTGCTGGACAATCTGGCGCGCAGCGGCGGGAGCGAAGCGTCCGTCGCCACCGCCGCCCGCCAGACGCTGGCGGCTTTCGGTGTCGCCAGCCTGCCGCGCGATCTTGGGTCCACCGGCTTCGCCGCCGTGGATGCCGACGGACAGGCGGCGTCCTGCGCCATCACCCTGAATGGTCCGTTCGGGTCGGGGCGCACGGCGGAAGGCACCGGCGTGCAGCTCGCGGCCTCGCCGGCGGGCGCATCCGGGCTGGCCAGCGCCTTCCTGGCGCCGGTCCTGGCGACGGACGGCGAGGGTGTGGCGCTGGCGGGGGCTGGCGCGGGCGGTCCCAATGGCGCGGCCGCGATGGCGCATGCGCTGCTCCAGGCCTCGCAGGGCCGCCAACTGGGACGGCGCGGCGACCTGCGCGGTACCGGCAACGCGCCCTATGACACGGTCAATGTCATTTCCTGCGACCGCCAGGCCTGTATCGCGCTGGCCGATCCGGGCGCGCATGGCATGGGCACGGTGGCCGAAGCCGTGGCGCAGCCCGTCATCAAGCCCTGACGGGGTTCAGACACAGCGCATGAAAAAGGCCGCGGCGTGTGCCGCGGCCTTTCCTGTTTTCTGCGTGGTGGCGCTTTTGCGCTACTCCCCGCCGAAAGCTTTCTGCCACCACCCCTTCTTGGGCTTGGCATCGTCCTTGGGCGTGGTGTCCACTTCATCGTCCTTCAGCGACCAGACCGGCGCGGAGGGCGCGCCCGGCGCCGACGGCGTGCTGCTGGGCGTGGTGTCGATTTCGTCCGGCACGCCGAAACGGTTGTCGGCGGCATAGGCGGCAGACTGTTCGCCCGCTTCGCCGGAAGCGCCGTCATTGCGGTCGCGTCCGCCACGGCGGCCGCGGCGGCGGCGGCGCTTGCGCCGGGCCTCGCCCGTCTCACCCGTGGCCGCATCGCCATTGGCGGCGCTTTCCGGCACATCCTCACTGCCGGGCGCCTCGCCATCGGCGGCGGCGCTTTCGGCCGCAACCGGCTGCTGCTGGCCGTCGCGAGGGCCGCGCTCGCCGCGGTCGCGGTTGCGTCCGCGCCCGCCACGGCGGCGGCGCTTGCGGCCGTTCTCGCCGCGCTCGCGGCCTTCACGGTCGCCCGTGCGTTCGTCGGACGCGCGTTCCTCGCCATCCTCGGCATCGCCGGTCTCGTCCGCCTCGACGATTTCCTCGTCTTCCTCGGCCTCTTCCACATAGTCCGGTTCCGGCTCGTCGGAGGGCACGAAGCCCGCCTCGATGCTGACGGCGGCATTGCTGCGCGGCCGCTCGCCCGGGTCGCGGGTCTTGGTGCGCTCGATCTCGAAAGCGCCGCCCGCCATGCCCGGCCGGGGCTCGAAGGTGATCTCCAGGCCATGCTCGGCCTCGATGCGCGACAGTTCGTGGCGCTTCTGGTTGAGGATGTAGAGCGCCACCTCATTGTCGATCGCCACGGTCACGGCGGCGGCGCGGTTCTTCTCGCCTTCCTCTTCCAGGCCGCGCAGGACGCGCAGCGCCGAGGATTCGATGGAGCGCAGCAGGCCGGTGCCCTGGCAGTGCGGGCAGGTGACGGTGGACCCGGCGATCACGCCCGCGCGCAGGCGCTGGCGCGACATTTCCAGCAGGCCGAACTGCGAAATCTTGCCGAGCTGGACGCGGGCGCGGTCGTTCTTCACCGCGTCGCGCAGGCGCTTTTCGACCTCGCGGTCGTTGCGGCTTTCTTCCATGTCGATAAAGTCGATCACGATCAGGCCGGCCAGGTCGCGCAGGCGCAACTGGCGGCCGATCTCGCTGGCGGCCTCCAGATTGGTCTTGCGGGCCGTTTCCTCGATCGAATGCTCGCGCGTGGCGCGGCCGGAGTTCACGTCGATGGAAACCAGCGCCTCAGTCTGGTTGATGACAATATAGCCGCCCGACTTGAGGGTGACGGTGGGCGAGAACATCGAATCGAGCTGGCTTTCGATGTGCATGCGCTGGAACAGCGGCACCGTGTCCTTGTAGTGATGCACATGCTTGGCATGGCTGGGCATCAGCATCCGCATGAAGTCCTTGGCGTTGCGGTAGCCCTGCTCGCCTTCCACCACGATGTCCTGCACATCCTTGGTGAACAGGTCGCGGATCACGCGCTTGATCAGGTCGCCTTCCTCATAGACGCAGGCGGGCGCGTTGGAGGACAGGGTCTTTTCGCGGATCGTGTCCCACAGCCGCAGCAGATAGTCATAGTCGCGGCGGATCTCCAGCTTGGTCCGGTTCTCGCCCGCGGTGCGGATGATCAGGCCCATGCCTTCGGGCAGCTCCAGCCCCTGGGCGGCGCTTTTCAGGCGCTTGCGGTCGGCGGCGTTGGTGATCTTGCGGGAAATGCCGCCGCCGCGCGGGGTGTTGGGCATCAGCACGCAATAGCGGCCGGGCAGCGACAGATAGGTGGTCAGGGCCGCGCCCTTGTTGCCGCGTTCTTCCTTGACCACCTGGACCAGGATGATCTGGCGGCGCTTGATGACTTCCTGGATCTTGTAGTGCTTCTTGCGGACCCAGCGCTGCGACGGGCGCTGCGCCTGAAGCGGCTGGGCTTCGCCGCCTTCGGTGGGCGCGTCGCTTTCGGTTTCCCCTTCGGACGGGGGCAGGGCGTCGCCTTCGATCACCTCGGTATCGGTCGCCTCGGTATCGGTCGTAGGGGCATCCTGGGCCTCCACCGGCTCGATCTCGCCTTCATTCTCCTGGGCGGCCTCGGCAGCGACGGCTTCGGACTTGGCGGGGACGGCATCGTCCTCGTCATGGTCGTGCTCGACCTCTTCCACGGCGGCGCCGCCGTGATTGACGAAGACATCGGCATGGTCGTCATCGTCTCCGGCGCCCTCGGCGGGGGCGGCGTCATCGTCTTCCGGGGCGGCGTCCAGCGGCACCAGGGGGGCCATCTCGGCGCTGTCCTCGCCGGTATCGGTGTCGTCCTCGGTTTCCTCCTCCTCGGCCTCGCCACTTTCGGCCTTGGCGCCGGTGATCTCGAAGGACTCGATATCGTCCTCCTGGCGGCGGCGGGCCTCGGCTTCCTGCTCGGCCAGCAGGGCCTGACGGTCGGCGACCGGGATCTGGTAATAGTCGGGATGGATTTCGGCAAAGGCCAGGAAGCCCTGGCGGTTGCCGCCATATTCGACAAAGGCGGCCTGCAGCGACGGCTCGACGCGCGTCACCTTCGCCAAATAGATGTTACCCTTGAGCGGCCGCTTGGAAGCGGCCTCGAAATCAAATTCCTCGACCCTGGAGCCGTCCAGAATGACCACGCGGGTCTCTTCCGGGTGGTTGGCGTCGATCAGCATGCGCTTGGTCATGAAAGTCTCCGGTGCGCGCGCGGGATTGGCCGGGCGCACGGTGTGCGGCTGCGGCGGGGCGGCGCGAAGTGTGGGTGGAAAGAAGGCACGCGCGCCCGCCCGCCGTAACGGTCACTTCATTTCTGAAGTCCGGGGCAGCGTCGGAAGGGATCGCGAAAAGGACGGTCATTGTTTTGTCTGGGCCGGTCGGCCGGCGGACTTCAAAGTCCACGGCCTGGGGCCAAAGGGTTACCTGGGAAAGCCGTTGTGCTCGCGTTGGTCGCGGGGCGTGGCAAGGGCCGCTCAGGGGCGCCCGGGACCGCGCGGGAATCGCAAGGCACTACCGGACGGGACTTTTTGTAGGGTGCGCCCATGGTTTCAACAAGCAGTTAATGGGGCGGGGCGCCGGAACGGAGTGGTCGGAAAACATCTTTTACGTTTAAAATCAATAAGATGTAAGGATATCTTATGATATTAAATCAGCTTGCGGACCACAGCCGCAGCAGATTGTTGCGGACGGCATCCAGCCGGATGCGGTTTTCCCAGCGCATGTTGAGGCCTTCCAGCGCCGCCACCTCGCTCAGTTCGTAAAGCTGGGTGCGCTGATATTCCTGGGCGATCAGGCTCTCGATGAAGGTGATCGAGACCAGCCGCTGGCCCCGGCGGACCGGCGCCACCTGGTGAAGCTGGGTGGAGGGGTAAACCACCACGCTGCCCGGTTCGCCCTTGATGACCACCGGCCGGGTGCCCAGATGCACCACCAGCTCGCCACCCTCATAGCTGGCCGGCGGGTTCAGCCAGACGGTCGCCGACAGGTCGGAGCGGCGCAGTTCGTTGCCGAAGCGCATGTGCGAGGTGTCGGCATGGACGCCGTACTGCATCCCCACCTCGTAGCGGGCCAGCAGGGGCGGCGCGACATGGCGGGGAAAGGCGAAGTCGCGGAACGGCGCGGAGCGGGCAAAGGCGTCTGCCACGATCCGCGAGGATTCGGCATAGCCGGGATCGGCATGGCTGACCTGGAGATTGTTCTTGGTCTCCATCGCCGGGTTGGAGATTCGCCCGTCAACAAAGCTGACGGCGGCGGCGATGGCCTGAAGCCGGGCCACTTCCGCCGGGCTTAAAAAATCTTTTATTTCCAGAAACATCTGGTTTCCCCTTGATGCGGGAACTTAGCAAAGGTCCGGCAGGAAACAAACTGTCCGCATGGATCGCCATGCTAGTCTGCCCTATCCAGATTCGGAGCCTTCGTGCGGGTTGTCCTTCTCCTTTTCGCTGCCATCGCCGTCCTGTCCGTGGCGGTGCTGAAGGCCGAGGGCCAGGATCAGAGACAGGATGACGCCATCAGCAACCTGCTGCGCCAGCAGGGGGACGCGGCCCGGAACCTACCGGCGGCCCCGCCCAAGCCCGCGCCCGCGCCGCTGCCCGGACCGTCCGTGGGCAGCAAGCCGCGCGGGCCGCTGCCGATGGTGATGAGCGCGCGGATCGGCGAGCATGACGACCGGACCCGGCTGGTGATCGAACTGTCCGATCCGGTGAACCTGCGCGCCTTCGTGCTGGCCAATCCCGACCGCGTGGTGATCGACATGCCGGAAGTGTCGTGGCGGCTGGGCGCGCCGCCCCGGCCCAGCGGCTTCGGCTCCATCAAATCCTACCGCTATGGCCAGTTCCGCGCGGGTAATTCGCGCATGGTGATCGACCTGAACCGGCCGGTCAGCCTGTCCGATACCTTGGTGCTGCCGCCCTCCAGCGGCTTCGGGTACCGGGTGGTGATCGACCTGTTTCCGTCCACCCGGCCCAAATTCGATTCCCAGGCGGGCTGGCCCGCCGACCTGCGCAAGCGCGAGACCGATGCCGAACGGCTGGCGGCGATGATCGCAGCCGATCGCGCCCCGCCCGCGCGGGGGCGCACCGGCAAGAAGATCATCGTGATCGATCCCGGGCATGGTGGCCTGGATTCCGGCACGGTGGGCGTCAACGGGTTGATGGAAAAGGACCTGGTGCTGGCGCAGAGCCTGAAACTGTCGCGCGAACTGAAATCACGGGGCTATACGGTCTATCTGACGCGCGAGACCGACACCTTCGTGCCGCTGCGCCAGCGCGTCGCCATCGCCCGCGCCGACAAGGCCGACCTGATGATTTCCATCCATGCCGACTCCAATCCCGATCCCAACACCAGCGGCACCTCGATCTATACCCTCAGCGACGGCCGCTCCGACCGCGAGGCGGCGGCGCTGGCCAAGCGCGAAAACCAGTCCGACATCATCGCGGGCGTGGACCTGGGCGGCGACAACAATCCCGTCGCCCCCATCCTGATCGATCTGGCCCAGCGCGACACCATCAACAAGGCGTCGCGCTTCGCCACCGCCACGCTGGCCAGCATGGGACGGGTGACCGATATTCTGGCGCGCAAGCCGCATCGCAGCGCCAGCCTGGCGGTGCTGGTCGCGCCCGATGTTCCGGCGGTGCTGCTGGAACTGGGCTACCTGTCCAACCGCGCCAACGCCGCCCAGATGAACACCGATGCCTGGCGCACGAAAGTTGCGGGCGCCATTGCCGATGCGGTGGACCAGCAATTTACCGCATCCGGCCAGGCGGCCAACCGCTAGGCTCTTTCCAACCCCCTGTCAGACCTTTATGAATCCGGCCATCCCATGCAGAACCTCGTTCCCCGTCTTTTGAAATGGCTTGGCCTGACCGCCGCGGCGGTGGCCGTGGTCGCGGTCGGCGCGCTGGCGGTCTATCTGGTCACCATCACGCGCGACCTGCCCAGCGTGGAGACGCTGCAGAACTATACCCCGCCCATCACCACCCGCGTTTATGCCGGTAACGGCACGGTGCTGGGCGAATATGCGCGCGAACGGCGCATCTTCATTCCCGCCACCTTCATTCCCAAGCTGGTCAAGCAGGCCTTCACCAGCGCCGAGGACCGCAATTTCTACAACCATCCGGGCATCGACCCGTCGGGCATCCTGCGCGCGGCGATCAAGGATGTGGGGCTGGTGGTGCAGGGGCGCAGGCCGCAGGGCGCGTCCACCATCACCCAGCAGGTGGCGCGTAACTTCCTGCTCAATTCCGACCTCAAGTTCAGCCGCAAGATCCGCGAGGCGATCCTGGCGGTGCGGATCGACGCCACCTATCCCAAGGAAAAGGTGCTGGAACTCTATCTGAACGAAATCTATCTGGGCCAGAACTGCTACGGCATCGGCGCGGCCACGCTCAACTATTTCGGCAAGTCGTTGGACGAACTGTCCATCGCCGAGGTCGCCTTCCTGGCGGCGCTGCCCAAGGGCCCGGCCAATTACGATCCGCGCCGCTATCACGAAGCCGCGGTGGGCCGCCGCAACTGGGTCATCTCCCAGATGGCCGACAACGGCTATATCACCGACGCCCAGGCCGCCGCCGCCAAGGCCGAGCCGCTGGTCACCCAGACTCGCGCGCTGGGCAGCCAGGCCGCCGACGTGGATTATTATGTCGAGGAAGTCCGCCGCCTGCTGATCGGCCGCTACAAGATGGCGGGCCTGTATGACAGCGGCCTTCAAGTGCGCGCCACGCTGGACACGCGCCTGCAGAACTATGCCGTCAGCGCCCTGCGTTCGGGCCTGGTGCGGTATGACCGCCGCCACGGCTGGCGCGGCGCGAAAAAGAGCATAGACGTCGCCAACTGGCGCGAGAACCTGGCCAAGCTGCCCAACGAGTCCGGCATCGAGACATGGCGGATCGCCGTGGCGCTGGGCTATGAGGGCAAAAGCCTGCGCGTCGGGTTCAATGATGGCGCCACCGGGCTGGTCACGCCCGAAGGCTATCGCTGGGCGCGGCGGCAGCTGCCCGGTGCGCTGGTCGGTGCGGTCCCATCCGGGCCGCAGGAAATCGCCAAGCCGGGCGCGATCCTTTATGTCGAGCCTTTGGAAAAGCCCGCCAAGCCAGGCGAATACGGCCTGCGCCAGGTGCCGGAAATCAACGGCGCCATCGTGGCGATGGACCCGCATACCGGCCGTGTGCTGGCTCTGTCGGGCGGCTTCTCCTATGCCTCATCGCAGTTCGACCGCGCCATGCAGGCGCAGCGCCAGCCCGGTTCGGCTTTCAAGCCCTTCGTCTATGCGGCGGCGCTGGACAATGGCTATACGCCCGCCAGCAAGGTGTTGGACGCACCGTTCGAACTGGATCAGGGGCCGGGCCTGCCGGTCTGGCGGCCCGCCAATTTCGAGCATGAGTTCCTGGGCGAAACCACGCTGCGGCGCGGCCTGGAATTGTCGCGCAACGTGATGACGGTGCGGCTGGCCCATGAAGTGGGCATGAACAAGGTTACGCAGTACGCCATCCGCTTCGGCGTCTATGACAAGCTGCCACCGCTGCTGGCCAACTCGCTGGGCGCGTATGAGACCACGCTGCTGAAGGTGGTCACCGGCTATTCGGAATTCGTCAATGGCGGCAAGAAGGTGACGCCCTCGCTGGTGGACCGCATTCAGGACCGCAACGGCAAGACCATCTGGCGTCACGACACCCGCGTCTGCGAAGGCTGCAACGACGCCACCTGGCAGAACCAGCAGGAGCCACTGCTGGCCGACACGCGCGAGCAGATCATCGATCCGCGCACCGCCTACCAGATCGTCTCGATGTTGCAGGGCGTGGTCCAGCGCGGCACCGCCGCCTATTCGATCGGCGCGCAGATTCCCAAGCCGCTGGGCGGCAAGACTGGCACCTCGTCGGACGCCAAGGATGTCTGGTTCGTGGGCTTCTCGCCCGACCTGGTGGCGGGCATCTATGTCGGTTTCGACACGCCGCGCACCCTTGGGCCGCACGAGCAGGGCGCCACCGTCACCGCGCCCATCTTCCGCGATTTCATGAAGGCGGCGCTGGCCGACGCGCCCGCCACGCCCTTCCGCGTCGCGCCCGGCATCGAGGAAGTGCCAATCGACTGGCGCAGCGGCACACCGGTCGCGCCCGGCACGCGCGGCGCGATCATGGAGGCCTTCAAGGCGGGCACCGCGCCGGGCGAGGACAATGCCCCGATGGGCGGCGTGCTGGATGCGGGCATGCCGCAGCCAGACGGCATGGGCATGCCGGCCCCCCCGCCGGGATCGCCGCCGCCCGCCTCGGTCGGGGCAGGTACCGGTGGACTTTATTAGGCCGCTGCCGTAATCACCCGCCATGCGTCCAGAAATTTCCCGCGCCGCCGAAGAAATCCAGCAGGCCATCGCCCTGCTGAGGAGGCATCTTTGACTGGGATGCCGCCAACCGCCGCCTGGACGAACTGAACGCCAAGGCCGAAGACCCCGCGCTGTGGAACGATCCGCAGGTGGCCCAGAAGCTGATGCGCGAGCGCCAGAAGCTGGACACCTCGCTGTCGTCCGTCAGCCGGATCGGCAACGAGCTGGAAGACGCCATCGCCCTGATCGAAATGGCCGAGGGCGAAAACGACGCCGCCATGGTGACCGACGCGGAGAACGCCCTGCTGGCGCTGCAGAAGCGCGCCGAGCAGATGCGGCTGGAATCCATGCTGTCCGGCGAGGCCGACGGCAATGACAGCTATATCGAAATCCATGCGGGCGCGGGCGGCACCGAAAGCCAGGACTGGGCTTCGATGCTGCTGCGGATGTACACCCGCTGGGCCGAGCGCCACGACTACAAGCTCCAGCTGATCGAGGAGAGCGAAGGCGAGGGGGCGGGCATCAAGTCCACCACCCTGCTGGTCAAGGGCGACAATGCCTATGGCTGGCTGAAGACCGAGGCGGGCGTGCACCGGCTGGTCCGCATCTCGCCCTTCGATTCCAATGCACGGCGGCACACCAGTTTCTCCTCCGTCACCGTCTATCCGGTGATCGACCAGTCCATCGAGATCGACATTCCCGAAAAGGATGTCCGCATCGACGTCTATCGCGCCAGCGGCGCGGGCGGCCAGCACGTCAACAAGACCGAAAGCGCGGTCCGCATCACCCACCTGCCCACCGGCATCGCGGTGGCCAGCCAGAGCGAGCGTTCGCAGCACCAGAACCGCGCCATCTGCTGGGACATGCTCAAGTCCCGGCTTTACGAGATCGAACTGGAAAAGAAGAAGGCCGAGACCGGCGCCTTTGTGGGCGAGAAGAAGGAGATCGGCTGGGGCCACCAGATCCGCTCCTATGTCTTGCAGCCCTATCAGCTGGTGAAGGACCTGCGGACCGGGGTGGAAAGCCGCACGCCGTCCGATGTGCTGGACGGCGACCTGGACGCCTTCATGGCGGCGGCGCTGGCGCAGGAAGTCGGCGGCAAGCCGCGCGAGGTCATCGAAGACCTGGAATAGCGCCATTCATACGCCATGAACGGCCGCTCTCACCTTGCCTGACAATTCTGCCACAGTGGCAAGCAAGCGATTGATCTGCGTCACGGTAGGAAAGCCTTCTGCGCCGTACCGCGTCGTCAGATATTCCTGGTCATCCTTCATTTTGCTCAGGTGCGCGAAGGTTTTCTCGCGCAGCACCAATCCTGCGTCTTTGGATTCTTGTGCCCGCAGGGAAAAATTATGCTGCATGCCGCGAACATATTCCGGCTTACGACCGGTCTTGCGCAGGAATGCGTTGAGGTAGAGTTCGATCGCATGCGCCGCCAGAAAGCGGCAGGGTGCGAGGGAGTGTGGGATGTTGGCTCGGTGCTGTGTTCGCGTCGCCTTGGCGGCTGCGCGATATTCCTCGGCCAATTCCAATATCTGTTCCGGCGTGGCGGTTTCACCAGGATAGTTTTTCTTCTCCGGCAGGGTAGCCGGAGTTTTCGCCGCGCTCACTCGCTCAGCCCGGTTGTCCAACCGTTCCCAGCGGCGCGAAGCTGGCGGCGGGCGCGGCGGGGCGCTCCGGTTCGCCGGTAACGGGCGCGGCGGGGCGGGCCTCGCCCAGCGGATTGTCGCTGTGGCGGCAGTTGCCCTCGAAGAAGGCGCCGGATTCCACCGCGAAGGCCTCGTGCAGGATATCGCCTTCGACATGGCTGGTAGCGGCCAGCAGCACCTTGCGGGCGCGGATGCGGCCGATCACCCTGCCGCGGACCGTCACATCCTCGGCCAGGATTTCGCCGTGGATTTCGGCCTTGTCGCCGATCACCAGCCCCACGCTGCGGACATCGCCTTCGACGCGGCCATCGATCTGGATATCGCCGGTGGAAGTGAGGGTGCCGTTGATCGTCATGTCGGCGCTGATGATGGAGGGCGCGGCGCTGCGGCCCGCGCGCTTGAGCGCGGCAGGCGCAATCACGGGCTGCGGAGCGGGTGTGTTATCCTTGCTTCTGGAGAACATGGCGGCCGGCCTCGATGAAATTGTTGGGGTTCTTCACGACGTTCTCGTACCAGACTTCGTAATGCACATGCGGTCCGGTGCTGCGGCCGGTATTGCCGACGCGGCCCACCGCGCCGCCCTTGGTCACCGCCGCGCCCGTCCGCACCTGGATGGAGGAGAGGTGGCCATAACGGGTGTGAAGGCCCAGGCCGTGATCGATCTCCACCATATTGCCATATCCGCCGCGATAGCCCGCGAACACCACCTTGCCGGGCGCGGTGGCCTGCACGCGCGCGCCCCAGGGACCGGCGAAATCCACACCGGGATGGAAGGCGTAGCGGCCGGTGAAAGGGTCCACCCGCGCGCCGAAGCCGCTGGACCTGTCGAAGCGGGCGGCGGTCACCGGCAGGGCCAGCGGCACATGGCTGAGAGCGGTGGACAGGCCGTTCAACTGTTCCAGCACGGCGGCGGCGCCCAGATAGGCCTTGGTGAAGCGGGGATCGGAAACGCCCTCGATGCGGACCTGGTCCAGCGGAATCTCCGGCCCGCCGATTCCTTCCCGCGCCGCCAGCTTGCGCGTGAAGCTGTCGGGATTGATGCCGGTGCGGCGCATCACGCCACGCAGATTGTTTACGCCCACGCCCAGCGCCTTTTCCGTCTGGGCCATGAGCTGCACATCGTTATGCCCGATGGCGGCCACGCGATCGGTCTGCTGCACCAGGGCGCGCAGCGCCGGATGCTGGGCATAGGCGGCGGAACTGCCGGCATCCGGCCTGGAGCCGACATGCAGCCGCGCGCCCACCGACTGGAACAGCGCGGCGACTTTCTTCGCGGCGGCATCGAGGAAGCTGGCCTTGACCGGCTTGCCGGTGCGCGGCTGCGGCGCGGCGGGTTCCGGCATCATGGTCAGGCTGGAAGAACCGCCTTCGGCATCGAAACTGTCGGCGGAAGAGTGGGGCGATATCACCTCCAGCGCACCGCCCTGTGCCGTGGCGGGCAGGGCGGCCAGCGGCGCGGGCGCGGGGCCAGTGCCGCGGATGCCGACAGCGGCCTGGGCGGCGGTGGCGCGGTTCAGGAAGCCGGCGATGGCGTTCTGCTTGGCCTGCAACGCGTCGGCGGTCGCCTTGAAGCGGTCCTCGGCCCCGACCAGCGCGCCGTTCAGCTCGTCATAGGAAATCTGCAGGTCGGCGACGCGGCTTTCATAGGCCTGCTGCATCTGCTGGTAGCGATGGTCCTTGGCCGCGATGATGCGGTCCTTGAAGATCACATTGACGGTGGCGAAGGCCACCCAGCCCAGAAAGATCAGGGTCAGCCCGGCCAGCGTGGCCTGCAATGACGGGCCGAAGGTGAAGAACTGCACCCGGCCGTCGCTGCGGATGTAAATCTGGCGTTCCGGGAAAGTCTCGTGAACCCACGCCCAGACGCGCTCGAGCAACGTCGCCGTCTTCATCTCGGAACTCTTCTGGAGAGCGTTCTGCGCGCCCGTACCGCCACCGGGCGGCATTTCACCCGCCGCGCCGGGCGCGATCAAGCGTTTGTGCCAGAAAAACGAGCGCGAGGTTAACCGCGGCCCAAGCGTCTTGCGAGAATGCGGGCGTTTCATAGGGATTTCGCCGCCTCCAGCACCGCCTCGACATGGCCGGGAACCTTAACCTTGCGCCAGGCCTGGGCAATGACGCCCTTGGCGTTCACCAGAAATGTGGCGCGCTCCATGCCCATATACTTGCGGCCATACAGGGTCTTTTCACCCCACACGCCCCAGGCTTCCGCCATCTTGAGGTCGGCGTCCGAACCCAGGGCCAGCTTCAGCTTGTGCTTGGTGCGGAACTTGGCGTGGGATTCCAGGCTGTCCCTGGACACGCCGATGACGGTCACGCCCAGGCGGGCGAATTTCGGCAGCGCCGCCGAAAAGGCGATGGCCTCCTTGGTGCAGCCGGAGGTGTCGTCCTTGGGATAGAAATAGACCACGAAGGGCGCGCCCTTGAGGGAGGCCAAGGTGACGGTTTCGCCGTCATCGGTCGCCAGTTTGAATCCGGGAGCCTTGTCGCCCACGGCCAAACGCCCTGAATCCCGCCCCATCCGTCCAAATCCCTAACAGCGGTGGGATTTAACCCTAACTGGGCGGTGAAACGCAATCGCAGCATTGCCCTCACAAGAGACTGGCAAGATGCTGGAACTTTTGCCCTTTTTAAGCCTAACACATGCAATAGTGCATGTTTCCGGCGGCCGGATGGACAGGACCATCCTCGATGCCGCGAACCCGGGCCAGGAAACGCGTGAAGCTGCCTTTCGCAAACTACATCAAGAGGCATCACATAACGCGCACCGCCCTGGGCGCGGGCGTGATCGCGGCCGCCATCCTGTTCTTCGTGGTGGGCGCGGGCGTGCGCCTGTTGATGGGGCCCATCTCGCTGGGGCCGCTGCGCGGTACCATCGCCGGGGCGATCCAGCAGGCGCTGCCCGGCATCAACCTGGATTACGACCGCGCCGCGATCGAATGGACGCGTGACCAGGGCCGCGTCAATCTTGTGGTGCTGGGCGCGCGCATCCGGGACGCCGGCGGCCGCACGGTGATCAATGCCCCCAAGGCTGCGATTGGCCTGGCGGCGGCGCCCTTCCTGCAGGGCCGCTTCGTGGTCCGCCGCATCACGCTGGTCGGCGTCGAGTTCACGCTGGTCCATATGAAGTCGGGCCGGATACGGCTGGGGTCCGAGAAATTCGCCGACAATGGCGAGGACATCATCGCCCGCATCACCGATGTGATCGATTCCGGCGATGGTGGATCGTCGCTGGAAAGCTTCGCGGTGCGCGAGGCGCGCATCACCATCCATGACGAAGTCACCGGCCTGCATGTGCTGGCGCCGCGCGCGGAATTGATGATCCGCGACAAGGGCGAGATGCTGGGCGCGACCTTCGAGTCCGATGTGGAAATGTCGGGCCGCCGCAGCCATGTCGCCGCCGATCTTACCCTGCCGTCCGGCAAGGGGCCGGTGGACGGCACCGTCAAGGTGATGGGCCTGGACCTGCGCGGGCTGGGCGCCAATGTCGCCATGTTGTCCGGCGTCCGCGATATTCCGATGGCGGTCAGCGCCACCTCCACCTTCCGCGTGATGCCGGAAGGGGCGCTGGGCCGGGCGGATTTCGACATCATCGCCCAGGGCGAACTGCCCGTCGCGGCCATGACCAGCAAGGCGCTGCATGTGCGGCGCCTGCGCCTGATCGGCCGCTATGACGGCGCCGCGCGCCGCGTCATCCTCAGCAACGGCAATCTCGATGCCCGCGAGGCCAGGGCCAACCTGCGCGGCCAGGCCGATTTCCTGCTGGACAGCGAAGGCGGGCTGGAAAAAATCCGCGCCAGCCTGACGGCGGACCGGATCGCGCTCGACGCGCCGGGCCTGTTCAAAAGGCCGGTGTCCTACCAGTCGGTGGATATCGCCGCCGATTACCTGACAGGCTCGCGCCAGTTCGAGGTTTCAAAACTGGTGGTGGCGGCACAGGGCTTCCGCTTCGACGCCACCGGCACCCTGACCCTGAATGAATCCGGCGCGCCCGGCATCGTCGCCAGGGGCCGCATCCCCGCGCTGCCGGTGCGCACGCTGCTCACCTATTGGCCGCTGCCCGTGGCGGCGGGCGCGCGCGACTGGATCGACGAGAATATCTTTGCCGGCGATATCGGGCCGTTGCAGGCCGATGTGAATTTCGCGCCGGGTCTTCTGGATCAGGAGATACTGCCGGAAGAGTCCATGAAGCTGACTTTTTCCATGCGCAACCTGGAAGGCAGCTACGTCAAGGGCCTGACGCGCGCCACCGGCGTCAATGGCGATGCGGTGATGACCGGCGACACCTTCCGCGCCAGCTTTTCCTCCGGCCGGGTCGGAAACCTGGTGGCGACGCGCGGCACCGCATTGATCCCCACATTGCACAAGGTCGGCACGGTGGGCGAGTTCGGCGTCCATATCGAAGGCACGATGCCCGAGGTGATGACGCTGATCGACATGAAGCCGCTGAACTATCCCACCAAGTTCGGCATCGACCCCAAACAGACCGGCGGTACAGCCGCCGCCGACCTGATGTTCAAGGTGCCGATGCTGGCAAATCTGCCAGTGGACGATGTGGGAATCTCGGTCAAGGCGAAGGTGGATGACTTCGCCGTTGCGCTCGGTGCGGGCACCCGTGTCACCAACGGCAATGTCACCTTCGACATCAACAATGAAAGGCTGCACCAGGTCGGCATGGTCAACCTGGCGGATTCACGCCTGTCGGTGGACTGGACGGAGGATTTCCGCACCAAGGACCCTATTACCGGGCGCATCCTGGTGAAGGGCGCGCTGACCGAAGGCGGGCGGCAGGCGCTGAATATCGGGCTGATGCGCTATTTCCGGGGCATCGCGCCGATCAGCGCCGATATCGCCGCGCGGCGCGGATCGCTGGCGCGCGCCGATGTGACGGTGGATTTCACGCCCGCGACCCTGTTCGTGCCCATCGTCAACCTGGAAAAGACGCCGGGCCAGTCGGCCACCGGGCGCATACAGGTCAATTTCGCGCCCGGCAATATCGTGCAGGACCAGGCGATCCGCATTTTTGGTCCCGTCCTTAACGCCACCGGTACCGCGACCTTCGACAAGGCGGGCGGCCTGTCGGTGCTGGATTTTTCCACGGTACGGATGGGGCCGCTCAACGACCTCGCCTTCCGGCTTACCCGTACCACCAATGGTGACGAGTATGTCCTGCGCGGCCGTTCGCTGGACGGTTCCCGCGTCGGGCGCAACGGTTCGGACGAGGCACCCAGCGCCGCGGCCAAACAGGAGGAAGACAATACGCCCATCGGTCGCTTCCGCATCAGCGCGCGGCTGGACCGGCTGGCGATGCGCAGCGGCGTCGCCATCATGCCCTTCAACCTGGACCTGACGGGGATCGAGAACCGGCCCTCTGTCCTCTCGCTGACGGGCAATCTGGCGATGAAGGGGGCCAAGACGACGTCCATTGCCGCCGCGCTCGAACCGGCACCTGACGGGCGCAAGGTGACGTTGACGGCGGGCGATGCCGGGCTGCTGGCGCGTGGCCTGTTCGGCTTTGAAAGCATGCGGGGCGGGGCGCTGACCGCCACCGTCAACCTGCCGGGTCAGGCGACCGATATCGTCAATCCCAATATTCCCACGCCGGATTTCACCGGAACGCTGGTGGTGCGCGACTTCCAGATGGTCAACCAGCCGCTGCTGGCGCGGTTGTTCTCGGCGGGATCGCTCAGCGGCTTTGGCGACCTGATGGGCAGCAGCGGCATGTCGCTGGACGAACTCAACATGCCGTTCAGTTCCAAGAACAATGTCATCAGCGTGGACGGCGCGCGGGTGCGCGGTTCGGCGATCGGGGCCAGCGCCGACGGCTATATCGACCGGCCCAAGGGCCAGATCGCGCTGAAGGGATCGCTGGTTCCGGCCTATGGCCTGAACTCCTTCATCAGCAATGTGCCGGTGATCGGCGACATCCTGGCTTCCCGCAAGGGCGAGGGCGTGTTCGGCGTCACCTATTCGCTGACCGGCAGAGCCGAACAGCCCAACCTGTCCACCAATCCGCTGTCCATGCTGACGCCGGGCATCCTGCGGCGCATCTTCGAGGGGCATATCCCCACCGCCGCCAACGCGCCGTCCAACGCGCCACAGGCCCGGCCGGAACCCGCGCCGCAATAAAGCTAGGCCGGCTTCACCAGCACATGCTTTTTCTTGCCGCTCGACAGCTTGAGCACGCCATCGCCGTTCAGCGCCGATGTATCCACGGTCAGTCGCGGATCGGACACCGGCGCATCGTTCAGCTTCAGGCCGTTGTTGGCGATCAGTTTGCGCGCTTCGGAGTTTGATGCCGCCAGCCCCGCCGCCACGGCCAGGTTGAGGATGCCGTCGGGCAGGGCGGCGGTGATGGTGGGCAGGCCCTCGGCCATCACGCCTTCCTCGAAGGCGCGGCGCGCGGTTTCGCCCGCCGCCTGCGCGGCATCCGCGCCATGCGCCAGCGCGGTGGCGGCATTTGCCAGCACCTTTTTGGCGTCGTTCAGTTCCGCGCCCTGGAGCTTTTCCAGCCGGGCGATTTCCGCTTCCGGGATTTCGGTGAACAGGCGCAGGAAGCGGCCGACATCGCCATCCTCGGTGTTGCGCCAGAACTGCCAGTAATCATAGGGGCTGCACATGTCCGGGTTCAGCCACACCGCGCCCGCCGCCGTCTTGCCCATCTTGGCGCCCGATGCGGTGGTCAGCAGCGGCGTGGTCAGGGCGAAGAACTGCTGGTTCTCCACGCGGCGGCCCAGTTCGATGCCGGAGACGATGTTGCCCCACTGGTCCGAACCCGACGATTGCAGGCGGCAGCCATAGCGGCGGTACAGCTCCACAAAATCATAGGCCTGCATGATGGAATAGTTGAATTCCAGGAAGCTGAAGGGCAGGTCGTTCTCGACCTTGGCCTTGACGCTTTCCATCGCCAGCATGCGGTTGATCGAGAAGTGCCGCCCGATCTCGCGCAGGAAGGGGATGTATTCCAGCCGGTCCAGCCATTCGGAATTGTCCACCATGATGGCGTCGGACGGGCCGTCGCCGAAGGTCAGGAATTTCTCGAAGGTCTTGCGGATGGCCGCCTTGTTGGCGTCGATCTGCGCATCGTCCAGAAGCGGACGCGCCTCGTTGCGGAAGCTGGGATCGCCCACTTTGGTGGTGCCGCCACCGATCAGCACGATGGGGCGATGGCCGGCCTGCTGCATCCGGCGCAGGGTCATGATCTGCAGGGCATGGCCGACATGCAGCGACGGCGCGGTGGCATCGAAGCCGATATAGCCGGTGACCCGCTCGCGGGCCATCAGCGCATCCAGGTCCGCATCCGCCGAACACTGGTAATAGGCCCCGCGCGCCGCGAAGATACGCAGGAAATCGGACTGGAACTGGGGTGCGGCAGGCATGGCGGGCTCTTCATCCTCATGCTTCGACAAGCTCAGCATGAGGGTGTTAGAGAGTCCTCCTCACCCTGAGCCTGTCGAAGGGTGAGCAGCGCGGGAATAGCACGAATGCCGGAAATTATGAAAGTCATCGGCCTGATGAGCGGCACCTCGCTGGACGGGGTGGATGCGGCCCTGCTGGACACTGACGGCGCGGCGGTGGTGCGGCCCGGCGCCAGCCTGACCATGCCCTATGACGCCGAAACCCGCGCCCTGCTGCGCCAGGCGATCCAGGATGCCGCCGGACTGGCGGAGCCGGGACCGGCGACGGAAACCATCCGCGCGGCGGAACGCCACCTGACCGACCGCCATGCCGATGCCGTGGCCGCCCTGCTGGACAAGGCCGGGCTGGCGGCGCGCGAGGTGGACCTGATCGGCTTTCACGGCCAGACGATTTTGCACCGCCCCGAACAGGGCTGGACCTGGCAGATCGGCGACGGCGCGCGGCTGGCGCGCAGGAACGGCATCGGCGTGGTCAACGATTTCCGCACAGCCGATGTACAGGCGGGCGGGCAGGGCGCGCCCCTGATGCCGCTCTATCACGCGGCGCTGGCGGCGGGTTCGTCGCTGCCGCGCCCGCTGGTGGTGGCCAATATCGGCGGTGTCGGCAATGTCACTTATATAGATGACGATTGTGTGTTGGCCTTCGATACCGGCCCCGGCAACGCCCCGATTGACGACTGGATGCTGCGGCACACCGGCAAGCCGGTGGATGTGGGCGGCGCGCTGGCCGCCAGCGGCGCCGTCCATGACGATGTGCTGGCGGTCATGCTGGACAATTGCTTTTTCGCGCGCCGCCCACCCAAGTCGCTGGATCGGATGGATTTCGGCCTGTCGGCGGTGGAGGGCCTGTCCGCCGCCGATGGCGCGGCCACGCTGGCCGCCTTTACCGCGGCGTCCATCGCCCGCGCCGCGGCGCATTTTCCGTCTGTTCCGCTGACCTGGATCATCAGCGGCGGCGGCCGCCACAATGATTTCCTGATGGCGCAGTTGCGCGCGCGGCTGCTGGAAAAAGGCGCGGCCAATGTGCTGAGGGCCGAAGGCGCGCGCTGGGATGGCGACGGCCTGGAAGCCGAAGGATTTGCCTATCTGGCGGCGCGGTCCCGGCTGGGCCTGCCGCTGTCGCTGCCCACCACCACCGGCGTGCCGTCAGCGCTGACGGGCGGCGTATTTCATCCGCCCGGTGGCGTGGAGGCTTAATTCGCCTTTTGCGGCTCGATGGCGCGCACGCAGACATAGCGGCGCTCGCCCTTTTCAAGCTGCGCCTTGCTTTCGGCATCCAGCTTGGAGGGGATGGCGGCGGCGACGGACGCCTGGCACTCGGCTTCCGTCTTGAAGGTGCCCGCATCGGTGATGACGATGGCCTGCGGCCCGCTCAGCATGGCCAGCATGACGACGACGACAGCCCACATCCTAACGGCTCCTTATTTTTATTAGCTGGGCCACCCGAATGAATCGGGTGGCTGCGAGAAGGCCTAACGGCCTTCTCTTGGTTTGCTCATCATGTCGGAGACATAGGTCTTCACCGTCTCCACCACATCGGCTTCATGCTTGTCGAAGAAATGGTTGGCGCCATCGATCTTGTTATAGGTGATCTTGATGCCCTTCTGGGCGGTCAGCCGGTCCACCAGCTTCTGCACATCGGGTTCGGGCACCACATTGTCCTTGGTGCCGTGCACTATCAGGCCCGAGGCCGGGCAGGGCGCCAGGAAGGCGAAATCATACATGCTGGCGGGCGGGGCGATGGAAACGAAGCCGGTGATCTCAGGCCGGCGCATCAGAAGCTGCATGCCGATCCAGGCGCCGAAGCTGATGCCGCAGACCCAGACATTGGACGGATTGGGATAAAGCGTGTTCATCCAGTCCAGCACGGCGGCGGCGTCGGACAGTTCGCCCGCGCCATTGTCGAAGCTGCCCTGGCTGCGGCCCACGCCCCGGAAATTGAAGCGCACCGTGGTGCAGCCCAGCCCGTGGAACATGTGGAAAAGGTCGTAGACCAGCGGATTGTTCATGGTGCCGCCGAACTGGGGGTGCGGATGCAGCACCAGCGCCATCGGCGCGCCCGGATTCTTCTGGCGCTGGTAACGCGCCTCGATGCGGCCCGCCGATCCCGGCAGAATGATATCAGGCATGGATTTCCGTTTTCCCCACCGGGCGCCTGCCAGCAAAAAAGTCAGGTTTTCAGGGCCGAAGCCCGATTAAAAACGATGACATTTCAGTTGCTTGCAGGGCATCCCACCTATGCGCCGCCAATACTTGACCAAAATAATCAGGAACTCTATATCCCCACCGTCAGGCGTGACGCCCAAGGTTTTCGTGCCTCTCTCTACACTGGGTGGGGGGGCGAAAAGCAAGGAAAAACGCCCGTTTGCCCGGACATTGCGCCGGAACCTGCGAGAGGACACCGCCATGCGGCTCAGCACCAAGGGACGATATGCGGTGATGGCGATGGCCGACCTGGCCGGAAACGGCGCAGGTGACGGCCCGCAGACCGCTGCGCGTCCCGTAGCGCTGGCCGATATCGCCGCCCGTCAGGACATCTCGCTCTCCTATCTGGAACAGTTGTTCGCCAAGCTGCGGCGCGGCGGGCTGGTCACCAGCGTACGCGGCCCCGGCGGCGGCTACCGGCTGGCCCGTCCCAGCAGCGATCTGCGCATCGCCGACATCATCACGGCGGTGGACGAGCCGATCACCGCCACCCGCTGCAAGCCCGGCGCGTCCAAGGGCTGTACCAAGACCGGTGCGCGCTGCGTCACCCATGACCTGTGGGAAGAACTGGGCCAGCAGATTCATGTCTTCCTGTCGTCGGTGAGCCTGGCCGATGTGGTGGAGCGCCGCGTGCTGGGCCGCGCGCGGCCCTGCAACGATGTCGCCCCTGTCCTGGATGGCGAAGCCGCCGCCGAGCCTGTTGCCGCCGAATAAGAGTACCGAGTAACCGTCATGTATTACCTGGATCACAACGCCACCTCGCCGCTGCGCCCGGAATCGCTTTCGGCCATGACCCATGCGCTGGGCATCGGCGGCAATCCGTCTTCCATCCATGCGGCGGGCCGCGCCGCCCGCGCCGTGATCGAGGATGCGCGCGAAAAGGTGGCTGCCCTGGTGGGGGCGCGCCCCGATCAGGTGATCTTCACCAGCGGCGCCACCGAATCCAACGCGCTGGCGCTGTTCGGCGCGGCCGAAGGCTCGCTGGAGGGCGAGGAGTCGCGCATCACGCGCATCTTTGTTTCGGCCGTGGAACATGCTTCGGTGCGTGTCACCGCCGAGCGTCTGGCCGAGCGTTTTCCCTGGATCCGTCTTGCCGTCCTGCCGGTGACCACCAAGGGGGTGCTGGACCTGGAAGCGTTGCGCGTGGCACTGCGCGAAGGCAAGGGCCGTGCGCTGGTGGCGGTGATGGCCGCCAACAACGAAACCGGCGTGATGCAGCCCCTCGCGGAGGTTTCGCGCCTGGTGCGCGAGGCGGGCGCGCTGCTGCTGGTGGATGCGGTTCCGGCGGCGGGCAAGATGAAGCTGGATTTTTCGCTGTGCGACTACATGGTGCTGTCGGCGCACAAGCTGGGCGGTCCGATGGGCGTCGGTGCGTTGCTGGTGGCCGATGGCGCGCCGCTGGCCCCGCAACTGGTGGGCGGCGGCCAGCAGCGCGGCCTGCGCGCGGGCGCGGAAAACCTGGCCGGGATCGCCGGCTTTGGGGCGGCGGCGAATACGCTGGCCGATGGCGAGGGCGAACGCGCCCGGTTGGCCCATCTGACCGATCGTTTCGAGCAGGCCCTGAAGCAGGAGATTCCCGATGCGGTGGTCTTCGGCGCGGATGCCGAACGCCTGTGCAGCACCAGCGCCTTCGCGGTTCCCGGCGTGACGGCGGAAACCGCCCTGATCGCGCTGGACATGGACGGGGTGATGGTGAGTTCCGGCGCCACCTGTTCCAGCGGCAAGGTGACGGTGTCGCATGTGCTGACGGCTATGGGCGTGGACGAGGCGCTGGCCGCCTGTGCGCTGCGCGCCAGCTTCGGCTGGTCGTCCACCGTGGAGGATGTCGGCGCGGCGGTCGCGTCGCTGGTCAAGCTGCGCGAGAAGGTTCGCGCCACGCATAAGGAGGAAGCGGCATGAGCATCGCCGCCGAAACCAGGAACCAGGTCGCCGAGATCGGCGAGAAGTACAAATACGGTTTCGTCACCGATATCGAGATGGAACGCGCGCCCAAGGGGCTGTCGGAAGACACGGTGCGCTACATTTCGGCCAAGAAGGGCGAGCCGGACTGGATGCTGGAATGGCGCCTGGGCGCGTTCCGCCGCTGGCTGACCATGAAGGAGCCGGACTGGGCGCGGGTGCATTATCCCAAGATCGACTATCAGAACGCCTATTACTACGCCGCGCCCAAGAACACGCCCAAGAAGCAGTCGCTGGACGAGGTCGATCCCAAGCTGCTGGAAACCTACAACAAGCTGGGCATTCCGCTGCACGAGCAGATGGCGCTGGCCGGCGTGGCGGTGGACGCGGTGTTCGACAGCGTGTCGGTCGCCACCACCTTCAAGGAAAAGCTGAACGAGGCGGGCGTGATCTTCTGCCCGATCAGCGAGGCGATCCGCGACTATCCCGACCTGGTGCGCAAGTATCTGGGCACGGTGGTGCCGGTGACGGACAATTACTTCGCCACCCTGAACTCGGCGGTCTTTTCCGACGGCACCTTCGTCTATGTACCCAAGGGCGTGCGCTGTCCGATGGAACTGTCCACCTATTTCCGCATCAATGCCAGCGAGACCGGCCAGTTCGAGCGCACCCTGATCATCGCCGACGACGCCAGCTATGTCAGCTATCTGGAAGGCTGCACCGCGCCCAAGCGCGACGAAAACCAGCTGCATGCCGCGGTGGTCGAGCTGGTGGCGCTGGACGATGCTGAGATCAAATATTCCACCGTCCAGAACTGGTATCCGGGCGACGAGAACGGCGTGGGCGGCATCTTCAACTTTGTCACCAAGCGCGGCGACTGCCGCGGCCGCAAGTCCAAGATTTCCTGGACGCAGGTGGAGACGGGTTCGGCGATCACCTGGAAATATCCGTCCTGCATTCTGCGCGGCGACGGCAGCGTGGGCGAGTTCTATTCCATCGCCATCGCCAACAATTTCCAGCAGGCCGATACCGGCACCAAGATGATCCATCTGGGCGCGAACACAAAATCGCGCATCATCTCCAAGGGCATTTCGGCGGGCAAGGCGCAGAACACCTATCGCGGCCTGGTCAGCGTCTATGGCAAGGCGAACAACGCCCGCAACTATACCCAGTGCGACTCGCTGCTGATCGGCGGGGCCTGCGGCGCGCATACCGTGCCCTATATCGAAAGCCGCAATCCGACGGCGCGGATCGAGCATGAGGCGACGACCTCGAAGATCGCCGAAGATCAACTGTTCTATTGCCTGCAGCGCGGTATCCCGCAGGACGAGGCGGTGTCGCTGATCGTCAACGGTTTCTGCAAGGAAGTCCTGCAACAGCTTCCGATGGAGTTCGCCGTGGAAGCGCAGAAGCTGGTGGGCATTTCTCTGGAAGGTTCCGTGGGTTAGTCATGCTGGATATCAAGAATCTGCACGTCGCGGTGGACGGCAAGGAAATCCTCAAGGGCCTGACCCTGCGGATCGAGCCGGGGCAGGTGCATGCCATCATGGGCCCCAACGGGTCGGGCAAGTCCACCCTGTCCTATGTTCTGGCGGGCCGCGCGGGCTACGACATCACCGAAGGTTCCATCACCTATAACGGCGAGGACCTGGTGGCGCTGGCCCCGGAAGCGCGCGCCGCCAAGGGTGTGTTCCTGGCGATGCAGTATCCGGTGGAGATTCCCGGCGTCACCACCATGACCTTCCTCAAGACCGCGCTGAACAGCCAGCGCCGCCAGCGCGGCGAGCCGGACCTGGATGCGGTCGGCGTGCTCAAGCTGGTGCGGGCCAAGGCCAAGACCCTGAACGTCACCGAGGAAATGCTGAAGCGCGCCCTGAATGTTGGCTTTTCCGGCGGCGAGAAGAAGCGGCTGGAGATTCTCCAGATGGCGCTGTTCGAGCCGAAGCTGGCCATCCTGGATGAAACCGATTCCGGCCTGGACATTGACGCGCTGCGGCTGGTGGCCGAAGGCGTGAACACGCTGCGCGACCCGTCGCGCGCCATGCTGGTCATCACCCATTACCAGCGCCTGCTGGATTACATCGTGCCCGACCGCATCCATGTGCTGGCCAAGGGCCGCATCGTGGCGGAAGGCGGCAAGGACCTGGCGCTGGAACTGGAAGCCAAGGGCTATGACCATCTCGTGAAGGATGTGGCATGACGCTGGCCGCAGCCACCCGTGACGCCGCCGCCGCGCTGGTCGCCGCGCGCGGCGTGCCGCATCGCCGCGTGGAGGAATGGAAATATTCCGACCTGCGCGCCGCGCTGGGCGAGGCGGGCCTTGGCGCGGATGCCGCCCAATGGTCGGTGGACGCGCCGGACGGGGTAGAAGTGTTCGACCTGTCGCAGCCGCACCCGCCCGCCTGGGTGGCGGATCATTTCGGGCGCACGGCCGACAATGTGATGAGCGCGGCAAGCCTGGCCTTCGCCAAAGGCGGTGTCGCCTTGCGCGTGCCGGCGGGCGCCGCCATCGCCCGGTCGCTGCGGCTGGATTTGACCGGCGCCGGGCATGTCCGCGCGCTGCTGGTGGTAGAGGCGGGCGCCTCGCTGACCCTTGTGGAGGTCGTGGGTATCGCGGGTTTCCGCAATGCGGGCCTGGAAATCGTGCTGGGCGTGGGCGCGGCGCTGGACCATGTGCGGGTCTCGCCGGATGCGGGTGATGCGGTGCTGGTGGAAGAGGTGTTCGTCCGGCTGGCGTCTGACGCCCGGTATCGCGCGCATTTCGCCAGTTTCGGCAGCAGGCTGTCGCGCATGGAACTTGCCATCGCGCTGGATGGCGCGGGCGCACAGGCGCATCTGTCGGGCGTGGCGGTGCTGGGCGGCAGGCGGCACAGCGACGTCACCACGCATGTCATCCACGCGGTGGGCGATACCAACAGCAGCCAGCGTTTCAAGCATGTGGCGGGCGGCCAGTCCCGCGCCGTCTATCAGGGCAAGGTGACGGTGGCGCAGGGCGCCAACGGCAGCGACAGCAACCAGAGCGCCAAGGCGCTGTTGCTGGGCGAGCTGGCCGAGGCCGACCTCAAGCCGGAACTGGAAATCTTTGCCGACGATGTGAAATGCGCGCATGGCGCGGCGGTGGGCGACCTGGACGCGGAATCGCTGTTCTACCTGCGCGCCCGCGGCATCCCGGAAGCCGAGGCGCGGGGCCTGCTGTTGCAGGCGTTCCTGGAAGACGCGGTGGCGGAAATCGCCGATACCGACCAGCGCGAGCTGGTGCGGGTCGAACTGCTGACCGCGCTGAAGGGGCTGGCATGAACGCGCCCGCGAACATGAAGTCCTTTGACGCCGAAGCCGCCCGCGCCCAGTTTGATATCCTGTCGCGCACCGTTTACGGCAAGCCGCTGGTCTATCTGGACAGCGGCGCGTCGGCGCAGAAGCCGCGTATCGTGCTGGATACGATGCGCGATTTCGCCGACAGCGAATATGCCAATGTCCATCGCGGGGTGCATTTCCTGTCGGCGGCGGCCACCGACCGTTATGAGGCGGCGCGGCGCTCGGTCCAGGCTTTCCTCAATGCCCGCGACGAGAACGAGATCGTTTTCACCAAGGGCGGCACCGAGGCGATCAACCTGGTCGCCTACAGCTTCCTGATGCCGGTCATTCAGCCCGGCGACGAGATCGTGCTGTCGGTGATGGAGCATCATTCCAACATCGTGCCCTGGCATTTCCTGCGCGAACGCTGCGGCGCGGTGCTGCGCTGGGCGGATGTGCGCGACGATGGCAGCCTGGATGTGGAGGCGCTGGACGCGCTGATCGGGCCGAAGACGAAGCTGGTCGCCATCACCCACATGTCCAACGTGCTGGGCACCATCACGCCGCTGCAGGAGATTGTCGCCCGCGCTCATGCCAGGGACGTGCCGGTGCTGGCCGATGGCTGCCAGGGCGCGGTGCACGAGATCGTGGATGTGCAGGCGCTGGACATCGATTTTTACGCCATTACCGGCCACAAGCTGTATGGCCCCACCGGCATCGGCGCGCTGTATGCGAAAAAAGCGCATCTCAAGGCGATGCGGCCCTTCAATGGCGGCGGCGAGATGATCCGCGAAGTGACGATGGACCGGATCACCTATGCCGATCCGCCCGCGCGTTTTGAAGCCGGTACGCCACCGATCATCGAAAGCGTCGGCCTGGCGGCGGCACTGGACTGGCTGTCCGGCTTCGACCGCGCCGCCATCGCCGCGCACGAGCATGACCTTCTGGATCATGCGCGCGCGCAGGTCGGCCGGTTCAACTGGCTTCGGGTGATCGGCGATGCGCCGGGCAAGGGGGCCATCCTGTCCTTCGAGGCCGAGGGGATGCATGCGCATGACCTGGCCACGATCCTGGACCGGGAAGGCGTGGCGGTCCGCGCCGGGCATCATTGCGCGCAGGTTCTGATGGAACGCTTCGGCGTCGCCAGCACCAGCCGGGCCAGCTTTGCCTTGTACAATACGCGCGCCGATGTGGATGCGCTGGTCGCGGGCCTGGAAAAGGCGCGCGGGATTCTGACCTGAAGGCACTGGGCAATGGATAACGCGCTGCGCGAACTCTATCAGGAAGTGATCCTCGATCATTCGCGGCATCCCCGTCACTATGGGCCGCTGGAAGGCGCCAGCCACAAGGCGGAAGGCTACAACCCGCTCTGTGGTGACCGCGTCACCATCTATCTGCGGCTGGATGCGGATGGCCGTGTCGCCGACATCGGCTTTGAGGGCAAGGGCTGCGCCATCAGCCAGGCTTCGGCCTCGATGATGGTGGAGATGCTCAAGGGCCGCACCGCTGCCGAGGCCGACCGCCTGATGCAGGGCTTCCTGCACCTGGTAAAGGGCGAGGATGCGGGCGAACTGTCGGACGACGACCGCGAGCGCCTCGAAGTGATGGGCGGGATCAGCGCGTTCCCCATGCGGGTGAAATGCGCCACCCTGGCCTGGCATACATACAAGAACGCGGCGGACGAGGGTGCTACGGAGGGCGCGGCATGAACGACGCCGCCGAAAACACGGTTGGAACCGCGACCGAAGCCGTCCCGGCTTCCGCCCTGAGCCAGCAGGAACTGGACGATTTCACCGGCAAGCTGGTGACGGCGCTGAAGACCGTCTATGACCCGGAAATCCCGGTTGATGTCTACGAACTCGGCCTTATCTACAAGGTGGATGTGAGCGACAACAAGGATGTGGCGGTGGACATGACGCTGACGGCGCCCAACTGCCCCGTGGCCGGCGAAATGCCCGGCATGGTCAAGGCGGCCCTGGCGAATGTGGACGGCATTGGCGAAGTGACGGTGAACATGACCTTCGACCCGCCCTGGACGCCCGACCGCATGAGCGAAGAAGCCAAACTCGAACTGAACATGTTCTGAGGCGATCATGGAAACCCAATCCGACACGCCGCGCCGTGCCCCTCAAAAAAGGGAAAGGCCCAAGCCGGTCAAGCTGACCGATGCGGCCGCGGCGCGCATCCGCCAGATCATGGACGGCGCGGACGGCAAGTATCTGGGCGTTCGGGTGGGCGTTACCAATGGCGGCTGCGCCGGCATGAGCTACACCATGGACTATGCCGCCGAGGCCAGGCCTTTCGAGGAGGTCATGGAGGACAAGGGCGTGAAGATCTTCATCGATCCCAAGGCCGTCCTGTTCCTGATCGGCACCGAGCTGGATTTCGTCCAGGAAAAGCTGGGCGCGCGCTTCTCCTTCAACAATCCCAACCAGACCAGCGCCTGCGGTTGCGGCGAGTCTGTCCAGATCACCCCCGCCAAGGCTTAGGGCCTTTTCGCATCCACCAGCTTTCTTTCCCCGCGAGCGAAGCGACGAGCGGGGGGAGTTCGGTAGCGACAGCGTACCGAACGTCGCAGCAAGGTGTTTGCGGAGCTAACCCGCGCTGCGACGGATAGGGAATATTAGTCTCATCTCGAGCCCGGCATTCCGCCGGGCGACCTTCCGCATACACCAGCTTTCTCCCCCTGCGGCGCGAAGCGCCATGCGGGGGGAGATGCCCGCCTGCGGGCTTGCCCGCGTAAGGCGGGCAGAGGGGGGAATAAAATCAAGCCGCGCTGGGTTCCAGCGCCGCCATGCGCGGATCGTTCTGGTGCACCACCAGATTGCGGCCGTGATGCTTGGCGCCGTACAGGCAGGCGTCGGCGCGGCGGATGACGCTTTCGGTGCTTTCGCCGGGGCAGAACTGCGCCACACCGATGGAAATGGTGATCGCCCCCAATATGTCGCCGGTGGACTTCTTCACCAGCTTCTTGGTTTCGACCGTCTGGCGGATCTGGTTGGCGACGGACGTGGCGGCTTCCAGCCCCACGCCGCGCAGCAGAACGGCGAATTCCTCGCCGCCATAGCGGGCGGCGGTATCGCGGCCCTTGACGTTCTCCGACAGGCAGGCGGCGACCAGGCGCAGCACCTGATCGCCGGTCTGGTGTCCCCACCTGTCGTTGAAGGTCTTGAAATGATCGATGTCGCACAGCAGAAGCGACACATCCTCGCCGTCCTGGCCCACCTGCGCCACCGCGCCGGCGGCGGCATCGTCGAAGGCCTTGCGGTTGGCGATGCCGGTGAGGGGATCGGTCAGGCTTTCCTTGCGGACATTGTCCAGCTTGGAACGCAGTTCGCTCACCTGTTGCGAGGATGCCTGCAACTCGTTTTCCAGGCTGCGCGTCCGATGTTCCATGGCGCGGGTGGCGGCGACCAGGCCTTCCACCAGGCTGCGCAGGTCATCGGGGGGATTTTCGCCGCCCAGTTCGCCGCTGACGGCGCTCAGGGCATTCTTGTATTCCTGCGTGTCACGGCCCGCGCTTTCCAGCTTGCGCAGCACATCATCCATGACGGCGCCCATGCGGGTGTTGACCTGCTCCATGGCGGCGGCGGCGCGCGCGCCCGACAGGCCGCGCAGGCGCAGGTCGTTGATCGCATCGGGGGTGAAGGCCGCGCCGGACGCGATCATGGCGTCCATCATCTGGCTGAGCGCGGGGTTTTCGCCGGATATATGGGCGTAAAAGAGTTCGAAATTGTCCGGGGTCGCGGCGACCCGGCACTCGTCCAACAGGACGAGCGCGGACTTGGCAAATGCCTGTTCGCGATCCGGCTTGTACACAGTGATCCCCGTAGCCCGCCGGCGCGAACCGGCTTTGTGTGGCAACTTTGCCGGGTACGGTCCGAAAAAAGGGTTAAACGGCCCCGCCTGCGGGACACAAAAAGCCCCGCAACCGGCATTTTCCCGCAAGGCCGCGGTGTTATTCGGCCTGCGGCTCCGGCTTGCGGACCGGAATCGGCCGGAAGAGGAAGGCGGGCAGTTCGCTATGGTCCACCGGTTCGGGGCGGGCGGCGCGCTCATTGTGCTGGCGCTGGCTGCCCCGTTCGCGCTTCTCGCCGCGGTCGCGATTGTCCTGGCGCGGACGCTGTTCGTTGCGGGGGCGGTCCTGATGCGAGCGTTCCGGGCGCGGCGCCTGTTCGGCGCGGGCGGGCTTTGCCTCCTGCGGCGCGGCGGCAGTCTCGGCCGGAACAGTGGCCGTCACGGGCGCGGCATCCGCGCTGACCGTGGCTGGCTCCATGCTGGCGACATGATCGTGGAACTTACCGTCCGGCGGGCGGCGGTCATGGCTGCGCCCGTCGCGGCCCCGGCGGTTCTTGTCGCGTCCGCCACGGTCGCCGCGGCCATCCTTGTCGAAGCCCCGGCGCGGGCGCACATCCTCGCGCACTTCGATGTCCAGCATCTCGCGGCGGGCCATCGGCTTGCCGGTCAGCTTTTCGATGACGTCCACATACTTGGCATCCTTGGGCGTGGACAGCATATAGGCCTGCCCGGTGCGCCCGGCGCGGCCGGTGCGGCCGATGCGGTGAACGTAATCGTCGGCATGGATCGGCACATCGAAATTGAAGACATGGGATACGCTGGGCACGTCCAGGCCGCGCGCCGCCACATCGGATGCGACAAGAATCTTCAGTTCGCCGCCCCGGAAACGCTCCAGCGTCTTCATGCGCAGCGACTGGTCCAGGTCGCCATGAATTGGCGCGGCGTCGAAGCCGTGCTTGGCCAGGCTCTTGGCCACCACATCCACATCGCGCTTGCGGTTGCAGAAGACGATGGCGTTGTTCAGCGTCGGCTCGGCCTCGCGGATCAGGCGGCGCAGCGCCTCGCGCTTGGCCCAGTCATTGTGCGGCACTTCCACCAGTTCCTGGGTGATGGTGCTGGCGGTGGTGGCGGGGCGCGCAACCTCGATCCGGGCCGGGTTGTGCAGGAACTGGTCGGTCAGCCGCTGGATTTCCGGCGGCATGGTGGCCGAATAGAACAGTGTCTGGCGGGTGAAGGGCAGCTTCTTGCAGATGTCCTCGACGTCGGGAATGAAGCCCATGTCCAGCATGCGGTCGGCTTCGTCGATCACCAGGATATTGACCTGGGACAACAGCAGGCGGCCACGGTTGAAATGGTCCATCAGGCGGCCCGGCGTGGCGATCAGCACATCCACGCCGCGATCCAGCTTCTTGATCTGCTCGTCCATCGCCGTGCCGCCGATCAGCAGCGCGTGGGTGAGCTTGGAATATTTGCTGTATTTGTCGAAGCTTTCCGAAACCTGGTCGGCCAGCTCGCGGGTCGGTTCCAGCACCAGGGCGCGGGGCATGCGCGCCTTGGCGCGGCCCTTGGAGAGCATCTCGATCATGGGCAGGGTGAAGCTGGCGGTCTTGCCGGTGCCGGTCTGGGCGATGCCGATCACGTCGCGCCGTTGCAGCGCCAGCGGAATGGTCTGGGCCTGGATCGGCGTGGGGGTGGTGTAACCGCTGTCGGCCACCGCCTTGAGGAGATCGGGGGAGAGGCCCAGGCTGTCGAAGCCGGGCGTTTCCGGCTGGATGGCGGGGGTCTCGTTTGTCGAAGCCGGATTTATTGAAACCTGAGAATTTTCAATAACTTCGAGGGTTCCGGCTTCCGCGCCGGAGGTCGTCACACTGGTCGTAGCACGCTCCTGAGAAAGGGGCGCGACATGTGGCGCCCGGGCCGCGCGCCCGGATGGCGCACGACTCTTATCGCACTGCAAAATAGGGATATTCCTCCAAAATGCAAGATATCCCTGTATTTGTGGACCCCAGACGGAACCTGGGGCGAAAGTTGGGGCGAATTTGGGGATTGGCGGCATTGGCCGTGGGCATCTGGCTGCTGGCGGCATATGGCCAGCAAAGGCCCGCGCCCCTGGGACTGGACGCGCCCGCCACGCAATTCTCGGCGGCCCGCGCCGATGCCGTGATGGCCCGGCTACTGGACGGTCAGCAGCCCCGCCCGGCCGGTTCGGCCCAGAATGCGGCGCTGCGCGCCCGCCTGGTGGAAGAGCTGGCGCGGCTTGGCGTGACGGGCCGCACCCAGACCGGTTTGTCCTGCGCGGCGCGGGGCGGGTTCGTGACCTGCGGCACCGTCACCAATGTCATCGCCGACATCGCGCCGGGCAGGGGAACGCCGCTGCTGCTGATGGCGCATCTGGATTCGGTGGCGGCAGGCCCCGGTGCGGGCGACGACATGTCCGGCGTCGCCACCATTCTGGAAACCGTCCGCGCGCTGAAGGTGCGCGGACTGCCCCGGCACCGGCCCATCCGCGCGCTGTTCACCGACGGCGAGGAAAGCGGGTTGCTGGGCGCGATTGCCTATCTGCGCGATCCGGCGGCCCGGCCCGGCGTGGTGGTCAACATGGAGGCGCGGGGCAATCGCGGCCCCAGCTATCTGTTCCAGACCAGTCCCGGCGATGCGCCGCTGGTGGACCTGTATGCGAACAGCGTGTCGCATGTGGCGGCCTCGTCGCTCTACGCGGAAATCTACAAGGTGCTGCCCAACGACACCGACCTGACGCCGTTCCTGCGCGCCGGGATCACCGGCTACAATTTCGCCTTCATCGGCAATGCCGCCCACTATCACACACCGCTGGACCGCCGCGAGAATCTGGACCCGGCCAGTCTTCAGCATCACGGCGAGAACCTGCTGGGGCTGGCGGAAGCGCTGTCGCGCGCCGATGACGCGGCGCTGAAAGGCGGCGACGCGATCTATATGGATGTGCTGGGCTGGTGGCTGCCACGCCTGCCGCAGGCCTGGGCGCTGCCGCTGTCGGTCCTGGCCTTCGGCATGATTGCGGTGGCGGGCCTGCTGACGCGGCGTACCCGCCATACGCTGTCGCGCCCCGTGTTGGCGGGCATGATGCCGCCGCTGCTGGTGCTGGGCTGTATCGGCATGGGCTTTGTGCTGCATGGACTGGCGGCCTGGCTGTCCGGTCATGCCGATCCATCCTATGCGCATCCGGTCTATCTGCGCGTGTCGCTGGGGTTCGGCGCGTTCTTCGTGGCGTTGCTGGCGGCGCGGCATGCGGGCGGCGTGGCGGCCTGGCTGTGGCTTGCGGCGATGGCGATTGCCTGTGCGC
>DASTMN010000031.1:0-2865 GCA_035714165.1 Rhizomicrobium sp.
CATAACCGGGCCGCGCCATCGCGACGATCCGGAAGGCCGAGGCATCGGTGAACAGGGCCTGCGCCAGAATCCAGGACTGGTCCGCGCCGCCCATGCCGCCATGAAGGGCCAGCACGGGCGGACCGCTGCCCGCGACGATGCAGGCCACCGGACCCAGCGCGGTCTGGATCGTGCGCGCCGCCGGAAGGCTAGAGCGTGCGGACATCCGCCAGATAGCCGGTCACCGCCGCCGCCGCCGCCATCGCGGGCGACACCAGATGGGTGCGGCCGCCACGGCCCTGACGTCCCTCGAAATTGCGGTTGGAGGTGGAGGCGCAGCGTTCGCCTTCCTTCAGCTTGTCGGCATTCATCGCCAGGCACATCGAGCAGCCCGGATCGCGCCATTCAAAGCCCGCATCCAGGAACACCTTGTCCAGCCCTTCGGCCTCGGCCTGTTCCTTCACCAGGCCGGAGCCGGGCACCACGATGGCGTTGACGCCGGGCGCGACCTTGCGGCCCTTGGCGATATCGGCAGCGGCGCGCAGGTCTTCGATGCGGCCATTGGTGCAGGAACCGATGAAGACATGGTCCACCTTGATGTCGGTCAGCGGCATGTTGGCGGTCAGGCCCATATACTCCAGCGCACGCTGGGCGGCGACGCGCTTGTGCTCGTCGGCGATGGCGGCCGGATCGGGCACATTGGCGGTGATCGGCAGGCCCTGTTCGGGCGAGGTGCCCCAGGTGACCATCGGCACGATGTCGCGCGCGTCCAGCGTCACCTCGGCATCGAACACCGCATCGGCGTCGGAATGCAGCGTCTTCCAGTACATCGCCGCGGCCTCGAAGGCGGCGGCCTTGGGCGCGCGCGGCTTGCCCTTCACATAGTCCAGCGTGACGTCGTCCACCGCGATCAGGCCGGCGCGCGCGCCGCCTTCGATGGTCAGGTTGCACAGGGTCATGCGGCCTTCCATGCTCAGGCCGCGGATCGCCTCGCCCGCATATTCGATCACATAGCCGGTGCCGCCCGCCGTGCCGATCTTGGCGATGATGGCCAGCGCGATGTCCTTGGCGGTGACGCCCTCGGGCAGCTTGCCGTTCACCGTGACGCGCATGTTCTTCGACGGCTGGGCGCGCAGGGTCTGGGTCGCCAGCACATGCTCGACCTCGCTGGTGCCGATGCCGAAGGCCAGCGCGCCGAACGCGCCATGCGTGCTGGTATGGCTGTCGCCGCAGACGATGGTGGTGCCCGGCAGGGTCCAGCCCTGTTCCGGGCCGATGATGTGCACGATGCCCGCCCGGATATCGTCCATGGCGAAATATTCCACGCCGAACTCGGCGGTGTTCTTCTTCAGGGCCTCGACCTGGGCGCGGCTTTCGGGATCGGTGATGCCCTGGTCGCGGTCCTTGGTCGGCACGTTATGGTCGGCCACCGCCAGCGTCAGTTCCGGGCGGCGGACCTTGCGGCCCGCCATCCTGAGGCCCTCAAAGGCCTGGGGGCTGGTGACCTCATGGACCAGATGGCGGTCGATATAGATGACCGGGGTCTCGCCGGGGGTGGCATCCACCAGATGCGCGTCCCAGATCTTGTCGTACAGCGTCTTGCCCATTTCTAACCCATTGAAATCATTGTGATGACTGCCAGGCGCGGTCATCTGGCCGGACCCGTCCGCGATACGCGCCGGACCGGGGCGCTTACATATAAGTCGGCGGCGGAATCTTCAACTTTGGCTGAGATACAGCACCGCCATGATGATGACGATGGCGATGGCCTGGGCCAGGACGCGGATTCGCATCAGCTTGTTGGACCAGGTGCGGGCGGTGTCGCCGCCCTTCCACAGGGTGTAAAGCCCCAGCAGCAGGACGATGAAGACGATCAGGACCGCGATGGCGACGAGGGTTTTACCCGTGATCATGGGCTGTTTATCCGTCCGGCCCGGCCCCTCTGGCAAGCCTCAGGCGGGGCCGGGCGACGTTTTGCCCCTGACCCAGTCTCCCGCCTTGCGGCCCAGGTCGCGGAACCGGGCGGAACAGTCGTCCAGCCGGGCGCGCCAGTCCGGGTCGGGCACCTGCCCGGCGATCACCCCGAAATAGACCTGCATCAGGGCGGCGATGGCGATGGGTTCCATCACCGCCTTCTTCACCGCCCAGGCAAAGACCAGCGCCAGCACGAACACCCAGACCGAGCCGGCGCGGGGGAACGCCGCCAGCAGCGCTGCCGCCGGTCCCAGGAACAGCAGGAACAGCGCCGCCACCGCCGCCCACATCAGCAGGGTGAGCCAGGCGGCGTTCCGCAGCAGATGACGGTAGTTCTGGGCATAGAGCACCAGCCCGTCCTGCGCCGTGGCCCAGGGATTGGCGGTGCGGGTGCGGATCAGATGGGCCAGGATGATCTCGTCCACATAGGTGAGCGACATCCGCAGCACCGCGTTGAAGATGTTCACCAGCGTCTGCAGGGCGGGGATCGGCAGGAAGGCGGTCAGGCCGCGCACCAGACCGGCAATGGCGGCCAGCACGCCTTTTATCAATTGGTCCAGCCCGAACAGGACCGAGCTTTCGGTGAAGCGGGCGGTCACCACATCCTTGCCGTAACCGATCTGGCTTTTTCCGGCGGGCACGCCTTTGCCGTCCAGCAGTTCGACCAGCACGGCGATATGAGCAGCCTTGAGCAGGTAGAGCAGATATTCCCGCAGCAGGTAGAGGATGGCGGCGGTCAGGCCGAAGCCCGCCAGCCCGCCCCAGAAGGCTCCGCCCGCCGCCGCATCGGCCCCCGCCACGCGGCCCAGCAGCCAGCCAATGCCCGCACCCGTGCCCACCGCCGCGACATAGGCGATGGCCATGCCGGCATAGACCAGCCCGCGCAGGATCACGAAAGGCAGGGTTTGCAGC
>DASTMN010000032.1:0-10989 GCA_035714165.1 Rhizomicrobium sp.
CCGGGCTGAAAAGGCCCGGAAAGCGGGAATAATTCCCGCCGCCGCCATGTTCCCGGCTACCGCCGCGCGCGATAGGATGGGGCATGTCGCTGCAAACCCGTGTCCTGGGCTCCATCGCCCTGCTGCTGGTGCTGGCGCTGCTGGGCGGCAGCGCCTTCCTGCTGCTGCATGCCCGCTCGGTCGCCCGGCTGGAAGTGCATACCGCCTTTCGCGGCGCGGAGGAGTCGGTGCGCGACACCATCAAGGGCAATGTCGCCCATACCGTCACCCTGCGCGAGGTGGTCGCCAGCTTCGAGGGCCAGCGCCATGTCCGCGCCGCGCTGGTCAACGAGACCGGCAAGGTGATCGTGCAGTCGCAGATCGGTCCCCTGGCCAATCCCGCGCCGCGCTGGTTCGCCTGGCTGATGACGCCGCCCACCCTGACCGCCACCATTCCCATCAGCCTGCCGCAGTTTCCCTGCGTGCTGACCCTGACCAGCGATCCGCGCAGCGAACTGGCCGAGGTGTGGGAACATGCCTTTAATGCCTTTCTCACCATGCTGCTGTTCTGCGCCGGGGTGATGGCGGTGGTGTCGCTGGCCTTCGCCCATGCCCTGCGGCACCTGCGCCGGTTGCAGGCGGGCATGCTGGAAGTGTCCAAGGGCCGTCATCACACGCGGCTGGAAACCGACGGGCCGCCCGAACTGGCGGACCTGGCGCGGGGCTTCAACCATATGGCGCGGCAGCTGGAGGAGTTTTCCGACAGCAACCGGCGGCTGGAGCAGCAGGTCGAGCAGGTGCAGGACGAGGAACGCGCCGGCATCGCCCGCGACCTGCATGACGAGGTGGGGCCGTACCTGTTCGCCATCCAGGTGGATGCCAGCGCGCTGGCGAAAGCGGATGCGCCGGAAACACGCGAGCGCGGCGGCGCGATCCGCGAGGCGGTGCTGCATGTGCAGCGGCATGTGAAGGACATCCTGCGCCAGTTGCGGCCCGCCAGCGAGCTGGAATTCGGGCTGGCGGCGGCGGTGGCCGACCTGGCCGCCTTCTGGTCGCGGCGGTATCCCGCGATCCGTTTCGAGCAGGCGGTGGCGCCGGAACTGGGGCTGGACCGGCGCGGCGAGGATGCCGCCTATCGCATCGTGCAGGAGGCCCTCAGCAATGCCGTGCGGCATGGGCGGCCACAGGCGATCCGCATTGCCGTCAAGCGCGGCGATGGCGAGGTGCAGGTCTGCGTGGAGGATGACGGCGGCGGATTGCGCCAGTCCGCCAACGGGCTGGGCCAGATGGGCCTGTCCGGGATGGAGGAGCGGGTGCGGGCGCTGCAGGGCAGTTTCGCGCTGGAGGATGTTCCGGGGCAGGGCGTGCGCATCCGCGCCCGCCTGCCGGTTGCGCGAGAGAATGCGCGGGAGAGTGCACGCGACAGCGCGCGCGCGGTGGCATGACGCGCATTCTTGTGGTGGACGATCACGCCATCGTGCGCGCGGGCATCCGCCGCCTGCTGGCGGGTGGGGCGCATGACCTGGCCGAAGCGGCCAGCGGCGAGGCGGCGCTGGAACAACTGGCGGCGGGCGGCTTCGGGCTGGTGATCCTGGACCTGAACCTGCCGGGGCTGGGCGGGCTGGAACTGCTGCGCCGGATCGTGCGGGCGCATCCGGGCCTGCCGGTGCTGGTCTTTTCGCTGCATGCCGAGGCAATCTATGCGACCCGCGCGCTGGAATCGGGGGCGCGCGGCTTTGTCAGCAAGAATGCCGCGCCGGAGGAACTGCTGGCGGCGGTGGACACCGTGCTGGCGGGCGGCACCGCGATCGAGTGCGACATTGCCGCCGAAATCGCGGCGCAGGAGATCGGCGAGAATGCCTATATGCGGCCGCTGACCCAGCGCGACCTGGAAATCCTGCGCCTGCTGGCGCAGGGCAACAGCCTGGCCCAGATCGGCGAGGCGCTGGGCATCGCCTACAAGACCGTGGCCAACACCCTGTCGCGCATCAAGGAAAAGCTGGGTGTTACCCGCACCGCCGACCTGATCCGCATCGCCATCGGCCGGGGCCTGACCGACCTGCGGTGAAAGCGCGCGGATTTGTTGACGCGGGGTTAACCACAAGCTGGGGGACGCGTTAATCGCCCGCACAGCAATTGTCTTTAGCCTGACGGGGCAAGGGACAATCGCTTGAAACGGAACAGTTCTGTCGGATCGGTGATATTGGCGGCCACGAGTCTTCTGGCCGTGATGCTGATTCTCGTCTTCTGCGTCATCGCCTATACCGCCATACAGGGGCGCAATGTCGCCGTGCAGGATACGCGCGCCATCCAGGAAGCGCGCCGCCTGCTGGTCGCGCGCCAGGCCGCGCGGTTGGAGGCGGGCGTGGTCTCGGCCGCGCTGGTGACGCCCACGCCCGCGCCCCGCGCCGTGCTGGACGAGATCTGGCGGATGCACTGGCAGACAACCCGCGCCATGTCGGCGGTGCAGGAAGACATGCGCGCCGATCCCCGCGCCGGGCGCATCCTGGCCGATTTCCGGGCCGAGCATGAAGCGTCGGAACTGCGCTGGCAGTCCGCCATGAAGGCCCTGCGGATGCGCCGGGCGGACCGGCCCGCCGCGCTGCTGGATCATTACGCCAACACCACGCGCGGGCGGCTGGAGGCGCTGGACCGGCGGGCCATGACCCTGTCGCGCGATGTGGCGCAATCGGGCAGCTTCAACAGCCGGATGATGAAGATCAACGACCTGGTCTGGCGGCTGCGGGTGGATGCCGGTTACGACCGCGGCAACATCACCCGCGCCCTGAAGCAGGATCACCCCGTTTCGCAGGCGCAGCGCGACCAGTTCCTGCGTTCGGAAGGCCGCATCGACAGCGCCTGGATCGCCATCCGGGCCGAGGATGCCGGTCAGCCGCCCGCGCTTCTGCGCGCCATCAATGCGGCGGGCGCCAGCTATTTCCGCGATTACCGTGCCGTGCGCGGCGATGTGCTGCGTCGGCTGGAGACGGGCCAGCCGACGCCCGGCAGCCATGCCTGGCTGGCGCGTTCCAATCCCGGCCTGTCCGCCATCATGCGCATATCCGAAACGGTCTTCGACCTGACCGAGGCACATGCCCGCACGCAGCTGGAGGCGGCCAACCTGCGGCTGGGCCTGGCGGTGACGCTGATGCTGGTGGCGGTGGGCCTGGCGATATTCGTGATGGCCTATCTGCAGCGCGCCATCGTGCGGCCGCTGCGCGAGATCACCCGCAGCATCAATGCGGTGATCAGCAGCGACCGCCAGGCGGTCATTCCCTATGAGCAGCGCCCCGACGAGATCGGCGAATTCGCCCGCAGCCTGCGGCTGCTGCGCGAGAGCAATTTCGAGAAGCGCAACCTGGAAGCGGCCCGGCGCGCCGCCGACATGGCCAACCGGGTCAAGTCGGAATTCCTGGCCAATATGAGCCACGAACTGCGCACGCCGCTGAACGCCATCATCGGCTTTTCCGACATGATGCGGGCGCAGATGTTCGGGGCGCTGGCGCCGCGCTATGCCGAATATGCCGCGCTGATCAACCAGTCCGGCCAGCACCTGCTGAACCTGGTGTCGGACATACTGGACCTGTCCAAGGTCGAGGCGGGCAAATGGGTGATCGAACCCGCCGCGCTGAACCTGGACCAGACGGTGGACTATTGCGTGCGGATGGTGAGCCAGCGCGCCGATAACCAGGGCGTGATGCTGGTCAAGGACCTGCCGGACGCGGTCCTGTTCGCCGATGAGCGGGCCTGCCGCCAGATCCTGCTGAACCTGCTGACCAATGCCGTGAAATTCTCGCGCAAGGGCGGGCTGGTCACGGTCAGCGCCGCCGTGACCGGCTCCGAGCTGCGGATCGCGGTGCGCGACACCGGCATCGGCATTCCCGCCGCCGACCTGCCGCGCATCGGCAATGCCTTCGAGCAGAGCGCCAATGGCGCGTTCGTGGCCAGCGAGGGCACCGGCCTGGGACTGGCGCTGGTCAAGTCGCTGATGGCGCTGCACAAGGGCAGCTTCCATATCGCCAGCAGCGAAGGGGTGGGCACCACGGTGACGGTCGGGTTCCCTGTGGCGGCCGAAGCCGCCGGGTTCCGCGCCGCCTGACCATGACAGTCTTGTCATGTGTGCCGCTTCCGCACAGCGCGGGGACAATCATTCCTTAGGTCTTGGGCTTTTACACTGGGTGGGCCGGAGCATCTCTGCTGTCCGCCGGCAGGAGCCATCACGCCATGTCCTTTGCCGCCACGGCACGCGACGGAATTCTGGGAACGCTGCTTGCGCCGGACCTGCGGCGTGAGGCGGTCAATTATTGCAAGCTGATGTCCGGCACGCTGGGGCGCATGGCGCTGCAGGCGCTGTATTTCTTCGTGCTGGCCAATGCCCTGAGCCTGGCGGAACTGGGCCTGTTCGCCTCGGCCTCTGCCGTGGGATTGATGCTGGCGAGTTTTTCCGGCCTGGGTTTTGGCGGCCTGGCCTTCCGCGCTGCCGCCCGGAATCCGCGGTTGCTGGGCAGCTATCTGGGCGCTTATGGCGCCGGGCTGTGCCTGACCGTGCCGCTGGGCCTGGCGCTGGCCTTGCCGGTCTGGCTGCTGGTGTTCCGCGAGGCCGTGCCGCTGGCGGTGTTCTCGGCCATCCTGCTGGTCGAGATGGCGGTGTGGCGCAGCCTGGAAGTGCTGGCCCAGGCGCAGGCGGGGCTGGGCCATTATGGCACCGGCGCGCTGATCATGACGCTGGGCGCGTCCATCCGCGCGGGAGGCGCGCTGTTGCTGCTGGTTTTGGGCGGCGGGCTGGACCGCTGGGCCGCGATCTATTTCGCCACCAATATGCTGGCGCTGGCGGTGGTGTGGTGTGTCCTGCGCCCGCCGGTGGCGCTGCGCCTGCGGATGCGGCTGTTGCGGGCGCGGCTGCGGGACGCGCTGATGTTCGCGGTGTCCTATTTCGCGCTGCATGCCCAGGGCCAGGCGGACAAGGTGATCGTGCTGTCGCTGGCCGATGCGCGGCTGGCGGGCATCTATGCCATCGCCGCCCGGTTGGTGGAGTTCACCGCTTTGCCGCTGCGCTCTTTCTATACGCTTTATACCCGCAGGCTGATCGGGGAAGGCCGCCGCATCCGCAATGCGGTGCGCCGGATATTCCTGATGGAGGCGGCGATCCTGGGCATCTCGACCCTGGGCTTCCTGCTGTTGGTCGCCATCCTGTGGCGCTGGCCGCACCTGCTGGGCGCCAATATCGCCAGCGCCGTGCCGCTGCTGGCGCTGATGGTGGCGGTGCCCGCCTTCCGCAACCTGCTGGAGTTTCACGGCGAGCTGTATTTCGTGGGCGGGCGCATGACCGCGCGCGCCATCGTGGCGGTGGGGCTGGTGCTGCTGGGCAGCGGCGCGCTGGCGCTGCTGTTGTGGAGCACCCAGGACATCACCCGCATCGGCCTGTGGCTGAATGCGATCTATGCCGGGCTGTACGGCCTGTCGGCGCTGGCGCTGTTCAAATTCGTGACGGGACGGGCCTGATGCGCCAGCCTTCGATCATCAGGCATCTTCCGCCCGCCGAGGACGCGCTGGAGCGTCCGGGCCTGGCGGCGCGGCTGCATCACCGCATCGCCCGGCATGTCGCGGTGTCGCCCTTCGCGGTCACGGGCGCGCCTTGCGTCAGTTTCAGCTTTGACGACGCGCCGGTATCGGCCGCCACCACCGGCGCGGAGTTGATGGAGGAACATGGCGCGCGCGCCACCTTCTATGTCGCGGGCGGCCTGCTGGGCACGCAGGACCTGCACTGGCGGGTGATCGGCGGCAATGACGTGGTGGACCTGCATGCGCGGGGCCATGAGATCGGCTGCCACAGCCACAGCCATGTCCGCGCCGATGCGATGACCGGCGCCGAGATCGAGGCCGACATCCTGCAGAACCGCGATTTCCTGAAACGCATCGAGCCGTCGCTGCCGCTGGAGAATTTCGCCTATCCCTTCGGCCATGCCAACCTGACCTGGAAGCTGCGCCTGCGCCGCCATTTCCGCTCCAGCCGGGGCATCTGGCCCGATGTCAACCAGGGCAGCACCGATGCACAGTATCTCCATGCCGTACCGCTGATCGACCGCGAACTGGATGCGGGCGGCATCGACCGGGCCTTCGACCGGGCAATGCACGGCGGCGGCTGGGTGATCTTCTATTCCCATGACGTGGCGGCGCGGCCCAGCGACTATGGATGCAGCCCCGGCCTGCTGCGCCATGCGCTGCGCGCCGCCGAACGGTTCGGGCTGAAGATCGAGACGGTGAGCGCCGCGCTGACCCGCATGGGCGCGCGCATCAGCTATCTGTGGCTGGTGCTGATCCCGCTGGCCTGAAGGCCGGGGGACCGTTCAATACTCTTCGCGGCTGGGCGGTTTGCCCAGCAGGCGGCGCACCCGTGCATGGGTTTCGGGATGGCGGCGCAGCAGCGCGCCCGCCTTGGCCCGCAGCACCGGCGCAAGACCGGAAAAGGTGCGGGCTTCGCAGTAATCCACCAATGGGATGCGGGTGGGGCCGAAGCGGCGCTTGTAGGCATAGTTGCCCACGCTGAAATCGAACCGGCGCAGGCCCTGGCCGTGCAGCATCTCCAGCGTCTTGTGGATCAGCAGGCGGCCGGGTGAAACCTTGCGCCAGCCGCCCGCGGCATGGGCCAGCCGGATCATCACGAAGCTGTCGCCGTCGCGCACGCCCAGCAGGGCGCTGACCAGTTCGTTTTCGGCCTCCAGCAAAGTGAGGATGGCGTGATCGCCCACGCCCGCCATCAGGCGGCGGTAGAAATCGGCCGTCACCGGATCGTCCAGCGTGAAGGGCTGGCCGATATCGGTCATGCGGGCGCGTTGCAGGCCGTCCATCGCGTCCAGCACGCGCCGGGCGTCATCGGGATCGGTGACGGCGCGCAGCCGCGTGCCGGGCATTTTTTCAAAGACCCGCCAGCTGCGTTCCAGCTCCTTGCGGACGGTGCGTTCCAGCCCGAAATGAAAGCCGTTCCAGTCGTCCGTGGTGACGACCAGATTGCCGTTGACCGCGCCGGGCCGCACGCCCCGCAGCAGCGCCAGCGGGTTGGGACGGCCCGCCAGCGTCACGGGCATCTTGGTAAAGCGGACAAAATCGTGCGGCGGCAGGGCGCGGCGCAGCGCCGTCCAGGCATCGCGGGCCGCGCGGGCATCGGCGGGCGCGGCGGGGCCCAGCAGCGGCATGTTGAAATCGGTCATGCCCAGGTCGGCGAACTCCAGCGCGATGCGGCGGCCAACGGGGCGCAGCAGCAGCGGCAGGTGCAGCGCGGGCACGCCATCGGCGGTGTCCAGCCGGACCAGCAGCGGCGTGACGTCCGGCTCCTGCGCCGCGATGGCGGCATAGAGATGTGTCAGCCAGGATGCGCGCTGGAACACGGTGCCGTCGCCCGGCGGCCAGCTTTCGGCGCGCCATTCGTGGGCCAGGCTGACGCGCCAATTCTGCGCGGCGGCGTGGGGCGTGGCGGCGGTTTCGAGGGCCAGGCTCATTCCGCGGCCTGGTGCAGATGGTCGTCGGCCAGGGTGAATGCGATCACCCGGCGGCGGGCACGCTGCTGCTTGACCCAGCCGGTGCGGCGCATCAGTTTTTGCAGAACCGCCTTGGCATAGAAGCCCGCGCCTTCGAGGCGGGTGCTGCGCGGCGTCCAGCCGAAGCGGTGGCGCAGCAGGCCGTTGGCGAAATGCACCATCTCGCCCCGGCGGCTGGCGGGGGTGGTGCAGGAAATGGTGAGCGAGATGTTCACCCCTTCCACATTCTCCACCCGGTGCGGCGCGTTCAGCGGCCAGCCCAGCATGTGGCCCGGCGTGAGGTCCAGCACGCGGGCGTGGCCGTCGTACCAGTCGTGATAGGGGATATCCACCTCGACATCGAACAGCGCGATGTCTTCCAGCTGCCGCGCGGTGATGAAGGGCGGCGTGGCGGGATAGATGTGCAGGCGCTTCTTGCCCGCGATCTGGTAGAGCAGCTGGTGCGGCAGGTCGGCATGGTAATAGACCTGCGCCGAGGGCGAGGAGATCAGGATGCCGCTCTGCCATTTACAGGCATCGAAGCCGGGAAGCTGCGCCGCCAGGTCGGCCATGATCTCGTTCAGCAGCGCGCCATGCCGCGCATCCACGCCCGACACGTTGCGCAGGTTCAGCCACAGCTTGCCGCGCGCGATGGCGTCCAGCGCGGTTTCGCCGCTGACCCCGCCCAGGTCGCCTTCGCGCCAGGCGCGGTCCTCGCCGGTGCCGCCCATCGCGATCAGGCCGTAATGGTCGCGGGGATAGGTTTCGATCAGGCGGCACAGCGCCGCCCGCTGGAACAGCGGATGGTCGTGCAGCCGGTGGCTCGCGCGCAGGGGCTGGTGGCCCCAGAGCTGGCGATCCCGGTCGGTGAGATGGGTGATCCCGGTCATGGCGCCAGCCTAGAAGCCCAGCCTTAACGCCGGGTTCAGGCCGGCGGCCGGACGGCGGGATTTTGAGGGGAAAATGGTCGTTTTTCGCGCGGTTCCGGGACCGAAACGGTTTGCCTTCCCCGCGCCGGAATGGTGAAAAGGCCCATGCACAAATTCGCCGCCAACCTGTCCTGGCTGTTCCAGGAATGGGATTTCCTGGACCGGTTCGCCGCCGCCGCCGATGCCGGGTTTACGGCGGTGGAATACCTGTTTCCCTACGACCATGCCCCGGACGCACTGGCGGCGCGGCTGGCGCGGCATGGGTTGAGGCAGGTGCTGTTCAATGCCGCGCCGGGCGATTTCGCGGGGGGCGAGCGCGGCATTGCCTGCCTGCCGGAGCGGGGGGCGGACTTGCGCGCCGCTGTCGCCACGGCGCTGGACTATGCCCGCGCCACCGACACGCCCCGCCTGCACCTGATGGCGGGGATCGGAGAGGGCGACGTGGCGCTGGCCGCTTATAAGGACGCGCTGCGGTTCGCCTGCGAGGCGGCGGCGCGCGACGGGCGGGAAATCGTGATCGAGCCGATCAACCGGCGCGACATTCCCGGCTATCTGCTGGGCGATTTCGATCGGGCGGCGCAGGTCATCGCGGAGTTGAATCTGCCGAACCTGAAGCTGCAATTCGACATCTATCACCGCCAGATCATTCACGGCGATGTGACAAGGGGGCTGGAGGCGCTGCTGCCCATCACCGGCCATGTCCAGATCGCGTCGGTGCCGGATCGCGCGGAGCCTGCCAGCGGTGAACTGGACGACCGCCGTGTGCTGCACACCCTGGCGCGGCTGGGCTATGACGGCTTCATCGGCTGCGAATACCGTCCCGCCAACGGCACGCTGGCGGGGCTGGGCTGGATGAAGGGCGTCGGCGCGTAAAGTTGGTTTCCCGCTTTCGCGGGAATGACAACAGCGGCGTTACGGCCTCTAGGCCTTTTGCAGCGGCGGCAGCGGTTCGATCCGGCCCACCAGGAACAGGTAGGACAGCGCGCCCACGATGCAGAGCAGGCCCGCCGCCGACAGCGGGATCAGGAACGATCCCTGTGTCAGGGTCAGCATCACCCCGGTAAAAGTGGTGATCATGATGCCCGCCAGGTTACCCGCGAAGTTCTGGATGCCGCCGATGGAGGCGACATGGCCCGGCGTGGGCGCGATCTCGCCCACCACCGCCCAGCATTGGGTGCCGGTGACGGCCAGCCCCGCATAGGCCAGCGAGAAGAGGGTCAGGCAGGCCCATGTGCTTTCGACAAAGGCCGACAGTCCGATCAGCGACGACACCATCATGCCGCCCACCAGGAATGTCTTGCGGGCCCTGGTCGAACTCCAGCCCTTGCGGATCAGCTGGTCGGACAGCCAGCCGCCGAACCAGCCGCTGGGAATGGCCAGCAAGGCGGGCAGCATGCCGATGGTGCCCAGCGCGGCCAGCGAAAAGCCCCGCGCCTGCAGCAGGTAGCTGGGAAACCAGGTGATGAAGAAATAGATGGCGAAGTTCAGGCAGAACAGCCCGATCATCAGGCCCCAGACCGAACGGTAGCGGAACAGGTCCAGCCAGGAGACTTTCTCCACCGGCACGGCGGCGGCCGCGGCGGTGGTGCGCTCGGCCAGGAGGGCGTCCACCTCCTTTGGCGCGATGTCGCGATAGCGTTCCGGGTCGCGGTAGATGAACCACCAGGCCACCACCCAGACCAGGCCCAGCAGGCCGGTGACGATGAAGGAGCCGTGCCAGCCCAGCGCCAGGATCAGCCAGGTCACCAGCGGCAGCGACAGGGCCGAGCCGACGCGGCTGCCGCTGTCGAAGATGCTGCTGGCGATGCCGCGCTCGCTGCGCGGGAACCAGTTGAAGGCCACCTTGCTGAAGGAGGGCAGGGCGGCGGCCTCGCCCATGCCCAGCAACAGGCGGGCGGCGATGAACTGGGTGACGGTGCGCGCCAGCCCCGTCGCCATGGTGAAGACCGACCAGAAGCCGACCGCCAGCGCCAGGCTGATGCGCACGCCCACCTTGTCGATGAACCAGCCGGCGGGAAGCTGCATCAGCGCATAGGTCCAGAAGAAGGCGCTGAGGACCAGGCCCATCTCGGTGGCGTTGATGCCCAGGTCCGCGCGGATGGCGGGGGCGGCGATGGCCAGGTTGGCGCGGTCTATGTAGCTGATGACATTGGCCAGGAAACACAGGCCGATCATGGTCCAGCGGATTCTCGGCATGGTATCCCCCCGGATTGTTCTTGTTGTTATGCGGACGGCGCGGGCGGTGGCGGCGCGAACTTGCTGACCGCTTCCCACAAGCCGTTGAGATAGACCGCGCCCAGCGCCCGGTCGTAGAGGCCATAGCCGGGCTTGCCGGTTTCGCCCCAGATCATGCGGCCGTGGTCGGGGCGGGCATACCCCTCAAAGCCGACATCGTGATAGGCCTTGACGATGGCCGCCATGTCGAGCGAGCCGCATTCGGACTTGTGCGCGGTTTCCTCGAAATCGCCCGCCGCATTCACCTTGACGTTCCGCAGGTGGCAGAAATGGATGCGGCCCTGGCCGCCGAACTCGCGCACCAGCGCCTCGACATTGTTTTCCGGTCCCGC
>DASTMN010000033.1:0-3561 GCA_035714165.1 Rhizomicrobium sp.
GGTCCAGCAACTGCACCGCGCCCGCGCTGTCCTCGCCCGCGATGGCCAGCCGGGTGGTGGCGTTGCGAACCTCCATCGGCAGGGCGATATGGCCCTTGGCAAGCGTGTCGTTGCTTTTGAAGCGGATCTTGGTGGCCGCCAGCGTCTCGCCGCGCGCCCCGATCGCCGCCGCCTCGATCTCCTGCGCCGCGCCGGCTTTGGCGCGATGCGCGGTGAGGGCAAAGCCGCTGGCGTCGCGCGTCACCGGCAGCAGCGCCAGCGGCAGCCGCGACGGGGCATGGATGCTGACGCCGCCATAGCGGGAAAAGGCGGCGCGCAGGGTCTTGGCGCCCGCATCCTCGATGCCGTCCGACAGCCAGTAGAGCGCAGGCGCGGCGGCGAAGTTGAACCGCCCCAGCGCGGCGGCGGCGGCGGCGCGGTCGCCGCGCCAGGACACCGGCTTCAGTTCGCGGGCGATGCGCGCCGCCTCGCCTTCATTCAGCAGGCCGCTGGGCGCAGGCCCGGCGGTGGGAATGATGGCGACGGGACGGCCCTGTGCGCCATGCAGCAGGTCGTTCAGCAGGCCCTGCCGCGCATTCCAGTCGCGGGCGGCGGTCCAGCCATTGTCCACCACGATCACCAGCGGGCCGGGAGCCGCCAGTTGCGGCGGGCGGCCCAGCAGCGGATCGGCCAGCGCCAGGATCACCAGCGCCGCTGCCGCCAGCCGCAACAGCAGCAGCCACCAGGGCGTGGCGGCGGGCGTCTGTTCCTCGTCTTCCAGCCCGCGCAGCAGCCGCAGCGGCGGAAAGATCGTGCGGCGCGGCTGGGGCGGCGTCACCCGCAACAGCCACCACAGCACCGGCAGGGCGAGCAGCGCCGTCAGGATCAGCGGCGTTCCGAAGGTCAGCGGCAGGCCAAACATACCGTCAGCCGCCACCGATGGCGGCATACAGCGCGATCAGCGAGGCCTGTGGCGCATGGTCGGTGCGGTGCATGGTGGCGGTCCAGCCCAGCCGCGCGGCCTCGGCGGCCACCGCTTCGCCATGCGCGGCGAAGCGGGCGCGATAGGCGGTGCGGACCCGTTCGGCCCGGCCAAAGATTTCCTCCGCGCCGTGCGCGCCATTTGGCGCTTCAAAGCGCGTACGCCCGGCATAGGGGAAATCCTCCTCCGCCGGGTCCACGATGCGGACCAGGTGACCGATGACGCCCTGCTGCGACAGGCGGTGCATGGCGTCGAATGTGCCTTCGTCCAGGAAATCGCTGAACCAGACCAGATGGCCGCCGCGCGCGATGGGTTGGGAACGGTCCAGCGTCGCCAGAGGCAGGGCGTCGGACTGCGGCGCGAACAAGGCGCGGCCGATGCGGGTCAGCGCCAGGCGCGAGGCGGCGGGCGCGCCTTCCATGCCGATAAAGCCCACCCGCTCGCCGCCGCGCACCAAGAGCGAAGCCAATGCCAGCAGCAGCAGGTCGGCGCGCTGGCGCTTGGATGCGCTGTTGTCTTTTGCGCCGGAGCGGAAATCCATGCCGGGGCTGGCGTCGCGCCAGAACCAGACGGTCTGCGCCGCTTCCCATTCGCGCTCGCGCACGAAGATATGCTGCGAGCGGGCCGATTGGCGCCAGTCTATGGCGCTGCTGGAATCGTGGCTGGCATAGCGGCGGAACTGCCAGAAGCTTTCGCCCATTCCCGCGCGGCGGCGGCCATGCACGCCCAGGCTGACGCTGGCGGCTAGATGGTCGGCCTGCACCATCAGCGGCGGCAGTCCGGCCGACAGGCCATCGGCTTCATGCTGAAGCGCGGAAAACTGTGTCAAAACAGGCTCGCGCAAAGCCGCGCGATCACGCCGGCCGTGGTCTGGCCTTCGGCGCGGGCGGCGAAGCTCAGCGCCATGCGGTGCCGCAGCACCGGTCCGGCCAGCGCCACCACATCGTCGGTGGAGGGCGCGAAACGCCCGTCCAGCAGGGCGCGGGCGCGTACCGCCAGCATCAGCGCCTGGCTGGCGCGGGGGCCGGGGCCCCAGGCGATCAGGCCCTTGGCACCGCTGTCATGGTCACTATCCGGGCGCGCGGCGCGCACCAGGGTCAGGATGGAGTCCACCACCTGCTCGCCCACCGGAATGCGGCGCACCAGCGCCTGCGCCTCCAGCAGGTCGTCGGGCGTGCAGACGGCGGCGGCATGTTTCTCCTCGCCGATGGTGGTGGCCAGCAGCATCCGCCGCTCGGCCTCCAGATCGGGATAGCCCACATCGATCTGCAGCAGGAAACGGTCGAGCTGCGCTTCGGGCAGGGGGTAGGTGCCTTCCTGCTCCAGCGGATTCTGCGTCGCCAGCACATGGAACAGGCGCGGCAGGTCGTGGCGCGCCCCCGCCACCGTCACATGCCGTTCGGCCATCGCCTGCAGCAGCGCCGACTGGGTGCGGGGCGAGGCGCGGTTGATCTCGTCGGCCATCAGCAATTGCGTGAAGACCGGGCCGCGAATGAAGCGGAAGGCGCGCTCGCCGCCCGCGCTTTCCTCCATCACTTCCGATCCGGTGATGTCGGCGGGCATCAGGTCGGGCGTGAACTGGACGCGGCTGGTCTCCAGCCCCAGCACGGTGCCCAGCGTGTCCACCAGCTTGGTCTTGGCCAGGCCCGGCACGCCGATCAGAAGGCCGTGGCCGCCCGCCAGCAGAGTCACCAGCGTCTGCTCGATCACGTCTTCCTGGCCGAAGATCACCGCGTTCAGGCTGTCGCGCACCTTGGCGAAGGTGGCGCCCGCGGCGGACAGCTTCGCCGCGGCTTCGCGCTCGTCCAGAATGTCCAGCTTGTTCATGCGGGGCCTGAGATGTGTGACTGCGCTTGCCGGGGTTGCGGTTATGTTGCACCGTGGGGCGCAGCGCGCGCAACCCCGCAAATGTCCTTAATATCTCAACGAAAACCCGCGATTGTGGCGTCATGACGGCAGGTGGCGGAAACCTCCTTTGGCCGGGCCTGTCGGACCGGTTGCGCGCGCGGCTGCACGCCGCGCCACCCGATGTCACAGAGCATGACGATTACGACCTTGCGCCCGGCCAGCGGCCCGCGCAGTTCGGCGCGCACAAGGCGGCGGTGCTGCTACCCCTGATCCAGCGCGGCGAACCCCGGCTGCTGCTGACCCGCCGCACCGAGCGGCTGGCCCGCCATGCGGGGCAGGTCAGTTTCCCCGGCGGGCGCAGCGAGCCGGGCGACCTGTCGCCGGTGGAAACCGCGCTGCGCGAAACTTTCGAGGAAACCGGCATCGCGCCGGGTTTCGTCACCGTGGCCGGATACCTGGACCGCTACCTCACCGGCACCGGCTTCGACATCCAGCCGGTGGTGGGGCTGGTGTCGGACGGCTTTGCCCTGGCGCCGGACCCGGCCGAGGTCGCCGACATTTTCGAGGTGCCGCTGGCCTTCCTGCTGGACCCGGCCAACCGGCGGCGGGAAAGCCGCCAGATCGCCGGGCGGGAGCGGCGCTTTTACGCCTTCACCTATCAGGAGCATGAGATCTGGGGCGCCACCGCCGCGATCATCGTCAATCTGGCCGAGCGGTTCGGTGATATAACGTGATCCATGCGTATTGATCCC
>DASTMN010000034.1:0-18778 GCA_035714165.1 Rhizomicrobium sp.
ATTTAGAAAATTGGAGCGGGCGAGGCGAATCGAACGCCCGACCCTAACCTTGGCAAGGTTATGCTCTACCCCTGAGCTACGCCCGCACTCCAAGTCGGCGGGTTATGGCCTTTTCCCCGGAGGGATTCAAGCGGATTCGAGAGGCATTTCGCCGGGATTCCGGGCGGGATTTCCGGCGGTTACCGGGTTGCGCGCCCGGCGGGAAACCCCGAACAATCCGCCCCGGGATCGGGGGCAGCGTGACAGGGCACGGATCGGCGGGACGCAGGACACGGGAGGATAACGCGGCGGGCTATGCCCTGCTGACGCCGACCCTGGCCGTGCTGGCGCTGGCGCTGGCCGCGCCCATGCTGCTGTTGTTGGTCTACAGCCTGAAATCCCAGACCGGAATCACGATCGGCGGCGACCTGACACTGGCGCAGTATCAGGCGGTGCTGGGCCGCGACAGCTATCGCACCCTGTTCTGGCGTTCGCTGGCGATCTCCGGCGCGGTCACGCTGGTCACGCTGCTGCTGGCCTATCCAATGGCCTATTTCGTCGCCTTCCATGTGAAGCGCGCCAAGTTTCTCTGGCTGGTCGCGCTGACCATTCCCTTCTGGACGTCGTACCTGTTGCGGGTGTTTTCCTGGAAGGTGATCCTGGGATTCAACGGCGTCATCAATTCCGCGCTGCTGCGGCTGGGACTGGTGGACGCGCCGCTGGAGTTCCTGCTCTACAATCCCTTCGCGGTGGTGCTGACGCTGGCCCATGCCTGGGCCGCCTTCGCCATCCTGCCCATCTATGTCAGCCTGGAAAAAATTGACCGCTCCCTGCTGGAAGCCGCCACCGACCTGGGTGACGGCCCCTGGCGGCGTTTCCGGCGCATCACCCTGCCGCTGTCCATGCCCGGCGTGATCGGCGCCGCCATCCTGGTCTTCGTGCCCACCACCGGCGATTATGTGACCCCCGAACTGGTGGGCGGCCCCAGGGGCGCGATGATCGCCAACGCCATCGAGGTGCAGTTCAACAGCGTGGGCAACTGGCCGATGGGCGCGGCGCTGGCGCTGCTCAGCATGGCGGGCGTGGCGCTGGTGACAGCCGCCTTCGTGCTGGCGGCGCGGGCGGCGGCAAGAACCATCCGATGAAAAGCCGCGCTCTTTGGCTCTATGCCCTTTTCTACCTGGCCTTTCTGTATGTGCCGGTTCTGTTCCTGCCGCTGTTCTCGTTCAACGATTCCCAGTTCATCGCCTTCCCCCTGTCGGGCTTCACCACCCGCTGGTATGCGGGCCTGGCCGCCGACAGCGCCATGCAGCAGGCGCTGGCCAACAGCCTGAAGGTGGGCGCGGCCACCGCCCTGCTTTCCACCCTGCTGGGCCTGAGCGCCGCGCGGGCGGTGACGCGCTACCGTCTGCGCGCGAAAGGTACGGCCCTGGGTTTCATCGCGCTGCCCCTGTTCATTCCCGACATCGTGCTGGGCATCTCGCTGCTGTTGCTGCTGGCGGCACTGGAGCTTCCGCTGTCGCTGGCCAGCGTGGTGCTGGGCCACATGCTGGTCTGCATTCCCTTGTCCATGACGGTGCTGATCGCCCGCTTCGAGGGCTTCGATCGCAACCTGGAGGAAGCCAGCGCCGATCTGGGCGAAGACGGCTGGATGACCTTCTGGCGCGTCACCTTCCCCCTGATGCTGCCGGGCATCCTGTCCAGCCTGCTGCTGACTTTCATCACGTCTTTCGACGAATTTCTGGTGGCCTATTTCCTGTCCGGCGGATCGGCGACGCTGCCCGTTTACATCTGGGGCCAGCTGCGTTTTCCCGAACGGCTGCCGATGGTGCTGGCGCTGGGCGCGGTCATCCTGACGGTCTCGGTGGCGCTGGTGGTGCTGGCGGAAATTCTCCGCAACATGGGCGTGAAGGCCGACAGGCGCAGGGTGGGAGCGTAAGATGGGATTTCTGTCGGTCAGCGCGATCAGCAAAGCCTTTGGCGGCACGCCGGTGGTGGATGGCGTCAGCCTGGAAGTGGCGCGCGGCGAATTCTTCGCCCTGCTGGGGCCATCGGGCTGCGGCAAGACCACGCTGCTGCGGATGATCGCCGGTTTCGAGACACCCGACAGCGGCGGCATCACCATTGACGGCGCGGACATGACCGCCGTGCCGCCGCATCTGCGGCCCACCAACATGGTGTTCCAGTCCTATGCCATCTTTCCCCACCTCAATGTCTTCGACAACATCGCCTATGGCCTGCGCAAGCTGCGCCTGCCCAAGGCCGAACTGATCCACCGCGTCGAGGCCATGCTGGCGACGGTGCGGCTGGACGGCATGGGCGGCCGCGCTGCCGACCAGCTGTCGGGCGGCCAGCGCCAGCGCGTCGCGCTGGCCCGCGCGCTGGTGCGCCAGCCCAAGATCCTGTTGCTGGACGAACCGCTGGGCGCGCTGGACAAGCGGCTGCGCGAACAGATGCAGGTCGAGTTGCGCCTGCTGCAGAAAAAGATCGGCATCACCTTTCTTCTGGTGACGCACGACCAGGAGGAAGCCCTGTCCCTATCGGACCGCATCGCGGTGATGTCGGGCGGCAAGGTGTTGCAGGTCGCAGGCCCGCGCGATCTTTACGAGCGGCCCAATTGCCGCGAGGTCGCCGATTTCATCGGCGAGATCAATTTCTTCCCCGCCACGGTCAAGGCCGTGAGCCCCGCTGATGTAACCGTGAATGGCGGCGTGCTGGGCGTCGTCACCCTGCCCCGCGCCAACGCGCCGGACGCGGTGGCGGCGGGCGACGCGGTACTGCTGGCGATCCGGCCCGAACATCTGCGCTTCGCCGCGCCCGGCGAGAGCGGCGTGGCGGGCGCGGTCATCGCCGCCACCTATCTGGGCGAACGCAGCCATGTCCATGTGAAACTGCCCAGCCGGAGCGAACCGGTGGCGGTCAGCGCCGCCGCCCCGCCCGCGGACAGCAGCGTGCAGCTTGTCTTCCCGCCCCAGCGGCTTATGGCGCTGCCATCAGCCGGTTGAAGACGGCGCGCGTCGCGGCCTGCGCCTCGGCCAGCCGCGCCTCGACCTGCGGAAAACTCGTACCTGTCGCCGCCCGCGTCAGCAGGGTTTTCAGCCCCTGCGTCGCCTCTTCGATGCGGGGCGTCTCGTCCAACGCGATCCGCAACACCTGGGTCAGGGCGTGTTGCAGCCCGGCCGAGGCGATCAGCGTATCGGCATCTTCCACCGCCAGAAGGCCGGCATCCTTCAGCCTGTGCAGCGCCGCCACCGTGTTGGTGTCGAGAATGCCCGGCTGGGCGGGCGCATGGACAAGCTGGAAGGCCTGGGCCAGGAACTCGATGTCCACCAGCCCGCCCGGCGCGTGCTTGAGGTCCCAGGGATTGCTGCCCGGAAAGGTGACGGCCATGCGGGTCCGCATCTCGCGGGCATCGGCGATGATGCTGCCCGTATCGCGCGGCTCAATCAGGCGGCGGCGGATGACATCGGCGACCCGCGCTTGCAAGGCCTCCGGTCCCGCCACCAGCCGCCCGCGCGTCAGCGCCATATGCTCCCAGGTCCATGACTCGGTGGCGTGATAGGCGGCGAAACTTTCCAGCGAGACGGCGACCGGCCCCTTGTTGCCGGTCGGGCGCAACCGCATGTCCACCTCATACAGCGTGCCCGCCGTGGTGGGCGTGGTCAGGGCGGCGATCAGGCGCTGCGCCAGCCGCGCATAATACAGTGTGGGCGACAGCGGCCGGGGGCCGTCCGATGCCTCCACGCCCGGCGGCGCATCATACACGAACACAAGGTCCAGGTCGGAGCTGGCGGTCATCTCGCGCCCGCCCAGCTTGCCCATCGCCACCACGGCAAAGCCGCCGCCCGGAATGTGGCCCGCGCCCGCCGCCAGCTCCGCTTCCACGCGCGGCAACAGGCCCGCGATCACGCAATCGGCGATGTCGGCCAGCGCGGGACCGGCCTGTTCGGCCCGCGCATTGCCTTCCACGATCTGCACCCCGACACGGAAGATGGCCTCGCGCGCGAAACGCCGGGCCGCGTCCAGCATCTCCTCATACGATCCCGCGGTGGCGGCGGCGAAGCGCGCATCCAGCTCGGCACGGCTGGGCAGGGTGGTGAGGAAATCGGCGTCCAACAGCGCATCCATGATGGCGGGATTGCGCGCCAGATAGGCCGCCAGGCGCGGGGCCGATCCCACAATCTTGGCCAGCAGGTCCAGAAATTGCGGCCGGGCCAGGAACAGCGAGAAAAGCTGCACGCCCGACGGCAGGTTGGACAGGAACTGGTCGAACTGGCGGAACGCGGCATCGGGATCGGCGGTGCCCGCCAGCGCCCTGAGGATCGCGGGCACCAGCTTGGTCAGCAGTTCGCGCGCCCGTTGCGAGCGCATGGCGCGGATGCGGCCATGATGCCAGCCGCGAATGGCGGCCGAGACATGGGCGGCATCGGCAAAGCCCATGCTGGACAGGGTGGCGAGGGTTTCGGGATCTTCCTCCACGCCGGTAAAGACCAGGCTGCCCTGGTCCGTGGTGAGGGCGGGCGCGCTTTCAAACAGCCGCGCGTAATGGCCCTGCACATTGGTCAGGGTGGCGGTGAGGGCGGCGCGGAAATCCTCGGCGCTGTCATAGCCCATGAAACAGGCGACATGCGCGACGCCTTCGGGCGAGGACGGCACACTGTGGGTCTGCTGGTCCTCGATCATCTGCAGCCGGTGCTCCAGCGTCCGCAGGTAGCGATAATCGCGTTTGAGGTCTGCGGCGGTGGCCGGGTCCACCCGCCCCTCGCCCGCCAGCGCATCCAGCGCCGCCTCGGTGGCGGGGCTGCGAAGGCCCGGATGCCGCCCGCCCAGGATCAGTTGCTGGGTCTGTGCGAAAAACTCGATCTCGCGGATGCCGCCACGCCCCAGCTTGATGTTGTGACCCGCCACCGCGATCTCGCCATGCCCGACATGGGCATGGATCTGGCGCTTGATGGACTGGATGTCCTCGATCGCGGCAAAATCCAGGTAGCGCCGCCAGATGAAGGGCACCAGATTCTTCAGGAAGGCGGCGCCGGTTTCGGGATCGCCCGCACAGGGACGCGCCTTGATCATGGCGGCGCGTTCCCAGTTCTGGCCCATCGCTTCATAGTAATCGAGCGCCGCATCGGTGGAGATGGCGATCTGGGTGGCGCCCGCATCGGGGCGCAGCCGCAGGTCCACCCGGAAGACATAGCCTTCGCCGGTGGTCTCGGCCAACAGCCGCACCAGCCCGCGCACGATGTCCACCGCCGCGCCGCGCATGTCGCCGCGCTTGGTGAAGGGAAACTTCTCCGCGTCGTAGAACACCACCAGGTCCACATCGCTGGAATAGTTCAGCTCGAAAGCGCCGTATTTGCCCATCGCCAGCACGGTGAGGCCGCAGGCCTGCTCCGCCACCGCCTCCACGCCCGCCCGCGCGCTTTCCGCCTTCAGCAGGAACCGCAGCGCTCCGCTGACACAGGCATCGGCAAAATGCGTCAGCGAGGCGGTTACCCGGTCCACCGCCCAGTCGCCCGCGATATCGGCCAGCGCGATGGCCAGCGCCGCCCGCCGCTTGGCCGCGCGCAGGTCGCGCATCGCATCCGCCTCGCTGGCGGCATCGGCGGCTCCCGCCGCCAGCGCCATCGCCGCGTCCAGCACGCTTTGCGGCCCATCCGCGAACCAGGCCGCGAGCGCCGCCTGCTCGCGCACTGCCAGCCGCCCTAGAAAGGGGCTGTTGCCCAGGACACCCGCCAGAAGCCGCGGATTGCCGCCGGTGAAGCCGTTTTCGGCCAGCGTTTCCATCACCCGCGCAGCGCGGGCCTGGTCGAAGGGTCTGGGAGGAACATGAAGCATGATGCCGCCACTCTAATGCGGCGGCGGATTATTCCGCAGCGTTTTTCAGCGGCGGGGCGCGGAGCGCGCGCCGGGAAAAGCGCAGCGTCACTTTCAGCCCGGAGGGGACATTGTCCTCCAGCACCAGTTCGGCCTGGTGGAAATGCGCCACCGCCGCCGCCAGCGACAGGCCCAGCCCGGTGCCGGGCGAATTGCGGCTGGCTTCCAGCCGCACGAACCGCTCCACCACGCGCGGCCTGTCGGCGGCGGGAATGCCGGGGCCACTGTCGCTCACCGTCAGTTCGGCGCCCGCCTCGTCGGCGCCGACGCGGATGCTCACCTGACCGCCGGGCGGGGTATATTTGATGGCATTGTCCACCAGATTGGCCAGCGCCTGGGCGATCAGGCTGCGATTGCCCTCGATGGCGGCGCTGCCGGGCAGCAGCACCAGCGTGATATTGCGCTCCTCGGCCAGCGGCTCATACAATTCGGCCACATCGGCGGCCACCGACGACAGGTCCAGTGCCGTCATGGCGGCGCGGGTGGTGCCCGCATCGGTCTCGGCGATCAGCAGCAGGGCGTTGAAGGTGCCGATCAACTGGTCGGCCTCGGCCATGGCGCGCTCGATCTCGCCCGCATCCGCGCCCTGGGCCGTCAGCCGCGCGGCGGCTTCCTCCAGCCGGTTGCGCAGCCGGTTCAGCGGGGTGCGCAGGTCATGGGCCACCGAATCCGTCACCTCGCGCAGGCCCTTCATCAACCGCTCGATACGGTCCAGCATGCGGTTGAGGTTTTCGGCCAGGGTGTCGAACTCGTCGCCGGAGCCGGACACCGGCACGCGCCGCGTCAGGTCGCCCGCGATGATCTCGCCGCTGGTGCGGTTGATGGCATCCACCCGCCGCAGCATGTTGCGGCTCATCAGCGCCCCGCCGCCCAGGCCCAGCAGCAGGATCAGCCCCACCGTCCAGGGCAGGGTGGTGGTGAACATGCGCTCGGTCAGGTAGCGGTCATGGACATCCTGCGCCACCAGCAGGATGAAATTGCCCTGCAACGGAAAGATGCGGCCGCGGGCGCGGCGCGTCTCCAGTTTCCCGTCCACCGGCCGCTCGTAATAGAACTCGACATAATCGCCCGGCGCGATGGCGATCTGCGGCCAGGAATCCAGATTGCCCGCCAGCGTGGCGCGGCGCTGGCCGTCGGACAGCAGATACAGCGCCTGCCCGGCATGCAGCGCGCGGCTGCGGACCGTTTCCGCCAGCCCCTGGATGCCCAGATGCTGATACTGCTCGGCCAGGCCGGTGGCGTCGGCCTCGATGATCTGGTCGGTCTGCCCGTCCAGGGTGCGACGGGTGTTCCAGTAGGTGAAGCCCAGCAGCGCCGCCACCGAAAAGGCGAACAGCATCACATAGACCAGAACGATGCGGAACGCCTGGGTGCGAAGAAGCTGGCCGGTACGCATGGCTACCGGCCCCGCATTCCTAGTGCGCACGGATCATGTAGCCCGCGCCGCGCACGGTATGCAGCAGGGGCGCCTCGAACCCCTTGTCGATCTTGGCGCGCAGGCGGCTGATATGGACGTCGATCACGTTGGTCTGGGGATCGAAATGATATTCCCACACGCTTTCCAGCAGCATGGTGCGCGTCACCACCTGTCCGGCATGGCGCATCAGATATTCCAGCAGGCGGAACTCGCGCGGCTGAAGCTCGATTTCGGTGCCGCTGCGCTTGGCGGCGCGGGTCAGCAGGTCCAGTTCCAGGTCGCCCACATCCAACCGCGTCTTGACGCCCACCGGCGAGCGGCGGCGCACCAGCGCATCCACCCGCGCCAGCAGTTCGACAAAGGCATAGGGCTTGGCGAGATAATCGTCGCCGCCCGCCTTCAGGCCCTTCACCCGGTCGTCCACTTCCGACAGGGCCGACAGGAACAGGACCGGCGTGGCGTTGCCATGCTCGCGCATCTCGGCCACCACATGCAGGCCGTCCTTCTTGGGCAGCATCCGGTCGATGATCGCCACGTCATAGGGCCGCGACAGGGCCAGGCTCAGGCCGGTCTCGCCGTCCGCCGCCTCGTCCACCACATGGCCGGACTCCTTCAGCCCCTGCACCAGATAGCGCTGCGCCTCCAGGTCGTCTTCGATTACGAGAATTCGCATACCCTCTCCCGACAAATGCGCCCGACAGGTGGCGGGAGCGCGCGGCAATGCGCGCTCCCGTCACATCAGGTCTTTTCGATATCGATGGCGACAAAGCCCGTGCCGCCCGCCTGGTGCGTCACCAGCAGCAGCACGCTGGAGCGGCCGCCCTTTTTGGCTTCGGCCACGCCGGCCTGGAAATCGGCCGGGGTCCGCACCACGCGGTTTCCGATCCGCAGCACCACGTCACCGGCCTGCAGGCCCTTGGTGGCGGCGTCGCTGTCCGGGTCCACGCGGGTGATGACCACGCCGTTGGTCACGCCGTCGCCCAGGTTGAAGCTGCGCCGGGCTTCCGGGGTCAGCGACGACAGGCCCAGCCCGGCGGCGGTGGTCGTGGACGGGGTGGCGTCACCGCCCTTGGCAGGCTCGGCCGAGGCCACGCGGTCGTCCGGGCGGGTGCCCACCGTGACCTTGATCTGCATGGGCTTGCCCTGGCGCGACACGGTGAAGGTCGCGGTGCGGCCCGCCTGCACGGCGGCGACCTTGCGGACCAGGTCGCGGCTGTCTTCCACCGCCTGGCCGTCGATCGCCGTGACGATGTCGCCCTGCTCGAAGCCCGCCTTGGCGGCGGGACCGTTCGGCACCAGTTCGGCCACCAGCGCGCCCTTGCCGTCCTTGAGGCCCAGCGAGGTGGCGATTTCCGGCGTCACGCTCTGGATGTTCGCGCCCAGATAGCCGCGCGACACCCGGCCATGCTCCTTGAGCTGCGCCACCACGTCATGGATCAGGCTGGCGGGAATGGCGAAGCCGATGCCGACACTGCCGCCCGACGGCGAGAAGATCATCGAGTTCATGCCGATCACCTGCCCGCGCAGGTCGAAGGTGGGGCCACCCGAATTGCCGCGATTGATGGGCGCGTCGATCTGGATGAAGTTGGTATATTGCTGGCTGCTGTCGATGCCCGAACGGCCCAGCGACGAGACGATGCCCGCCGTCACCGAATTGGACAGGCCGAAGGGGTTGCCCACCGCCACGACCCAGTCGCCCACGCGCAGGCCCTTGTCGTTGCCGAACTCCACGCTGGGCAGCGGCGTCTTGCTTTCGATCTTGAGCAGGGCAACGTCGGTCGCCGGATCGGTGCCGATCACCTTGGCGGTGAAGCTGCGCCCGTCGGGCAGCTTGACGGTGACCTTCTTGCTGGAATCCACCACATGATTGTTGGTGACGACATACCCGGCCTTGTCGATGATGAAGCCGGAGCCGGCGCTGAGGGCGCGGTGCGGCTGCGGCTGGGGGCGCAGGCCCGGACCACCGAACTGCTTGAACAGGTCGCGGAACTGCTGCGGGATCTGGCTGTCGTCATCATCGCGTTCGGCGGTGGTCGTCTCGCTGGTGATGGTCACCACCGCGGGGCTGACGCGCTCCACCAGGTCGGCGAAGGAGAAGGGCGCGCTGTTCTCCAGCATGCGCGGCGTGGCGGGACGGGCGGGCGCATCGTTCTGCGCCACCATCACGGGCCCGGCGGTCTTTACGCTTTGGACGGGCGGCAGGAAGCCGAACGCGCCCAGGCCCACCACCACGATGGCGGCGGCGGTGCCCAGCGCGATGACGCGGCTCTGCCGGCGCGTGGGGCGGGGAATTTTCTGCTGAAGCTTGGAGAACTGGGTGCGGAAATCAGGGTCGTTCTGCATGGAAGGCTCCTTGGGGCAAGACCGGTCGCGGCCCCGCCATGACCGATATATAACGCTATCATTGCTTGATTATATACAGAAGATTACAATTGAGTAATCATCTAGGTCTTTGTGGCGCCAGCCTTTTTGACCGTGACCCAGGCGATCGCCCCGCCCGCCCCCAGCACCGCAAAGGGCGCCAGCCACAGCAGCCAGGTATTGGGCTGCACCGGCGGCTTCATCAGGATGAAGTCACCATAGCGCGCCACCAGGTAATCCTGAATCTGGGCGTCGCTCTTGCCTTCGGCCATCTGCGTCCGCACCAGGTGGCGCATATCGGCGGCGAAATCGGCATTGGATTCGTCAATGCTTTCGCCCTGGCAGACCAGGCAGCGCAACTGGCGTTGCAGGTCGCGGGCGCGCGCTTCCATCGCCGGATCGGCAAAATTGTCGCCCACCGCCGCAGCGGCGGACAGCGTCATCAGCAGCAGCAAAGCCAGCGTCTTCATCCGGCGGCCTGCGCCGGGCTTTCGGCCGCATCCTCCGGCGCGGAGGCGCGCAGGCGCAACCGCCCGAACAGGCTCAGCATCCCGCCCAATGCCATCACCAGCCCGCCCAGCCAGATGAAGGGGGCCAGTGGCGAGACATAGGCGCGGATGGCGAAGCGGCCCTTGCCGCGGTCATCGCCCAGCGCGACATACAGGTCGCGCAGGCCCGTGGTGCGGATGGCGGTATCGCTGACGCTCTGGTTCTCGGCGGGATAGAAACGCTGCTCGGGCCGCAGCATCGCCTTGACCGCGCCGCCATCCATCAGCGCGAGACGCCCCTGGTCGGCGATATAGTTGGGGCCTTCCACCCGCGACACGCCGTCGAAGCGCAGGGTGTAAGGACCGATCTGCATGGTGTCGCCCGGCCCCATCACCTCCAGCGCCTCGCTGCGCCAGACGGTGGTGCCCGCCACGCCCATCAGCGTCACGCCCAGCCCGGCATGGGCCAGCGCGGCGGCGAAGGCGCTGGCCCGCGCGCCCTTGCGCTTCCTGATGTCGAGAATGCTGGCCCCGATCAGCCAGCCCGCCACGGCAAAGGCCAGCGTCGCGGTAAGGGTGCGCGGGCTGACCAGCGCCAGCACCGCGATCGCCGCCACGCCCGCAAGCCCCAGCGCCGGAACCAGCGCGCGCCCGGCGGCCCTGAGGTCGCCGCGCTTCCAGCCCAGTTGCGGCCCCAGCGGCACCAGCAACAGCAGCGCGAAGAAGATCGGCGCGAAGGTCAGCGCGTAATAGGGCGGGCCGACGGAAATCTTGGTGCCGCTGATGGCATCCAGCACCAGCGGATAGAGCGTGCCGACAAAGACGCAGGCGCAGGCCGCCACCAGGAAGACATTGTTGAGCAGCAGCGTGGTCTCGCGGCTGACCGGCTCGAAGCTGGCGCCGCCCTGCAGCGTGTGGGCGCGCAGCGCGAACAGCGCCAGCGCCCCGCCGATCGCCAGCGCGATCAACACCATGATGAAGAAGCCGCGCGCCGGGTCGGAGGCAAAGGAATGCACGCTGGACAGCACGCCCGACCGCACCAGGAAGGTGCCGATCAGCGACAGCGAGAAGCCGGTGATGGCCAGCAGCAGCGACCAGGTGCGGAAGGCCCCGCTGCGCTCGGTCGCCAGCGCCGAATGCAGCAGCGCCGTGGCGATCAGCCAGGGCATCAGCGAGGCATTCTCCACCGGGTCCCAGAACCAGAAACCGCCCCAGCCCAGTTCGTAATAGGCCCACCAGCTGCCCAGCGCGATGCCGCAGGTCAGCGCGATCCAGGCCAGCAGCATGAAGGGCCGCGCGGCGCGCGCCCATCCCCGCTCGCCCACCATCAGCGCGGCGGCGGCATAGGCAAAGGAGGCCGACAGGCCGACATAGCCCGCATAGAGCATGGGCGGATGCAGGGCCAGGCCGATGTCCTGCAACAGCGGGTTCAGGCCCGCGCCCTCGAACGGCGCGGGATCGAGCCGCAGGAAGGGATTGGACGTGAAGAGGATGAACAGCAGGAAAGCCACCGCCAGCAGGCCCTGTATGCCCACCGCGCCGCTGGTCAGGCGCGGGCCGCCGCGCCCCAGCAGCGCCACCAGCGCGGCATAGAGCGCCAGCACCAGCAGCCAGAGCAGCATGGAGCCTTCATGGTTTCCCCACACGCCGCTGATCCGGTAGATCAGCGGCTTGAGCGTGTTGGAATTGTTGGCCACCGTCTGGATGGAGAAATCCGAGGTGACATAGGCATAGGTCAGCGCGCCGAACGCCAAAGCGGTGAAAACCAGCAGGCCCAGCGCGGCGCCGGTCGCGATGCCGCGCGCCGCGGCATTGGCCTGGCGCACGCCCGCAAGGCCCGCGCCGGTCATCACCAGCGACAGCGCCAGCGCGAAGCACAGCGCGACCTGGCCCAGCTCGCCCGTCACTGTTCGCCTTCCTTCCAGCGGCCACTGCGCTTCAGCGATTCCACCACTTCGGGCGGCATGTATTTTTCGTCATGCTTGGCCAGCACTTCGCTGGCGATGAAATTGCCGGTTTCATTGACCGCACCCAGCGTCACCACGCCCTGCCCCTCGCGGAACAGCGCGGGCAGCACGCCCTTGAAGGTCACCGGCACGGCATGCTGGCCGTCGCTGACCGCGAACCGCACCTGCGCGCCGGGGCCGCGTTCCACGCTGCCCGCCGCCACCAGCCCGCCCAGCCGGAAGGCCACGCCCTGCTGCACCTGGCCCGTCGCCACATCGGTGGGACTGCGGAAATACATGGTGTTCTGGCCGAGCTGATAGATCACCGCCACCGCCAGCACGACACCCGCCGCGACCAGCGCGAGCACGAAAGCCAGGCGGCGTTTCTTTTTGGTGTTCATCGGTGCGGCTTCGCCTGGCGCGGATTCATCTAGTGGCCGCCGCCCTTGTGCAGGATCTGGTCGGCAATGCCGGTGTCATAGGCGACGCCATCCGGCGTCAGGGCGATCTGGTGCGGCCATTCGGCCTTGACCAGGCCCTTGCGGGCCAGCGCGTTCCACACATTCTGGTTTTCCAGGCCGGTGGCGTCGCTGCCGCGCACCACCGCATCGCCCAGATGAAAATGATCGCCATGCGCATGCGGGAAGGCGGTGATGGCGATGTCGCCGTCCGGCGTCGCCTGTGCCGCATCGGGAATCCGTGCGATAGCCTGGAGCAGCGTCAGGGTCCGCAATTGCAGCGGATTGAGCTTGGACGGATTGGCTTTGGGCGGCATGGACATATCCGAAAACGAAACGGCCGGGACCATACCGCCCCGGCCGCCCTGACGCAAAAGCGTCAAATCGCCTTAGCCGTGCCTAGTGACGGCGTCCACGCCAGCCGCCGTGATAGCGGGGGCCGCCGCCGAAGCCGAAGCCCAGCGAGAAGCTGGGGCCGTAATAGGGATAATAGCCGGGACCATAGGCCGGTCCGTAATAGACCGGCGGCGGGGGCGGGCCATAGGCATAGGCCGGCGGGGGCGGCGGCGGATAATCGTAATCGTCATAGGCGTCATAGGCCGCCTCGCGCCGGTAGTCCTGGTTCATGCAGGCATAATAGGCGTCGGAATAATCGGCCTCGACATCGCGCGCCGCCTGGCGGGCGTTGCTGGAGCCGATGGCGGTGCCGGCCAAGAGGCCCGCGCCCGCGCCGATGGCCGCGCCGGTGCCCGCATTGCCGCCGGTGGCGCCGCCGATGATCGCGCCCAGCGCCGCACCGCCCAGTGTGCCGCCGATGGTGCCGCGCACCTGCTCGTCGCGCGCCGCCTCGCGAGGCGTGGTGTAGCCGGTACGGGCCGCCGCATCGCGGCGGCAGAAAATGTCGCGGCGGGCGCGATCGTCGGCGGTCTGCGCCTGAGCAGTTTGGGTTTGGCTGGTCCGGCCGGACGGCGCGTAATCGTCATAATCGGGGGCGCTGCGCGCGCTGTCCGACAGGCTGGTGGGCGGCGCGCTTGCCGGTTGCGCCAGCGCGGTTCCGCCCAGCAGGGCGACCGCCAGCGCGGCGACGATGGGTGTACGGAACATCTGGAACGTCTCCAAAAATCTCGGGCTTGCCCCTCCCGAAGACAATTAGGAGACGCCTCTCCCGGTTCAATGTCAAAGACGATATTTCGCGCGGGAACCTGGGCCGTTCATGCCGGGTTCAGGTTGCGGGCCGCCAATTGGCCACAGGATCGGGATTACGCGGCAGCGGCCGCCTGCGCCGCGCGCGCCCTGCGCCGCAGCAGTTCGGCTTCTTCCTCGCTGAACAGGATGCCGGTGAGTTCCACGCAAAGCTGGAACTGCGTCGCCACCGCCTCGGCCTGCGCCGGATCGGCAACCTTCATGGCCCGGATCAGGTCTTCGTTATAGCGCTTGAGCAGCGTGGACAGGTCCTCGGCGGCGGCCTTCTGGCGCGCCCCGAACGAGGCGGCGGCGGCGAAATTGCGGCTGCCCGTCACCAGCCGCACATAGCGCAGCGCCATCTCGCGCTTGTCGGCGCTGACCGGCCGGCTGAAATCGGCGCCCGACGCCTTGTGCATGGGCAGGGCGGCGGCGAATTCCCGGGGCGCGCGGTCCATGAAACCTTCCATCACCCGGCCGATCTCGACCCGTTCGGCCAGAAGGCGCTTGCCCCACTCGCCTTCGCGCCGGATCTCGATTTCCTTGACGATATGGCTGGACAGGTCGGCGAAGATCTTGACCTCCGACATCAGCACTTCGGTGTCGAACAGCGGATGACGCGCGGCCTGGATCGAGGCCTTCAGCGAATCCATGCGGGCGAACAGGATTTCGCCCACCAACCCCATGTCGGTCTTGGAGATCAGGACTTCATCGGTGTGGCGCGTCACCAGCAGCGGCAGGCGCAGCGCCTCCCACGGCTTCTGCAGCCGGTTCATGGTGATGACGGCGATATAAGGCGCGGCATCGGGATGGCTCGCCGCCACCGCGTCATAGATTTCACGCACCTGCCAGACGAGCTGCTCGCCGAAGCTGTGTGGCGGGATCGCCAGAAGCTCCTGCAAGGCGGCGATCTCGTCCGTCGCCGGCAGCAGCAGCGCTATTTCCTCGACATCCGCGCAGGCCAGCGACCCCAGCAGGGTCTCTGCATGGGCGCGGTCGGCCAGGCCGTCGGCCAGCGCGGCGGCAGCCACCGGCGCAAAGGCCGCGGCACACGCCCGCGCTTCGTCGGCGCGATGGGCCAGCAGCAGCGCCTTGGTTTCGCGCGCATAGCGTTCGGTTTCGGCCGCATCCAGCACATGCAGCCAGTCCCACATGGGCATCAGGCTGGAACGGGCGATGATGCCCTTCTGCTTGGCGGTGCGCGGCGCGGACGACAACAGGTCCTGGAAGGGCCTGCACAACAGCCGCAACGGCGTGGGCGTGCGCTTGTAATTCTCGCGGCGCAGGACGGGACGCAGGCCGCTGAGGATATCGTCATGCGGCAGGGCATGGCCGTCAGCCAGGCGATCGGCTTCCACCGCCATCGCCAGACGCGCGGCCGCCTGTCCCGGCAGGCCGCCGAGAAACGCATTCAGCAATCCGGACTTTTCGGACGGAATCATACCCACTCCCGCCACCAGTCCCGTCTTCAGACAGGCCCGATGCGCGTGGCCACATTAGGCAGGTATCGTTAATGCCCTGTTTCTTTTACTGAATTGCCGGAAGTTCCAGCCGCGCCAGAACCCCGCCCATCGGGCTGGCGTCCAGTGCGAAAAATCCCCCGTAAAGCTTGGAAATATCCCGCACGATGGCCAGCCCCAGGCCGGAGCCGGGTACGCTTTCGTCCAGGCGCTCGCCCCGCTCGCCCACCTGGGTCCGCTCCTGGGCCGACAGGCCGGGGCCGTCATCCTCGACCGTCAGGGTCAGGCGGCCCGCCGCGCGCGTGCAGCGGACCCGCACCTGCCCGCGCGACCATTTGCAGGCATTGTCCACCAGATTGCCCACCATCTCTTCCAGGTCCTGGCGCTCGCCGCGGAAATACAGGCCATCCTCGCACACGGAATCGATCGCGATGCCGCGCGCCGCATGGATGCGGGCGATCACCCGCGACAGGTCGGCCAGCACCGGCGCGACGGGCGTGCGGTTGCCCAGCACATCCAGCGAACCGGCGGCGCGGGCGCGGCTGAGATAGTGATCCACCTGCCGCCGCATCGACGCCACCTGCTTGTGCACCGTATCGGCCAAGGGTCCCGCCCCCGGCACCTTTTCATGCGCGTCGGCTTCCGCCGCCAGCACGCTGAGCGGCGTCTTGAGGAAATGCGCGAGATTGGAGACATGGGTGCGCGCCCGGCCCACCACTTCCTCGCTGTGCTGGATCAGCGAGTTCAGTTCGGTCGCCAGGGGCGCAATCTCGGTGGGGAACTGGCCGTCCAGCCGCCGCGCCTCGCCGCCGCGAATGCGCGCCAGGCCGCGGCTGACCTTGCGCAGCGGCAAAAGGCCGATGCGGACCTGCAACAGGATGGCGACGATCAGGCCGAAGCCCAGCAGCAGGAAGGACCAGAACAGCGTGGTGTTGAACTCGGCCACCTGCGAATCCACTGTCGCCATGTCGCCCGCCACCATGAACGTGTATTCGCCCTCGCCGCTCTTCCAGGGCGTCAGGTCCACCCGGCGCGACACCACGCGCAGGTGCTGGCCTTCCGGCCCGTCGGCATAGCCCAGGCGCAGGGGGCCTTTCTGCTCCTCGCCGCCCGGCCACAATTCGCGGTCGAACAGCGAGCGCGAAATCTGCCCGCCGCTCTTGCCGGAGCGTATCTGGTAGTAGAGGCCGGAATAAACGCGGTCGAAATTGTGGTTGAGGAAGCGGCTTTGCAGCATCACGCCGCCATTGGGATCAGGCTCGGCCGCCGCGATCAGGCCATCCATGTCCGATTGCAGCTTGGTGTCGAAGCCGCTGAGGATCGCCTGGCGGAAGGCGCCGGACAGCACCACGCCGCCCACCGCCAGCCCCAGCATGGTCCAGATCGCCGCCGCCGCGATCAGGCGGGCGGCCAGCGACCGGAGCCGCAGGGATTCAAGCCCCCAGGAGCTAGGCGTCCGTATCGTTGCCGCCCAATTTCGGATCGTCGAGAGAATAGCCAAGGCCGCGCACCGTCTGGATCAGGCCTGCATCCAGTTTCTTGCGCAGGCGCCCGATGAAAACTTCGATCGTGTTGGAGTCGCGGTCGAAATCCTGATCGTAGAGATGCTCCACCAGTTCGGTGCGCGACACCACCTTGCCGCGATGATGGGCCAGATAGGCCAGCAGCCGGTATTCCTGGCTGGTGAGCTTGACCGGGTTTCCGTCCAGCGTGACGCGGGAGGCACGGGGATCGATCCGCAGCGGGCCGATCTCGATATCGGCGGTGGCGATGCCGGCGGCGCGGCGCAGCAGCGCGCGCAGGCGGGCCAGCAATTCCTCGGTATGGAAGGGCTTGGCGAGATAATCGTCGGCGCCCGCGTCAAAACCGGTCACCTTGTCGCTCCAGCGGTCGCGGGCGGTGAGGATCAGCACCGGCATGGCCTTGCCGTCCTTGCGCCATTTCTGAAGCACGCTGACGCCGTCCATCTTGGGCAGGCCCAGGTCCAGGATCACCGCGTCATACGGCTCGGTATCGCCCAGGAAATGGCCTTCCTCGCCGTCCAGGGCGCTGTCCACCACATAACCGGCATCGGCCAGCGCCTTTTTCAGCAGGCGCTGGAGGTCCTTGTCGTCCTCGACCAGCAGGATACGCATGGCTTTGTCCCTGATTACCAAGCCCTAAAATTGCCAGGCCCTAATTTGCCAAGTCCTAATCGCGGCTCCGGCGGCCACGGCCACGGCGATCACCGTCGCCGTCACCGCGCCGGTCATAGGAACTACCATAGGGGACCCCATTGCCATAGCGCGAAGGCGGCGCCAGGCCGCGCTCCTGCCTCTGCTGTTCGCGCATGCGGCCATAGCCGCGGTCATAGGGATCGCCCATATAGGGCTGGCGGCCCTGCATCCGTTCGCGGGGCGAGGCCTGCCCCAGCACACGGCCCGAACGGGCATCGGCGTCGAACCAGATCACCCGGCCCTCCGGCGTCATCCATTTCAGGCGGTACTGGGGATCGCCATTGGGGCCATAGGTGGGCTGGGCGTCATAGAAAGTGCCCGGATGCTGGCGGCGGATGCCCGGCAGGATGCGGTCCAACGGCTGCACGCCCTCGCGCCCGTCATGCCAGCGCGGCTGCGCCCCCGCCGGGAGAACGGCGGCGCCCAGGGCCAGGAAGCCCAGCAGGACAGCAGTGAAAATCCGGGTGTGCATGCGGCTTTTTTATGGCGTGGGACATGAACCCCGAATGAACACCCCATCCAGCCCCGGTTCAGGCCCGCCCGGCCATTGTGCGGCTCATGGACGGCAAGACAACCCCGTTTTCCGTCCAAAGGAATGAAGAAGGAGACGACAATGTTCGGAACCAGGAAATTTCTGACGGTGGCCGCCCTGACGGTGATCGCGGCGGCGGGCGTGGCCGGCACGGCCTCGGCCCAGCCCTATCGTCATGACGGCTGGCGCCCCGGCTATCAGCAGGACATCCGCCGCGATGACCGCCGCGCCGACCATCTGCGGATCCGCCACATCCTGCGCAGCCACGACATGCGGATGATCGGCACGCCCCGCCTGGTGCGCGGCGACCGCTACACGGTGCGGGTGCAGGACCGTTATGGCCGCGTCCGCATGGTGCAGGTGAACGCCCATAACGGGCGCGTCATCCGGCTCTAGAAAATCTTGGGGCGTAAGGCCCGTGGTATGCCCCTCCCCACAGGGCCCCAAGCGTCAAGTCAGAAACCCCGCATCGCAAGATGCGGGGTTTCTTGTTGCGCAAAAACCTGCCGCGATGAACCGCACATGAACATCGCGTCCAGACCCGGTTCAGGCGGACGCATGCAGGATGCGGACATGAAAACGGCAATGGGGATCGGCCCGATGAACAGGACCAGCATGAACAGGACGGGAAAGTTTCTGGCGATGCTCGCGTTGCTGGCGATCCCGGCGGGCGCGGCCGGCGCGCATGCCTTCCCGGAACACCGGCATGGCCATCATCACCGCCACGATGCCGGCCATAAACAGGCCTGGCATGTCGCTGCCGAGACAACCCGGCAACGCTTTGAAGTGAAAATCAACACCATCTGGTGCGGTCCCGCCACGGCGGCCGCCGCGCCCCAATGGTGCGGGGGCTAACCCCCGGCAA